>NZ_JBEZDP010000003.1:0-317984 GCF_040648395.1 Micromonospora sp. NPDC049151
CGGGGTACGCGACCTGGTCGTCGCGGGCGCGGACATCGTGAAGGTGGGCGTCGGGCCAGGCGCGATGTGCACCACCCGGATGATGGCCGGCGTGGCGCCTGGGCCCGTCGCCACACCGGCCGAGCCGGACGGCGACGCCTCCCCGGGCACGACCGGCGGCGCTCCGGCGGCCATCCCGGCGCCCCGCGTCTCCGGTTCCGCACGTGTGCCCGCACCCGCGCCCGCTCCGCCCGCACCCAGGCCGTCGGCATCCGCGCCGCCCGCCGCCACGGACGCGGCCGCAGGGGACGTCGCGGCACCCGCCGACGCCGTGGACTCGGCAGGCCCTGACAACGCACCGGCCCGGCAGGCGGACGCCGCCGACGGAACCGGCTCGGGACCGCACCACGGCTCCGCGACCTCGCCCGCCGAATCCGCCGAGCCGACGCCGACCGCCGCCGACCGCCCGGCCCCGCTCGGTGGCGCGTCCTCGGCAGCTGAGTCAGGCGCACCCGCCCGGGCCAGCGCATCCGTGCCCGGCCTGAGCCGCGTCTCGGCCGAGGAGGTCGCCGCCTCGGTGGGGGCCGCCCCGCCCGCCGCCGCCACCGTCTACCGGGCCGGGCCGGTGAACCCGGAACCGCCGGAGCCGGTCCAGCCACCGGAGCCCGCGCAGCCTCCGACGCCGAACGGCCCGGAGCCCGAGCCGGCGCCGACCCCGGTGCCGGGTCCGACGCCGCCGTCGCCGCCGGTCCCCGAGCCGGAACCTCCGCTCCGGCCCACGCCGCCTCTGCCCCCACCGCCCGCGCCCACCCCGCCGGCGCCGGCCCCACCCGGGCCGGTGCCGCCGGTGCCCGGGCCGCCGGTGCCGCCGCCGGGTCCGGCGGTACCCCCGCCACCGGCCCCGCCGGGACCGATGCCCGCGCCGCCGTTCCCGCCACCACCGGCGATGACCGGCGCTCCGGACCCGCTGCCCGCGCCGCCGTTCCCGCCACCACCGGCGAGGAGCGACGCTCCGGACCCGCTGCCCGCGCCGCTGTTCCCCGTCCCGCCGGCCGCACCGGCGTTCCCGCCCGCGCGGGCCGCCGTACCAGGTCCGCCGGCCGCGCCGGCCCCGCTCGTCGCGCCACCGGTCACGCCCGGCACGTCAGGCGCCGCGCAGCCGTCGTGGGCCGCCGCACCCGTGCCGGACCCACCGCCCGTGGTGCCGGCCCCGGCGCTGCCGACCTGGCCGCCGCCGGCCGTGCCCGCCCGCGACGCCGACACGACCCGTCCGGTACGCCCGCAGCCCGCCGGCCCGGACCTCGCCACCGCCGCGTACGGCGGGACGGACGGCCCGGGATTCGCCACCGTGTCCTTCCCGCAGGGCAACCCGCTGGAGAACTCCGGTTCCCTGACCGGGCACATCCTGGCCCAGGGCTGGTCCGAGGACAGCCCGGCCGCCCGGGGCGGCAACACCAAGGTGATCATCGTGTTGGCCGTCGCGCTGGCCATGCTCATCGGGATCAGCCTGCTCGTGGTCGTCCTGGCCAACGACGCGTTGAGCGGCCTGACCGGGACCATGCTCATCGAGTGACAGGGGTGAGCCCGCCCACTACCGCCTCGCACTGTCGTGGCGGAGTGGGCGATTCGCCGTACACTTGTCTGCGATCACTGACCCGGCGCGCCCCGACTGCGCGCCCATGGGCGATCTTGCGGGCGATTCGGCGGCGTGACAGGCCGCGGCGGGCCATCGCGAAGATGCGCCCCGCTCGAGAGGTATTTCTTGACCACGTTCGCTGAACCCAGCACGTCCCCGTCCGTCGACCCGACCCCGGAGAACATCGACTTCGCCTCCCTCGGCCTGCCCCGGCAGGTCGTCGAGGTGCTCACCCGGCAGGGCATCACCACCCCGTTCGAGATCCAGCGGGCCACGCTGCCCGACTCGCTCGCGGGCCGCGACGTCCTCGGCCGGGGCCAGACCGGCTCCGGTAAGACGCTCGCCTTCGGCCTGCCGGTGATCTCCCGGCTCGCCGACCGCAACCGGGCCCGGCCGCTGCACCCGCGCGCCCTGGTCCTGGTCCCCACCCGGGAACTCGCCATGCAGGTGAACGACGCCCTGATGCCGCTCGGCAAGGCGGTGGGCGTGTTCCTGAAGACCGCCGTCGGCGGTGTGCCGTACGACCGGCAGATCGACGCGCTGCGCCGTGGCGTGGAGATCGTCGTGGCCACCCCCGGACGGCTCGGCGACCTGATCGAGCGCGGCGTGTGCCGCCTCGACGACGTCGAGATCACCGTGCTGGACGAGGCCGACCAGATGGCGGACATGGGCTTCCTGCCCGAGGTCACCCGACTGCTGGCGAAGACTCCGGCGGACGCGCAGCGGCTGCTGTTCTCGGCCACTCTGGACAACGACGTCGACACGCTCGTCAAGCGGTTCATGACCGACCCGGTCACCCACTCGACCGCACCAGCCACCGCCGCCGTGTCCACCATGGATCACCACCTGCTGCTGATCCCGCCGCACGACAAGTTCGCGGTCGCCGCGTCCATCGCCGCCCGTGAGGGCCGCACCATGCTGTTCGCCCGTACGCAGCTCGGCGTGGACCGGCTGGTCGAGCAGCTCGCGGCCGTCGGTGTGCGGGCCGGTGGGCTGCACGGCGGCAAGACCCAGCGCATGCGCACCAAGACGCTCGCCGAGTTCCGCGAGGGCCGGACGCCCGTGCTGGTCGCGACCGACGTGGCGGCCCGGGGCATCCACGTCGACGGCGTCTCGCTGGTGCTGCACGTGGACCCGCCGAAGGACCCCAAGGACTACCTGCACCGGGCCGGCCGTACGGCTCGGGCCGGCGAGTCCGGCGCGGTGGCGACGCTCGTGCTGCCCAAGCAGCGCCGCACCACGCTGGCCATGATGGAGAAGGCGGGCGTCGAGCCGGCCGAGACCCGGGTCCGGGCGGGCGACGAGGCGCTGGCCGAGCTGACCGGCGCGCGCGAGCCCAGCGGCGTACCCGTGCGGGACGAGCCGGAGCCGCGACGCGGCGGCGGCCCGCGTCGCTTCGGCGACCGCGACGGCCGGGGCTTCGATCGTGGCGGACGCGGCTTCGGCGGCGGACGCGACTTCTCCGACCGTGGCGAGCGCCGCTTCGGCGACCGTGACGGCCGGGGCGAGCGCCGCTTCGGCGACCGGCCGGCGGGCGAGCGGTTCGCTGATCGCGGCGGTGACCGCCGGTTCGGCGACCGGCCGGCGGGCGAGCGCTACTCGGGCGAGCGGTCCGGCGGCGAGCGCCACTTCGGGCGGCCGGAGCGCCGCGACGACCGGAGCTTCGGCGGCCAGCGGTCCGACGACCGCGCTCCGCGCGGCGACGACAGGCGCTTCGGCGAGCGGTCCGACCGGCCGTACGGCGACCGGCAGCGGCCGGTGGCCGGACGCGGGTACGACCGCGACGAGCAGCGGTACGACGACCGGCCCAGTGGTTCGCGCGGCTTCGGCGACCGGCGCCAGGACGACCGCCCGCAGGCCGAGCGGCGTTTCGGTGACCGGGGTGACGCGCGTCCGGCCGAGCGCCGGGCCGGCGGTTTCCGGGCCGAGGGGCGGGGCCGGGACGACAGGCGCGGTTTCGGCGGTCGTCCGCCGGCACGTACCCACTGATCTGAGCGCACCCACTGCCGCCGTCGAGCATCCGCTCGGCGGCGGCAGTGCGTCTGTGGTGATTTCGGCTCCCGTTCTAGCTGCGCGGCGTGAGGACGGGATACCGCCGGGTCGGCTCATTCCCTACCTTCGAAGTCGTGACCAAGGAGACGGGACCGGGCGAGCTTGTCGCGGCCGGTGAGATCTTGAAGATGCTCGGCGTGGGCAGGTCGAGATTCCGCGAGATCCGGCGGCACCCCGCATTCCCCGCGCCGTATCAAGAGCTGTCGGTCGGCGCGGTCTGGTTGAAGCGGGACGTCGAGCGGTACATCAGGGAGCACCGGCAGCCCCGGCCAGCGGACGACGACGAGTAGGCCCGGGTTCCCGGAGCCGCTCGCCCGGCTGAGGGCGACGAGCAGGGATAGGCAGGCAACAAGCCCGGGACCGGGGCGGCGTTCGCGCATCCGCTGCCGCCGACGGCCGGGTCGCGTAACGTCCGGACCATGCCGAAGTCGCTCTTCTGGGCCCGGACCGACACCGCCGGTTCCGAGCACGTCGTGCTCGACGACGGTCAGGGGCTGACCGCGCAGGGTGTGGCGCTCGCCGTGGATCCGATCCCGTACACGTGCCGCTACCGGCTGGCCGTCGGGCCGGACTGGGCGACGAACCGGCTGGAGGTCGAGGCCGAGGGCGCCGGCTGGTCGCGGAGCGTACGCCTGGAGCGAGGCCGGGACGGTTGGCGCGTGCGTACCGGCGAGGAGGGTGACCTGGACGCGGCGCTGAGCGCGGCGGGTCACCCACCGGCGGGCCTGCCGGGTACCGACGATCCGGGCCGGCTGGCCGAGGCGCTCGACGTCGACCTGGGCGGGTCCCCGCTGACGAACACGCTGCCGATCCGCCGGATCGGGTTGGGGCGGCTGCCCGCCGACATGGCGACGGCGGTGACGGTGGCCTGGGTGCTGCTGCCCGGCCTGGCCGTGGTCTCCGCCGAGCAGGTCTACACCTCGCTGGGCCCGGGCCGGGTCCGGTACTCCAGCGGCACGTTCACCGCCGACCTGGAGGTCGACCCGGAGGGCTTCGTGGTGCGCTATCCGGGGCTTGCCGAGCGGGTCGACCCGCTCTGACCGGCCGGGGCCCGGCTCAGGCGGTCGGCCAGGTGCCGTCGGTCAGGAACCGCTCGATGGTGGCGAGGTGCGGGGCGAGGTCGAGGCCCTGCCCGGCCACCCACTCGTCGGAGTAATACGTGTCGCCGTACCGGTCGCCCGGGTCGCAGATCAGCGTGACCACCGAGCCGGTACGTCCGTCCGCCAGCATCTGGGCGATCAGCCCGAACGCGCCCCACAGGTTGGTGCCGGTGGAGCCGCCCACGCGGCGGCCGAGCACGGCCGAGCCGGCCCGCATCGCGGCCAGCGACGCGGCGTCCGGGACCTGCACCATCCGGTCCACCACGCCGGGCAGGAAGGACGCCTCGACGGTGGGCCGCCCGATGCCCTCGATCCGGGAGCCCCGGTCGGTGGACACCGACCAGTCGCCGGCCTGCCAGGCGGGGTAGAACGCGGAGTTCTCCGGGTCCACCACGCAGAGCTTGGTGGGCAGCCGGCGATAGCGGGCGTAGCGGCCGATGGTGGCGCTGGTGCCGCCGGTGCCGGCCCCGACCACGATCCAGGCGGGCACCGGGTGCCGTTCCAGCGCGAGCTGCGCGTAGATCGACTCGGCGATGTTGTTGTTGCCCCGCCAGTCGGTGGCCCGCTCGGCATAGGTGAACTGGTCCATGAACCGGCCGCCGCTGTCCTCGGCGAGCCAGCGCGCCTCCACCACCACCTTCGACGGGTCCCCGACCAGGTGGCAGCGCCCGCCCTGGAACTCGATCTGGGCGATCTTCTCCGGCGACGTGGAGGCGGGCATGACCGCGATGAACGGCAGCCCGAGCATCCGGGCGAAGTACGCCTCGGAGACGGCAGTCGAGCCGGACGACGCCTCGACGATCGTGGTGTCCGGGCCGATCCAGCCGTTGCAGAGGCCGTAGAGGAACAGCGAGCGGGCCAGCCGGTGCTTCAGCGAGCCGGTGGGGTGCACCGACTCGTCCTTGAGGTAGAGGTCGATCCCCCACTCGCGGGGCAGCGGGAAGGGCAGCAGGTGGGTGTCGGCGGAGCGGTTGGCGTCCGCCTCGACCGCGGCGATCGCCTCGGTCACCCAGCGCCGGCTGGCCTCGTCGCACCGGTCGAAGTGAGTCACGACGGCAACGTTACAAGCGAGGTGACCTCGCGTTTGCCTGGACCCGGCGGGTCTGCCGCCGCTGGCCGGCCCGCCCGGCGGCCCGGATCACCGGTGTGAGGGCCAGCGCTAGCCGGGGGAAGGCGTCCAGGAGCCGTACCTGGGCGCCACGCCAGCGCGGCAGGCTGACCACCGGGCGGGGCCGCCGGGCCAGCCGCACGGCCCGCGCGGCCACCCGCTCCGGCGTGAGCAGCGAGCCGGTGAAGGACGCCAGCGCTCCCGGGTCGTCCAGCTTGTCGTGCAGCATCGGCGTCCAGATCCCGTCCGGGCACAGGCACGACACGTGTACGCCCCCGACGCCGGCCATCCGCAGGTCGCTCTGCGTGCCGAGGCTGAACGCGAGCAGGGCGTGCTTGCTGGCCGCGTACACCGTCTCGCCCGGCGCGGCGATCAGCCCGGCCAGCGAGACGACGTTGAGCACGTGGCCGCGGCCCTGCTCGCGCATCACCGCGACGGCGGCGAGCGTGCCGTTCATCGCGCCGAGCGCGTTCACCTCGACGACCGCGCGCCGGGTCGGGGCGTCGTGCGCCCAGGACGGGCCGGTGACCAGGATGCCCGCGTTGTTCACCCAGAGCCCGAGGCCGCCGGGCGCGGCCGCCGCCTCGGCGGCGACGTCCGCGCAGGCGGATTCGTCGCGTACGTCGAGGGCGCGCGACCAGCCACCCAGCGGTGCGGCGGCTTCCGCCACGGCACCCGCGTCGACGTCGGTGAGCAGCACGTTCCACCCGTCGGCGTGCAGGGCGGCGGCGATCGCCCGCCCCAGCCCGCCGGCCGCGCCTGTGACCACCGCCGCACCGCGTCCCGAGCTCGTCATCGGCGCACGGTAACCGCAACCCCCGCGCGGAGGCCAGAGGCGTCAGGCGGTGGGGGGTTCCAGCGGCTGCGGGCGGTTCTCCCACTTGGTCGACAGCGCGATGCTGGTACGGGTGGACGCCACACCGGCCGTCCGGTTCAGCCGGACGATCAGCTGCTCCAGCTCGGCGATCGTGCCGACTCGCGCCTTGAGCAGGAAGGACTCGACGCCGGCCATGAAGTAGCAGGACTCGATCTCAGGAATGCGGCGGAACGACTCCAGCACATCGTCGGTGTCCGCGTCGGAGTCCTCGATGATGCCGATCAGCGCGGTGACGCCGAGCCCGATCGACTCCGGCTCGACCTCGGCCCGGTACGCCCGGATCACCCCGCTGGACTCCAGCTTGCCGACCCGCTCGTGCACGGCCGGGGCGGAGAGGCCGACCTGACGGGCCAGCTCGGCGTACGACAGACGGGCGTTGCCCCGCAGCAACTCCACGAGGCTCAGGTCGATCGTGTCCACGGAGAGTGACCCTATCCGCTCGACGGCTACCGAACGCGGTCGGTACCCGCGGCCCGGCCCTTCACAAACGTACGATCAGGGGGTTCTCCGCCGGTACCATTTCCGAACTTCCCAGTGTGTGCGTTTTTCGCGTTTGACGGACACGCCCGGTAGCCGGTGCTGTAATTGCCATACGTCCCTCATGACGGCTCTGGGCTCGCACCGGCCGGGGGCAGTGTGTTCAGCCGGGGGCTTCGTCGACGCGAGGAGGGGGCTGTGGACACTGGAGATCGCCTGCTGACACCGGGTGAGGTCGCTGCGCTGTTTCGGGTGGACCCGAAGACCGTGACCAGATGGGCAGCGGCCGGCCGGATCGGCAGTATCCGGACTCCAGGAGGGCACCGCCGGTTTCGGGAATCCGAGGTGCGGGCCCTGCTCGAGGGGGAGGGCATGCTGGACGAGGCGGAGGACATGGGCAAGGCCCGCAACATGGGCCAGACCGCTTCCACCGGCCCCGGACCGGCGAACGCCGGCATGTACTGAACGTACGGGGCGCGGTCCGGCCGAGGGCCGCGCCCCCGCACGCCGGGCCGGTCAGTCCGCGGCGGCCTCCCGGCGCCCGGCGGCCACCTCGCCGGACCACCGCCGGAACAGCGTGTGCTCCACGCCGAGCGCGTCGAGCACCTTCCCGGCCACGAAGTCCACGAGTTGCCCGGCGGACGCCGACGCGCCGGCGCCGTAGAAGCCCGGGCTGGCCGGCAGCACCACCGCGCCGGCGTCGTGCAGCGCGATGAGGTGTTCCAGGTGACTGCGGGTCACCGGCGTCTCCCGGGGCACCACGACGACCGGGCGGCGCTCCTTGAGGTTCACCTCGGCGGCGCGCTGGAGCAGATCCTTCGACAGCCCGATCGCGATGCCGGCGCACGCGGCGGTGCTGGCGGGCACCACCGCCATGCCGCGTACCCGGTAGGAGCCGCTGCTCGGGCCGGCGGCCAGGTCACCGGCGGGCCAGTGCCGCAGGTCCGCGCCGGTGAGGTCGCGGTCGAGCCAGGCGGCCAGGTCCTCGGCCCAGTGCCCGTCCCGGAACGGCCGGCCGGTCTCGTCCAGCACCGTCAGCCGGGCCGCCCGGGAGACGATCAGGTCCACCGCCTGGCCGGCGTCGAGCAGTGCCCGGACGACAGCCGCCGCGTACGGCGTGCCCGAGGCTCCGGAGACACCCACCACCCATGGTTCGCGCATGCCCTCAAGCGTGCCTGGTCGCGGCGGACGCCGGGCGGGGACCCCCGTTCGGTCGGCCCGCCCGGGATGTCCAGCGGGTTCACGCGACATCCCACGGCATGAAAGTCTTCGATCGGCGATCGACTTCCACGGAGGGGCCGGTGATGACGGGGGCGGTGCTGCGGGCGCTGCGCTCCGACTGCCCCGTCGCACCCCGCATCTCCCCGTACGCCGACCGGGTGCAGGGCTGGCTGGTGGAGCACGTCGACCGGCTCGGCCTGCCGGCTGACCCGGACACCCGGCGACGGCTGGCGCGGGCCGGCTTCGCCCGGTACGCGGGCCGCCTCTACCCGGACGCCACCGAGCCCGACCTGCGGGTGCTCACCGCGCTGTTCACCTGGTTCTTCCTGGTCGACGACGCCTGCGACGGGCGGGACGGGCTGACCCCGGCGCAGATCCGCGCGTTGCGCGACGGCGCGCTCGCGTTGCTGCGCGAGGGTCCGCGCGCCCGCCACCCGGGCTTCTCCGGCCCGCTGCGGCGTCTGCTGGTGCAGGCGTGGCGGGAGCCGCGCCGCCGGATGCCGGCCCGGTGGCGGCTGCGTTTCGCCGACGCGGTCGCCGACCACCTCGACGGGGTGCACCGGGAGGCCACCGCCACCACGTCCGGCCGTCCACCGGGCGTCGCCGAGTACGTGCGGCTGCGCCGGGCCACGTCGGCGGCGTACGTCTCGTACCCGCTGATCGAGTTCGCGTCCGGGCGTCCGCTGCCCGACGCGGTCTACCACCATCCGGCGCTGCGCCGGCTCGCCGACCTCGCGAACGACCTGCTGTCCTGGTTCAACGACATCGCCTCGCTGGAACGCGACCGGGCCACCGGCGGCGGGCACAACCTGGTGCTGGCGATGGCCGCCGAGCGGGGCGTGCCGGTGCCGGCGGCGGTCGACCTGGTGGCCGGGCACTGGCGGGCCGAGATGGGGCGATTCGCCGCGCTCCTGGCGGCGGCGCCGTCGTTCGGGCCGACGCTCGACCAGGCCGTCGCCGTCCACCTCGACGGCCTGGCCGCCGCCGTGCGCGGCACCGTCGACTGGACGCTGGAGAGCGCCCGCTACCCGGTCGGCGCGACGCCGTGAGCCGGTCCGTTTACGGCCGCAGGCCGAGCCGGATCACCAGGTCGAGCAGCGCGAGGACGAACAACGCGATGCCGACGAAGCCGTTCGCGGTGAAGAACGCCCGGTTGACCTTGCTCAGGTCGGTCGGGCTGACCACCATGTGCTGGTAGGCGAAGGCGACAGCGGTCAGCGCCAGCCCGATCCACCACAGCCAGCCGAAGCCGACCCAGGCGCCGAACCAGATGAACAGCGCGAACGTCACCACGTGCGCGACTGTGGAGGCGTGCAGCGCGAAACGCCGGCCGTACCGGGCGGGGACGCTGTGCACGCCGATCTCCCGGTCGATCTCCGAGTCCTGGCAGGCGTAGATCAGGTCGAAGCCGCCGATCCACAGGCCCACCGCCGCACCGAGCAGCCACGCCGGACCGGAGCCGTCGAGCGTGCCGGTGACCGCCAGCCAGGCGCCGACCGGGCCGACCGCCTGGGCCACCGCGAGGATGGCGTGCGGCCAGTTGGTGAACCGCTTGCCGTACGGGTAGACCACCAGCGGCACCACGGCGAGCGGCGCGAGCACCAGGCAGAGCGGGTTGAGCAGGGCGGCTGCGGCCAGGAACACCACGAGCGCGACCGCCGCGCCGGTCCAGGCCGTCCGCACGCTCACCGCGCCGGTGACCAGTTCCCGGTTCGCCGTACGCGGGTTCCGCGCGTCGATCCGCCGGTCCAGGATCCGGTTCGCGGCCATGGCGAACGTCCGCGCGCCGACCATCGCCACGGTGATCAGCAGCAGGTCTCCCCAGCGCACCCGGCCGCCGTTGAGCTGCATGGCGGTCAGCGCCGACAGGTACGCGAACGGCAGCGCGAAGACGGAGTGCTCGATGGCGACGAGCTTGAGGAAGGACGAGACCCGGCCGGGCCGTTCCTGTACTGCCGCCGTCATCAGATCCCGTATTCCTTCCAGCGCTTGTCGACAAGCGAGACCACCTCGGGCGACATGCGCATCTCCTCCGGCCAGCCCCGGGTGTAGCCCTCCTCGGGCAGCTTCCGGGTGGCGTCGATGCCCGCCTTGCCACCCCAGAACTGCTGGTACGAGGCGTGGTCGAGGTGGTCCACCGGGCCTTCGGTGAGCATCAGGTCACGGGCGTAGTCGACGTTGCCGAAGGCGCGGAACGCGACCTCGTTGTAGTCGTGCACGTCGCAGTCCTCGTCGACGATCACGATCAGCTTGGTCAGCGACATCATGTGCGCGCCCCAGATCGCGTTCATGACCTTCTGCGCGTGCTTCGGGTAGCGCTTGCGGATCGACACGATCGCGCAGTTGTGGAAGACACCGGCGGCGGGCAGGTCGTAGTCGACGATGTCCGGGATCAGGAAGCGCAGCAGCGGCGCGAAGATCCGCTCGGTGGCCTTGCCGAGACCGTGGTCCTCCTGCGGCGGCTGGGACGTGACGATCGAGTGGTAGACCGGGTCGCGCTGCGTGGTCATGCACTCGATGTGCATGACCGGGAACGGCTCGACCGGCGTGTAGAAGCCGGTGTGGTCGCCGAACGGCCCCTCGGGCAGGCGCTCGCCCGGCTCGATGTAGCCCTCCAGCACGATCTGCGCGTGCGCCGGCACCTGAAGCGGGACGGTCAGGCAGTCCACCATCTCGACCCGCTCACCGGCGAGGAACCCGGCGAACAGGTACTCGTCGATGTCGGCCGGCAGCGGCGCGCTGGCCGAGTACGCCACGACCGGGTCCGCGCCGATCGCGATCGCCACCGGCAGCCGCTGGCCGAGCCGCTCGGCGACGGCGTGGTGCGCCGTGGAGTTCTTGTGGATTTGCCAGTGCATGCCGATGGTGTTGTGCGAGTGCTGCTGGAGCCGGTAGAGCCCGAGGTTGCGCTTGCCGGTCTCCGGGTGCTTGGTGTGGGTCAGCCCGAAGTTGTGGAAGATCCCGCCGTCGCCGGGCCACACCTGCAACCCGGGCAGCCGGTTCAGGTCGACGTCGTCGCCCCGGTAGACGACCTGCTGGCAGGGGGCGGTCTTGACCTTCTTCGGCGGCATCGACTTGAGCTGCATGACCTTGCCGAGACCGCCCATCATCCCGGAGAAGCCCTGCGGCAGCTCCGGCTTGAGCATCTCGCCGATCCGCGCGCCGATCTCGTCGAGGTGTTCCACCCCGAGCGCCATCGCCATCCGCTTCTCGGTGCCGAACAGGTTGATCGCCACCGGCATCTCGCCCCGGGTGGGGCGCTCGAACAGCAGCGCGGGCCCGCCGGCCCGGACGGTGCGGGTGACGATCTCGCTGATCTCCAGCGTGGGGTCGACCGGCGCGCTCACCCGCCGCAGCTCGCCCGCACGCTCCAGCGCCGCGAGGAAGTCCTTCAGATCGGTGTACGGAAAGCGAGCCGCCATAACCCCCATCCTCCCCCACCTCCCTGAGATGCAAGGAAGGGCCCCTTGTTAACGCATCCGGTGGAGGCGGGGCCCCCTGTTAACACCTTCGCCGCATGGACGGAGGTCGGCCGGGTAGTCGGCGGCATGGACGAACCGCGGGTGCCGGCGGGCTTCACCGAGCAGCGGGCCAGAGCCGGCGACGTGGAGATCAACTATATCCGGGGTGGCCGGGGGCCGACCCTGGTGCTGCTGCACGGCTATCCCCAGTGCTGGCGCATGTGGCGGCACGTGCTGCCGGAGCTGGCCCGGTCGTACGAGGTGATCGCCCCGGACCTGCGCGGCTTCGGCGACAGCGACGCCCCGCCCGGCGGATACGACAAGAAGACGATCGCCGCCGACCTGCACCGGCTGCTGACCGGTCTCGGTCTCGCCGAGGAGATCCGGCTGGTCGGGCACGACCTGGGCACCATGGTCGCGTACGCCTACGCCGCCGCCCATCCCGAGTCGGTCACCCGGCTGGTGCTCAGCGAGGCGCCGATCCCCGACGAGAGCATTTACGCGATCCCGGCGCTGACCGCCGTCGGCCCGGCGGTGTGGAACTTCGGCTTCTTCAACGTCCCCAACGGCCTGCCCGAGCAGCTCGTCGCCGGGCGGGAGGCGCTCTGGGTCGACCGGTTCACCGACTCCATCATGGTCAACAAGGGCAGCCTGGGCCCGGGCGACATCGAGGAGTACGCGGGCCACCTGCGCGACGAGGCGCACCTGCGGGCGAGCTTCGGCTATTTCCGGGCGTTCGGGCAGGACGTCGCGGACAACACGGCGTACCGGGGCACGAAGCTGCCGATGCCGGTGCTCGCCGTCGGCGCGCAGGCCAGCCTGGGCGGGCAGGTGGCCGAGCAGGTCCGCCGCTATGCCGGCGCGGTCACCGGGGCGGTGGTGGAGGACTGCGGCCACTGGCTGTTCGAGGAGCAGCCGGCGAAGCTCACCGCGCTGCTGCTGCCGTTCCTGCGGGGCTGACCGGCGCCGCGCGGCTCAGTGCCGACGGGCCGACCGACGTTGCGCATCACGTGGCGGAGTTGTGCCACACATCAGCTGTCGGATCACATGGCGTAGGGCCTCAGGCGGCGGGCGTCCAGGCGTACGCGGCCAGCGGCGGGTCGAGCGGCGCCTCGGTGAGCCGGTTGGCGAACGTGGAGATCGTGTACGTGCCGACGCCGAGCACCACGTCCAGCGCGTGCCGTGGCTGCCACCCGGCGGCGAGCAGCGCGTCCAGGTCGGCGTCGGGGACCGCGCCCCGGTGGTCGAGCACGGCGACGGTGAAGCGGCGCAGCGCCTCCAGCCGGGGGTCGGGTACCGTCGCGCCGGTCCGTAGCGCCTCGATCAGCGCCGGCGCGGCGGCGTGGCGGACCAGCGTCGCGGTGTGCATCGCCACGCAGAGGTGGCAGCCGTTGCGGGTGGCGACGGTGAGCACGACCACCTCCCGGGCGACCGGGTCCAGGTCGGTGGCCTCGAACGCGGCGTTGGCGGCGAGGAAGCCCTTTAGTAGTTCGGGCGAGCCGGCCATCAGGCCGACGGCGGCGGGCAGATGGCCCAGTGAGCGGCGTACGCCGGCCATGACCGGGCGGGCGGCGGCGGGCGCGGTGTCCGGCTCGTACGCGGTGAAGCGGGACATGACTGTGCCCCTCTCGTAAGATGGTCAACGTGGTTGACGGAATGGTAAACGTGGTTGTCGAACATGGCAACGCCTGACCGCCCCGGCTTCGCGCTGCCGCTGCTCCTGCTCGCCGGCTTCCGTACGCTCGTCGACGACCTGCACGCCGAACTGGCCCGCCAGGGGCACCCCGAGCTGCGCCCGGCCCACGGCTTCGTGCTCCAGGCCGTCGGCCCGGCCGGGACCACCGCCTCCGACCTCGGCCAGCGCCTCGGCGTCTCCAAGCAGGCCGCCGGCAAGACGGTGGACCGGCTGGTCGCCCTCGGCTACCTGGAACGCGTGGACGACCCCGCCGACGCCCGCCGCAAGCTGGTCCGGATGACCGCGAAGGGCCGCGACGGGCTGCACCGCTCGGCGGTGGTCTTCGACGAGCTACGCAACCGCTGGGCGGCCACGCTCGGCGCGGACCGGGTCGCCGCCATCGAGGACGACCTACGCCGGATGGTCCCCGCCGACGTGTTCCGCCTGGACGTCCCCGGCTGGTTCGGCGGGTGAGACGCCCGCTCAGCGCCCGTAGAGAAGTGCCGGGTCTACCAGGACCACATCCGCCCGACCGGCCGCGGCGTCGACGAGGTCGTCCTCGAAGCCGTGGCCGCCCGCCAGCAGCAGCCGCGCTCCGCCCGCGTCGAAGCCGGGTCGCTGCCGCACCAGCAGGGCCCGGATCCGCTCCAGCCGCTGGAGGTCGGCCCGGCCCAGCCGGCGACCCCACTTGACCTCACCGATCGCCAACAACGGGCGAGGGCCGTCGCCCGGTGGCGGCTCGCCCACCGCGACCAGGTCGAGTTCGTGACGCGTCCGGGTGTCCGGGTCGGTCAGCGTCGCCGCGCTCACCTCGGCGACGTGCCCGCCGAGAAGCTCGGGTTCGGCGAAGCGCAGCGACCACTGCCGCACGATCTCCTCGAACCGGGGCCCGAGCACCGCGCTTGCGTAGCGCCGCTGTGAACGACGCCAGACGTCGGCTCCGCGCCGCTGCTCCAGAGCCGTCCAAGCCGGGCGCATCACTGCCTGGTAGAAGGTGATCAGCGGTTCGGTGATCCGGTAGCTGCTGCGACCGCTGCGCAGCGGGTCGGGCTCACGCACCAGCAGTCCGGCGTCCTCCAGCACGGTCAGCGGGTGCTGGAGGTCGGTGGCCTTCCGCCCGATGTAACCGGCGATGCCGCCACGGCTGGCGTTCCCTTCCGCGACGGCGGCGAGAACCGAGTGGTACAACGCGGTGTCCCTCAGGTCCGGATCCTCGGCCAGCAGGTACCGGGCCTCACGGAACAGCGGCCGGGCCGGGTTCAGGACCGTCCGCACGATCCAAGCGTCGAAGTCGTCCGGCCCGGCCGGGGTGTCGTCCTGGACGTACTCCCGGCGGTACGCGGGGGTGCCGCCGACGACGGAGAAGACGCGTACCGCCAGCAGCGGGTCGTCGATCTGCCAGAAGGCCGCCGCAGCGCGGAAGTCCAGTGGCTGCACCGGCAGTTCCAGACCGGCCCGCCCGCGCAGCGGCGCCGATCCGGCGAGCAGCCCTCCCATGAAGGACAGCGCCGAGCCGCACAACAACAACCGCGCCCGGGAGCCGGTCCGCTCCGGACGGCCGGGCGTCAGCGCATGCTGGATGATCGACGGCAGGTCACGGGCCGCACGCACCAGGTACGGGAATTCGTCGAGGACGACAGTGACGGGGCGTTCCCGTCCCAGCGCGAGCAGCGCGTCGACCGCAGCACCCCAGTCCGGCAGGTGGACGGGACCGGGTGACCCGGAGTACGCGCCCAGCGCCTCACCCAGCCGGCGCAGCGATTCCGTCGACGTCGCCTCGGTAGCGCCGAAGTAGAAGCCGTCGCTCGCCTGCGCAAGTTGGTACAGCAGCAGGGTCTTGCCCTGCCTGCGGCGGCCGCTGACCACGCCGAGCGTCGCGCCGGGCCGGTCGTCGGCCACGAACCGGGCCAGTTCGGCCCACTCGACGTCCCGGTCGAAGATCTCTGCGGGCTTTCCGAGCAGCGGCATACCGACACCACACTTCTTATAACTACAGTTCTAAGAAGTGTAGTCCTACATTCTGCGTCACTGACAGCTTCGCCGACGGCGGTTCATCATCGACGGATGGACGACGCGTACGTGGCAGGTGACCCGGACGGCCTCAGCCCGCTCCAAGCGGAGATCCGCGACGCCGTGGCCCGCGAACTGCACGCCCAGTTCGCGCTGCGGGCGGACCGCCTCGAACTGGCCGACCTGCCGGAGGTGGCCTACCAGGTCACACGCCGGGTGGACGAGGTGCTGAGCGGTCGCCCGGCCGCTACACCCCGGCGTACGAGTGCAGGCCGGTGAAGAAGAAGTTCACGCCGAACAGGTTCATCATCACGGTCAGGAAGCCCACGATGGAGATCCAGGTGGCCACGTTGCGCTTCACGCTCGGCGTGGCCCGGGCGTGCAGGTAGCCCGCGTACACCACCCAGGAGATGAACGCCCAGGTCTCCTTCGGGTCCCAGCCCCAGGCGCGACCCCAGGCCGCCTCGGCCCAGATCGCACCCGCGATCACCGCGAAGGTGAAGATCGGGAACGAGAAGGCGTGCAGCATGAAGGTCAGCCGTTCCAGCCCGGCCGCCTCCGGGAGGCGGCGGGCCAGGGTGTACGGGAAGCTGCGCCGCCCCTGCTCCCAGCCGGACCGCATCAGGTACGCGGCGGCGGGCACCACGCCGAGCAGGAAGATGCCCGAGGCGAAGATGATCGTCGAGACGTGGATGATGAACCACCACGACTGCAGCGCCGGCATCAGCGGCTCGATCGGCACGTAGAGCTTCAGCTCGGCGAACGCCAGCAGCAGCACCATGACCAGCGTCAGGAACAGCCCGAGCCGGCGCAGCCACGGCTGCTTCCAGAGCACCACGAGCCAGGCCGCCATGCCGATCCAGGTGCCGGTCAGCACGAACTCGTACATGTTGCCCCAGGGCATCCGGTCGGCGGCGAGGCCCCGGGTGACCACGGCGCCCAGGTGCAGCGCGGCGGCGAGCACGGTGAGCCAGCCGGCGATCCGGCCGGCCAGCACGGCCCGCGCGCCGGTGCGGTCCGGGCGCTGCGGCGTGGCCGGGACGGCCGGCTCGTCGATCGCGCCACCGGCACCGCCGACGCCCGCGCCCACCAGCTCACGCGCCGGTGCGGCAGCGGGCACCTTCCGCGCGTTGCCCAGCGCGAACTCCACGGCGTGGCTGATCATCGCGATCAGGTACGCCAGGATCGCGAACGCGACCAGCTGGTCGGAGAGTGCGGACATCACTCGTCTCCTTCTCGCGCCCGCCGCGCGTCCGGCGCGTCACCGCTCACCGCGGCGACGAGCTGCGCGAACTCGTCGGCGAACCCAGGGTGCTCGGTGCGCGGCAGCCCACCGGCCTCCACCAAACTACTACCGCTCGTCGGAGATCCACCCTCGGGGGCCGAAACCCGGAACCAGACCCGGCGCCGCCGGGCGAACAGCGAACCCATCAGGCCCAGCAGCAGCGTGCCGCTCGCCACCAGCAGCAGCGTCTGACCGGGCGCGTGCCGGACCGCCAGCGTGACGTACGGCTCGGTGCCGAGGAACTCCAGCGTGCTGCCGTCGTCGAGGGTCCACTTCTCCCCCGGCCGCAGCAGCTTGGTGCCGATCTCCTTGAGCTTGCCGTCGTCGATCTGCCG
The DNA here is from genome assembly GCF_040648395.1 of Micromonospora sp. NPDC049151. NCBI lineage: Bacteria > Bacillati > Actinomycetota > Actinomycetes > Micromonosporales > Micromonosporaceae > Micromonospora > Micromonospora sp. NPDC049151. The sequence continues at coordinate 17,217 of NZ_JBEZDP010000003.1, forward strand.
CCGGTCCAGCGCGTAGACCGAGCCGGGGATGCCGGCGTCCATCCCGAGGTTCCCCCGGTACGCGGTCAGGTTCACCATCGGGTTCCGCTCGGCCGGGTACTGCGACGAGACGTACGGCGCGCTCTCTGGCCCGGTCGGCAGGTAGAGCCCGTCGAAGGCGATCTGCTGGTCCGGGGCGCGGGCGCCGGTCTTCGGGTCGACGTTGGCGTCCGGGAAGATCGCCACGCCCTCCTCGGTCGCGTTCGAGTCACCGGTACGCAGGAACGGCGCGTCGCTGGTCTGGCTGCGGCCGTACTTGTCGGTGTACTTCAGCAGCGGCGCGTAGCCGTTGCCGAGCAGGTAGACGTTCGCCGAACCGAGCCGCAGCGGCGAGTTGACCGAGAAACCGGCGGTCCGCGCCTCGCCGCCCGGCTCGTCCACCGTCACCGTGGCCCAGTAGCGGGACGCCAGCCCGGACGGCAGGTAGTCGGCCTCGAACTTCTCCAGCGTCAGGCAGAACGGAGGCAGGTCGGAGCTGTCCACGCGCGGGCCGAGCGACGCCTCGGCGTACTGCTGGCGGGTGTTGCAGAACGCGTTGTCCGCGCCCGCCACCAGGATGCGGTTGCCGTGCCAGCCGTACCAGGAACCGAGCGCGACCCCGAGCAGGACGGCGACCAGCGACACGTGGAAGAGCAGGTTGCCGGTCTCCTTGAGGTAGCCCTTCTCGGCGGAGACCTCGTTGCCGCGCACGGTGACCCGCCACCGGCGGCGACGCAGCACCGCCGCGATCGCCTCCGGGTCGGCGGCGGCCGGGGCCTCCAGCACCGCGTGCTGCGGCAGCCGGTCGAACCGTCTCGGCGCGGCCGGCGGCCTCATCCGCAGCGCGCGGACGTGATCGCGGGCGCGGGGCAGGATGCAGCCGATCAGCGAGGTGAACAGCAGCAGGTAGATCGCGGAGAACCAGACCGAGCCGAAAACCTCGAACGCGCCGATCTGATCCAGCCGGGGCGCCAGGTCGGGGTGGTCGACGAACCACTGGTTGACGCGTTCCGGGTTGACGCCGCGCTGGGGCAGCACCGAGCCGGGGATGGCCGCGACGGCGAGCAGGAACAGCAGGATCAGCGCGGTACGCATGCTGGTGAGCTGCCGCCACGAGTTGCGCAGCAGCGCCAGCACCGGGTTGACCCGCCGCCGGGGCGCCTGCGCGGGCGGGGTCGACGGCCGGTCGTCGACTGTCGTCATCAGATGCTCACCTCGCCCACGCCGACGGTCGTCTGCAACCAGATCACCACGTTCACCCAGCCGCCGGTGATCAGCGCCAGGCCGATCGCGATCAGCAGCGCACCGCCGATATGGGTGACCCAGCGGCTGTTGCGCCGGACGGCGCGGAAGACCCCGAGCAGGCGCTGGAAGCCCAGCCCGAAGACGACGAACGGTATCCCCAGCCCGAGGCAGTACGCCACGGCGAGCAGCACAGCCCGGTCGGTCCTGCCCTCGGTGGCCGCCATGCCGAGCACCGCGCCGAGCGTCGGGCCGGTGCAGGGCAGCCAGCTGAGCGCGAAGACCGCGCCGAGGACCGGTGCGCCGAGCAGCCCGGCGGCGGGCAGCCAGCGGATACGGAACTCGCGCTGCATGCCGGGGATCACACCGAGGTAGCCGAGGCCGAGCACCACCACCAGCGCGCCGATGACGATCTCCAGCGTGCGCTCGTACCGGAAGAAGAGCTTGCCGACGCCGGAGAAGAGGATCGCGGTGGCGACGAACACGACTGTGAAGCCCGCGATGAACAGCAGCGTGCCGGCGAGCACCCGGCCCTTGACGGCGGCGGCGGTCCGTTGCGGCGCCGCCCGCTCGGCGACGCTCACGCCGCCGCCGGTGTCGCCGCCCGCGCTGGTGGTGCCGGTGTTAAGAAGGGGCCCTTCCTCTACTGGAGGCGTTAAAAGGGGGCCCTTCCTTGCACCCTCCAGGTCGGAGCCGGCCAGGCCCGTCACGTACGACAGGTAGCCGGGCATCAGCGGGAGCACGCACGGGGACAGGAAGCTGACCAGTCCGGCCAGTGCCGCCGCGCCGACCGCGAGCAGCAGCGGGCCGGACTCGGCGAGCTGGCGGAACGTCTCGCCCATCAGCGGGAGCCGTTCGGCGGCGGCGACTCGGCGGCGACCTTCTCGACGATCGGCCGCAGCTCGTCCCGGGTGACGGCCCGGCGGATCACCACGGCGACCCGGCCCTCGCGGTCGAGCACGACGGTGGCCGGGGTGGTGTTCGGCGGGATGTCGAAGTTGAGCGCCTGCCGGCTGGCCGGGTCGAAGATGCTCGGGTACGTGACCCGGCCCTCCTCGAAGGCGATCGCCTTGTCCTTGCTGTCCTGCACGTTGATGCCGAGGAACGTCACGCCGGAGCCCTTCGTGGCCTGGTAGGTGGCCTCCAGGTCGTCCGCCTCGGCGCGGCAGGGGGCGCACCAGGAGCCCCAGAAGTTGACCACGACGACCTGGCCACGATCGCGGGAGATGTCGTAGCTGCCGCCGGTGAGCAGCTCACCGCTCACCTTCGGCGTCTTGGAGCGCTGCTCGGGGGCGCAGGTGACCGTCGAGCCGTCGGCGTCGCACCGGCTCTCCTGGCTGTCGGAGGAGCAGCCGACCAGCGCCGTACCGGCGGTGACGGCGGCGAGCAGGGCGGCGGCGAGCCTCCGGGTGAGCATCAGGCCCCCTTGGCCGTCCGGGCGGTCGGCGAGATCGAGACGAGGTGGGCGGCCGGCTCGGAGTACCCGATACCGGCGATCTTGGCGCCGTCGAAGTGGAACGAGGTGAGGCTGGCCAGGCCGCACTGGCGGCGACGCGGGTCGTGCCAGAGGCGCTTGCGCTCGACGTGCCGGCGCAGCGTCCAGATCGGGAGCTGGTGCGACACGAGGACAGCCTCACGTCCCTCGGCGGCGACCCGGGCGGCGTGCAGCGCGGCGAACATGCGCTCGGCGATGACCCGGTACGCCTCACCCCAGGACGGGGTCACCGGGTCGCGCAGCACCCACCAGTTGCGCGGGTCACGGAACGAGCCGTCACCCGGCGAGACCTTCTTGCCCTCGAACCAGTTCGCGCTCTCGATCAGCCGCTCGTCGACACCGACGGAGAGGCCGAACTGCGCCGCGATCGGCTCGGCGGTCTGCTGGGCACGCTCCAGCGGGCTGGCCACCACGTGCACGACGGTCCGGTCGGCGAGCGCCTGTGCCGCCGCCTTGGCCATCTGCACGCCCAGCTCGGAGAGGCGGAACCCGGGCAGGCGGCCGTAGAGGATGCCGTCCGGGTTGTGCACCTCGCCGTGCCGCAGCACGTGCACCACGGTCTCCGCCATTGGTTACCCTCCGTGTCCTGCTGCTGCCGCCGCCCGCGCCGCCACCGGCAGGGCGGCGGCGATCTGCTCCCACGCGGCGTCGTCGATCGCGGTCGAGACGAACCACGACTCGAACGCGCTCGGCGGCAGGTAGACGCCACCGGCGAGCATCGCGTGGAAGAACGCCTTGAACGCGGGCACCACCTGGGTGCGGGCGCTGTCGTAGTCGCGCACGTCCGCGTCGGTGAAGAAGACCGAGAACATGTTGCCCGCTGTGGAGAGGCGGTGCGGCACGCCCGCCGCGGACAGCGCCTCGGTGGTGAGCTTGCCCAGCGCGGCGGCGGTCTCGTCGAGCCGCCGGTAGAGCGCGTCGTCGGCCAGCCGCAGCGTGGCGAGCCCGGCCGCGCAGGCCAGCGGGTTACCGGAGAGGGTGCCGGCCTGGTAGACCGGGCCGGCCGGGGCGAGCCGGGCCATGATCTCCGCGCGCCCGCCGAACGCCGCGGCGGGCAGGCCACCACCCATGACCTTCCCGTACGTCCACAGGTCCGCGTCCGACGGGTCGAGGCCGTGCCACCCGGCGCGGGACACCCGGAACCCGGTCATCACCTCGTCGACGATGAGCAGCGCCCCGTTGGCGTGGGCGATGCGGGCCAGCTCGGCGTTGAAGCCGTCGCGGGGGGCGATCACGCCCATGTTGCCGGCGGCTGCCTCGGTGATGATCGCGGCGATGTGCTGCCCCTCGGCGGCGAACGCCTCCTCGACCGCGCGCAGGTCGTTGTACGGCAGCACGATGGTGTCGCCGGCCGCCGCGCCGGTCACGCCGGGCGAGTCGGGCAGGCCGAAGGTGGCCACGCCGGAGCCGGCGGCGGCGAGCAGCGCGTCGGAGTGGCCGTGGTAGCAGCCGGAGAACTTAATGATCTTGGCGCGGCCGGTGAAGCCGCGGGCCAGCCGGATCGCCGACATGGTCGCCTCGGTGCCGGAGTTGACCAGGCGTACCTGCTCCACCGGCGTCCGCGCGATGATCTCCTCGGCCAGGTCGACCTCGCCCGGCGTCGGCGTGCCGAAGCTGGTGCCGAGCACCGCCGCCTCGCGCAGCGCCTCCACCACGGCCGGGTGGGCGTGGCCGAGGATGAGCGGGCCCCAGGAGCAGACCAGGTCGACGTAGCGCCGGCCGTCGGCGTCGAAGAGCCACGGACCCTCCCCCCGGACCATGAAGCGCGGGGTGCCGCCGACGGCACGGAACGCGCGTACGGGAGAGTTGACCCCGCCGGGCACGACGGCCTTGGCGCGGTCGAACAGGGCCTCGGAGGCCGGGGCGTCGGCCGGGTAGCGGCCGGATCCGGCGGAATGCGTCTCGGTCACGATGGGGCCATTGTGTCAGCGCCGGAGTGCTGCCTGGCAGGCACCCCGCAACGGGGGTTACCAGGCTCACCTGCCGGAGCGGCGCGACGGGCCGACGGCGATCGGCTCGACAGGCCCGATGGTCGAGATCGCGATAGGCTGACCGGGTGGATCGTGCCGAACTGTCCATCACCGTACACCGGACGGGTGACGAAGCAGTGCTTCGCCTGGCCGGTGAGATCGACATGCTCACGGCCGCCCAGCTCTCGACTGTGGTGAACGAGGTGCTGGCGGATCCGCCCCCGCGCATCGTGCTCGACCTGGCCGGGGTCACGTTCTGCGACTCGCAGGGCCTCGGCACGCTCGTGGTGCTCAGCCGCAAGGCCAGTCACGCCCAGTGCCTGCTGATCCTCACCAACGTGGGCGACTTCCTGATCCGCGTCCTGGACATCACGGGCCTCCGCAGCGCCCTGATGATCCGCAACGAAGCCACCCAGTAACGCACGCCCCGCCTTCGCGATCTTGCACTTGCGGCCCTCGACCTGGGCGATGTGCCCCTTTCGCCGGGGCCGCAAGCGCAAGATCGGCGCGGCCTAGGCGACGGGGAGGTCGCGGCGGCGGAATGTGAGCAGACCCGCTGTGGCCAGGGTGACCGCCAGGGCGGTCAGCACGTAGAGCGGGGTGGGGGCCCAGGTGTCGCGGAGCACCTGCGGGGTGTGCGTGAACGGCGACGCGTCCAGCAGCCACTGGTCCAGCTCCAGCACGGCGCCGAGCTGACCCAGCAGCACGCAGGCCGCCAGCACCACCCAGGCGGCCGACGCGAGCCGGGGCAGCAGGCCGTAGAGCAGCACGGCGAGCCCGGCCAGCACCCACGCCGCCGGCACCTGGGCCAGGCCGGCGGCGAGCATCCGGCCCAGTTGGCGGGGCACGTCACCGGTGCTCAGCCCGTACGTCAGGCCGGTGGCCAGCCCGGTCACCGCGAGCACCACCACCGGGCCGAGAAGCGCGAACGTCACGTGGGAGAACAGCCAGGTCGAGCGCCGGGTCCCGGTGGCGAGCACCGGCTCGGCGTGCCCGGCGGACTCCTCCGCGCGCATCCGCAGCGCGGCCTGGATGCCGTACCCGGCGGCGGCCAGCCCGGCCAGGCTCAGCGTGACCCCCAGGTAGGCGTCGGCCATCCCCGACGCCCCGCCGAGCCGGGCCACGATCTCCTCCATCCGCGGACTCCCCTCGACCGACCGGCCGGCCGCCTCGGCCGCGCCGCCGAGGATCAGCCCGAGCAGGCCGAACCCGACCGACCACCAGAGGATCTGCCCCCGGTGCAGCCGCCAGGCCAGCCCGAACGGACCGGACAGGGCACCACTCGCGGCGGCCGGGCCGAGCCGGGGCGGCAGCACGCCCGCGCCCAGGTCGCGGCGGACCGAGATCGGGTACGCGAGCGCCGCGAGCAGCGCCGTCGCGGCCAGCGGCAGGAGCAGCACCCACCACCGCTCCCCCTCGTACGGGCGGGCCCGGGCGGCCCAGCCCAGCGGGGACAGCCAGCTCGGCCAGTCGTTGCTCGCGGTGTCCCCGGCCAGGCGCAGCCCGAACGCGGCGCCGAGACCGGCGAGCCCGATGCCCCGCGCCCCACCGGCGGTCTCGGTCAACTGTGCCGCCAGCCCGCCGAGCGTGGCGAACACGACGCCGGTCAGCACGGTGACGAGGCCGTACGCCACCGAGCCGCCGACCGGCAGCCCGGTCGCGACCAGCCCGGCGGCGGTGAGCAGGCCGAGCAGCAGATCCGCCGCGTACGTGACGAGCAGCGCGGCGGTCAGCCCGGCGTGCCGCCCGAGCACGTTGCCGCCGAGCAGTTCCCGCCGGCCGGCCTCCTCCTCGGTGCGGGTGTGCCGGATGACGGTGAGCAGGCTGGCCAGCGCGACGATCAGCAGCAGGAATCCGCTGCGCTGGGCGGTCAGCCCGCCGACGCTGTCGCCGTAGGCGGGGCCGAGCAGCGCGACGATGGACGGGTTGCGGGCGGTGCCCTCCAGGTACGCGGCCCGCTCGGCGGCGGTCGGGAACAGCCCGGCGAAGCTGGCCGCGTACGTCATCGGCAGCACCGCGAGGATCAGCACCCACAGCGGCAGCAGGAGGCGGTCCCGGCGCAGGATCAGCCGGACCAGGTGGCGGGTGCCGGTGAGCGTGCTCATGCCCGGTCCGCCGTCTCGGGGCGCGCCGTGTCGGAGGGCGCCGCCGTCTCGTAGTGCCGCAGGAACAGCTCCTCCAGCGTGGGCGGCGTGCTGACCAGGCTGCGTACCCCCAGCTCGGTGAGCCGGCGCAGCGCGGCGTCGAGCGCGGCGGTGTCGACGTCGAAGCGCACCCGCCGCCCGTCCACCCGCAGGTCGTGTACGCCGGGCAGGTCGGCCAGGCCGTCGAGCGGCGCGGCGACCTCGGCGTCGATCGCGGTGCGGTGCAGGTGGCGCAGGTCGCCCAGCGTGCCGGACTCGACGGCCCGGCCGGCCCGAATGATCGTGACCCGGTCGCAGAGCGCCTCCACCTCGGCCAGGATGTGGCTGGACAGCAGCACGGTGCGTCCGTCGTGGACGGCGCGGCGGACCCAGTGCTGGAAGACCTCCTCCATCAGCGGGTCGAGCCCGGAGGTCGGCTCGTCGAGGATGAGCAGCTCGACGTCGGAGGCGAGCGCGGCGACCAGGCCGACCTTCTGCCGGTTGCCCTTGGAGTAGGTGCGGCCCTTCTTGCGCGGGTCCAGCTCGAACGACTCCAGCAGTTCGGCGCGGCGCTTCGGGTCGAGCCCGCCGCGCAGCCGGCCGAGCAGGTCGATGACCTCGCCGCCGCTGAGGTGGGGCCAGAGCGTGACGTCACCGGGCACGTACGCGAGGCGGCGGTGCAGCGACACCGCGTCCCGCCAGGGGTCGCCGCCCAGCAGCCGGACGGCCCCCGCGTCCGCCCGCAGCAGGCCGAGCAGCACCCGGATGGTGGTCGACTTGCCGGATCCGTTCGGGCCCAGGAAGCCGTGCACCTCTCCGGTGCGGACGGTCAGGTCGAGCCCGTCGAGAGCCCGGGTGCGGCCGAACGTCTTCACCAGTCCGGACACATCGATTGCTGTTTCCATACTTCAGAAGTTACGCTCGTTTCACAAACTTGTGAAGACTGTAGGGTCACGGGGTGAGTGTCGAGGAGCCGACCATGAACGTGCCGCCCCAGCACGACGAGGAGGAGGTCCACCTCTTCGTGGAGCGGATGGCGATGGCCTTCGCCGACGTGGGCTTCCCCCGGATGGCCGCCCGGGTCCTGTTCACGGTGATGAGCGCCGACGACCCGCTCACCGCCGGCGAGATCGCCGAACGGCTCGGCGTCAGCGCGGCAGCCGTCAGCGGCGCGGTCCGCTACCTGACCCAGTTCGCCATGCTGGTCCGCGAGCCGGTCAAGGGGTCCCGGAGCGACCGCTACCGGATGCCCGACAACCCGTGGTACGAGGCGACAATCACCAAGACCACGCTCTACAAGAACTTCATCGACATCGCGGCCGGCGGGGTCGACGCGCTGCACGGGCGCAGCACCCCGGCCGGCGAGCGGGTCGCCGAGATGCGCGACTTCTTCCTCTTCGTACAGGAGGAACTGGAATCGCTCGGCGACCGCTGGCGGGCCCGGCGGGCCGCGACCGGGCACGGTGGCCCGGCCGGCGGCTGAACCGTCAGCGGGCGTTGCCCCAGCGTGCCTGCTCCAGCAGTTCCACAGCGCGCTCCCGGGTCGACGGGTCGTCGTCGGCGCGCAGCAGCGCCGTCGCCTCGTCCACCGCGTCGGTCAGGTGCCGCCACTGCAGATCCCGCTCGCGCACCAGGTCCGACTGGGCGGCGAGCTGCCGCGTCTTCACCCACAGGTCGACGAAGACTGTCACCTTCGCGCGCAGCACCCACGGGTCGAACGGTTTGGTCAGGTAGTCGACCGCACCGGCCGCGTAGCCGCGCAGAGCGAGCTGGGCGTCCTTGTCCGCGGCGGTCAGGAAGATGATCGGTACGTGCCGGGTGCGCTCGCGCCGCTTGATGTGGGTGGCGGTCTCGAAGCCGTCCATGTCCGGCATCTGGGCGTCCAGCAGGATCACCGCGAAGTCGTCCACCAGGAGCTGCTTGAGCGCGGCCTCGCCACTCTCCACCGCGACCGACTGCACCGGGAGACCCTGGAGGATCGCCTCCAGCGCCATCAGGTTCTCCCGCCGGTCGTCCACCAGCAGGGCCTTGGCCGTCTGCGTCACGCGTTCTCCTCGTCGCCTCGGCTCCGGCTGATCCAGGACGCCATCAGTTCGATCAGCTCGTCCAGGTCAACCGGCTTGGTGATGTAGTCGCTGCCGCCGGCGCCGAGCGCCGACTCCCGGTCGCCGGGCATCGCCTTGGCGGTCAGGAAGACGATCGGCAGGTCCGCGAACCGGTGGTTGCGGCGGATCTGCGCTGTCGTCTCGTACCCGTCCTGGTCCGGCATCATGGCGTCCATCAGGACGATGTCCACCTCGGGGTGCTCGGCGAGATGGCGCACGCCGTCCGCCCCGTTGTCCGAGTACAACACGGTCATCCCGTGCAGTTCCAACGCGGACGTCAGCGCGAACACGTTCCGTACGTCGTCGTCGATGATCAGCACGGTCACGCCGTCCAGGCGCCGGGTGGCCGGCGTCTCCTGTGGCTGCGGCAGCTCCATCGGCATGAGCAGCGACGACGGCAGGCCCGCGCGGCTCGGCGACGGCGGGGCCGGCGCCACCACCGCGTCCGGCGCCAGCACATCGGGTACGAAGAGAGTGAACGTCGAACCCTGACCGGGCGCGGACGAGACGGTGATCGTGCCGCCGAGCAGGCGGGCCAGATCGCGGCTGATGGACAGGCCGAGCCCGGTGCCGCCGTAACGCCGGCTGGTCGTGCCGTCCGCCTGCTGGAACGCCTCGAAGATCAGCGACAGCTTGTCGTCGGAGATCCCGATGCCGGTGTCGATCACGGTGAACGCGATCACCCGCTGCGCGTTCGTCAGCGCCGGCACGTCGAAGACGGCGTTCTCGGCCGCCGGGCCGATCCGCAGCGTCACCGCGCCGTTGTCGGTGAACTTCACCGCGTTCGACAACAGGTTGCGCAGGATCTGCTGCAACCGCTGGGCGTCGGTGACCAGCGCGGGCGGCAGGTCACGGCTCACCCGTACCTGGAAGTCCAGGCCCTTCTCCTCGGCCTGCGGCGCGAACGCCTGCTCCACGTAGCCGCGGATCTCGGCGAACTGGATCTCGGTGGGCTCCACGTCCATCCGGCCCGCCTCGATCTTGGACAGGTCGAGGATGTCGTCGATCAGCGACAGCAGGTCCGACCCGGCGCCGTGGATGGTCCGGGCGAACTCGATCTGCTTCGCGCTGAGGTTGCGCTCCGGGTTCTCGGCGAGCAGCCGGGCCAGCAGGAGCAGCGAGTTCAGCGGCGTACGCAGCTCGTGGCTCATGTTCGCCAGGAACTCCGACTTGTACGCCGACGCGCGGGTGAGCTGCTGCGCCTTCTCCTCCAGGCCGAGGCGGGCCAGCTCGATCTCCCGGTTCTGCGTCTCGATGTTGGCCTTCTGCTCGGACAGCAGCTTCGCCTTGTCCTCCAGCTCGGCGTTCGTGCGCTGCAACTCGGCCGACTGGTCCTGCATCTCGTGCGCCAGCCGCTGCGACTGCGCCAGCAGCTCCTCCGTACGCCGGTTGGCCTGGATGGTGTTCACCGCGACGCCGATGGTGAGCACCAGCCGCTCCAGGAACGCCAGGTGCAGCTCGGAGAACGTGGCCACGCCGGCGAACTCGATCACGCCGAGCAGCTCGCCCTCGAACTGGACCGGCAGCACCACCAGGTCGGCCGGGGGCGTGTCGGCCAGCCCGGACCGTACGACGAGACGCCCGTCCGGCTGCGCCTTGACCCGGATCGTCCGGCGCGACAGCGCGGCCTGCCCGACCAGCCCCTCACCGGGGCCGAACGTGACGTCGTGGCCGCGCGCCACGTACCCGTAGGAGGCGGTGAGCCGCAGCCGCATGCTGCCCTCGGAGCTGTCCGCCAGGAAGAACGCGCCGAGCTGCGCGTCCACCAGCGGGGTCACCTCCTGCATGATCATCCGGCAGACCTCGCCCAGGTCGCGCTGGCCCTGGAGCAGACCGCCGATCCGGGCCAGGTTCGAGTCCAGCCAGCCCTGCTCGGCGTTCTTCTTCGTCGTCTCCCGGAGGGTGACGATCATCTGGTTGATGTTGTCCTTCAGCTCGGCGACCTCGCCCTGCGCCTTCACGTTGATCCGCTGGGTCAGGTCGCCGCGGGTCACCGACGTGGAGACCTGCGCGATGGCACGCAACTGCGTGGTCAGCGTCGAGGCGAGCTGGTTGACGTTCTCGGTGAGGTCGCGCCACGTACCGGAGACGCCCTTGACCTGGGCCTGACCACCCAGCTTGCCCTCGGTGCCCACCTCGCGCGCGACCCGGGTCACCTCGTCGGCGAACGACGACAGCTGGTCCACCATCGTGTTGACGGTGTTCTTCAGCTCCAGGATCTCGCCCTGCGCGTCCACAGTGATCTTCTGACCCAGGTCACCGTTCGCCACGGCGGTGGTGACCGAGGCGATGTTACGGACCTGGCTGGTCAGGTTCGACGCCATCGAGTTCACGTTGTCGGTCAGGTCCCGCCACGTACCCGAGACGCCCTTGACCTGGGCCTGACCACCCAGCTTGCCCTCGGTGCCCACCTCACGCGCCACCCGCGTCACCTCGTCGGCGAACGACGACAGCTGATCCACCATCGTGTTCACGGTGGACTTCAGCTCCAGGATCTCGCCCCGGGCGTCCACAGTGATCTTCTGCGACAGGTCACCCTTCGCCACCGCCGTCGACACCTGGGCGATGTTGCGCACCTGCGCGGTCAGGTTCGACGCCATCGAGTTCACGTTGTCGGTCAGGTCGCGCCAGGTGCCGGCGACGCCGCGCACCTGGGCCTGGCCGCCGAGCTTACCCTCGGTGCCCACCTCACGGGCCACCCGCGTCACCTCGTCGGCGAACGACGAGAGCTGATCCACCATCGTGTTGACAGTGGACTTCAGCTCCAGGATCTCGCCCCGGGCGTCCACTGTGATCTTCTGCGACAGGTCACCCTTCGCGACGGCGGTGGTGACCGAGGCGATGTTCCGCACCTGGCTGGTCAGGTTCGACGCCATCGAGTTCACGTTGTCGGTCAGGTCCCGCCACGTACCCGAGACGCCCTTGACCTGGGCCTGACCACCCAGCTTGCCCTCGGTGCCCACCTCGCGCGCCACCCGCGTGACCTCGTCGGCGAACGACGACAGCTGGTCCACCATCGTGTTGACGGTGTTCTTCAGCTCCAGGATCTCGCCCTGCGCGTCCACAGTGATCTTCTGACCCAGGTCGCCCTTGGCGACAGCCGTGGAGACCTGGGAGATGTTGCGGACCTGGCTGGTCAGGTTGCCGGCGAGCTGGTTCACGTTCTCGGTGAGGTCACGCCAGGTGCCGGACACGCCGCGCACCTGCGCCTGACCGCCCAGCTTGCCCTCGATGCCCACCTCACGCGCCACCCGCGTGACCTCGTCGGCGAACGACGACAGCTGATCCACCATCGTGTTCACGGTGTCCTTCAGCTCCAGGATCTCGCCCTGGGCGGCCACCGTGATCTTCTGCGACAGGTCACCCTTCGCCACCGCCGTCGACACCTGGGCGATGTTGCGCACCTGCGCGGTCAGGTTCGACGCCATCGAGTTGACGTTGTCGGTCAGGTCCTTCCAGGTGCCGGCCACGCCCGGCACCTCGGCCTGGCCGCCCAGCTTGCCCTCGGTGCCCACCTCACGCGCCACCCGGGTCACCTGCTCGGCGAACAGCCGCAGCGTGTCCGTGAGCGAGTTCATCGTGTCGGCCAGCTCGGCCACCTCGCCGCGCGCCCCGACCGTGATCTTCTGCGACAGGTCGCCCTTCGCCACGGCTGTCGCCATCTGCGAGATCGACCGCACCTGCCCGGTGAGGTTCGACGCCATGGTGTTCACCGAGTCGGTGAGGTCCTTCCAGGTGCCGGCCACCCCGCGTACGTCGGCCTGGCCGCCCAGCTTGCCCTCGGTGCCCACCTCGCGGGCCACCCGGGTCACCTCGTCGGCGAACGACGACAGCTGATCCACCATCGTGTTCACGGTCCGGCCGATGCGCAGGTACTCACCGCGCAGCGGGCGACCGTCGATCTCCAGCGCCATGTGCTGGGACAGGTCGCCGTCGGCCACCGCCACGATCACCCGGGCGATCTCGGTCGTCGGCCGGCCCAGGTCGTCGATGAGCGAGTTGACCGCCCGCTGGCCCTCCGCCCACGAACCGTCCAGGCCCTCGTCGTCCAGGCGCTCGGTGAGCCGGCCGTCACGGCCGACGATCCGGCTGATCCGCCGCAGGTCGAGGTGCTGCCGCTCCTGCAACGACACCACGTCGTTGAAGGCGTCGGCGACCTCACCGGGCAGACCCGCCCGCCGGGGCAGGCGCACCCGCAGGTCGCCGCGCCCCACCCGGCGCAACGCCTCGACCAGTTCGCCGAGGAGCACCTCGTGGTCGGACGCGGACGGGTCAGCGGTCATCGACTGATTCACCGTGGCCATCGTTCCTCGCTCCGCTCGGGCTCGTGCGGTCACACGGGCCATCCCATCATTGTGCCGCGCGATCCGTCGAGGTCACCGCGTGTGATCGCGCGTCACGCGCGGTATCAGCCCGGCCGGCGGGTTCGGCCGGATGCTTGGCACCCGGGGTGGGCGCGGTGGAGGATACGAAGGTGTCAGCGGAGGCAGGGCCTGCTAGCGGCGGCGCGAACGAGCGCGTCCGCCGGGTCCGCCTCCCCGCCGACCGGCGCACCCCGGCGGCCGCCCGCGCGCTGGTGCGCACCATGCTGCTCGAAGCGCGGCTGCCCGAACTGCTGAACGAGGCGCTGCTGCTCACCACCGAGTTGACCACGAACGCCGTCGAACACGCCCGAACCGAACTGGACATCGAGGTCGACACCGACCGCAACGGCCTCACCGTGACCGTCACCGACTTCGCCTCCGGCCCGGTCGACGAGCTGATCGTGGGTGTGCGAAACACCACGTCCGACATCACCGAGGTGGCCACCCGAGGGCGCGGGCTGCTGCTCGTCGACCACTTCGCCAGCCGGTGGGGCACCACGTACCTCCCCACCGGCAAGGGCGTCTGGTTCCGCCTCGACCGGCCCGGCCCCGGCGGTTCCGCCCGGCCGTCGGCCGGCCCACTGCGCGTCGCCGAACGGACCAGCGACGGTACGCCGAGCGCCGCGGCCATGAGCGACTTGATGCAGATCACCCCCGACGCGTACGCCGACGAGCCGCTGTCCGAGTTCGCCACCGGGCTGCTGACCCGGGTCGCCGAGATGGTCGGCGCCGCCGGTGGCACGGTCCGGCTGGACCGGGGCGACGGGCTCGGCACCCAGGTGTTCGCCAGGTACGGCCGGCCGCCGCGCGAGGACAACGAACTGCTGCGCGTGCCGTTGGCCGTGCACCGGCCGTACTCCGGTGAGCTGGAGCTGGACGCGGCACCCTCGGCGTACGCCCGGCCGCTCGCCGTGCTGGCCGCCGAGCGGCTGTCGCTGCACCTGGAGAACGACAGGCTGCGCCGCGCCGACGTACGCCGCTCCACCTGGCTGACGTTCCTGGCCGAGGCCAGTGAACTGCTCGCCCAGTCGCTCGACGTCGAACTGACCATGGCGCTCGTCCCGCAGCTCGTGGTGCCCCGGCTCGGCCAGTGGTGCGCGGTGCACACCACCGACGAGTGGGGCCGGCTGCGGCTCGCCGCGTCGAGCCACGCCGACGAGGCGATGCTGCCGCAGCTGCACCGGACCCTCCAGGAGACCGGCCCGGACTCGATCCAGTCGCGGCTGCGCGAGGCGTCCCGCAACGCCGCCCAGGTGCCGCTCGGCGGGCCGATGGAGGGCTTCGCCGTACCCCTCATCGCCCGTGGCCAGCGGCTCGGCACCCTCGCCGTGGGCCGGCACCAGCGGCACCGGCACGACCCGGACGAGGTCTCGGTGCTGGAGGACGTGGCCCGCCGCGCCGCCCTCGCCATCGAGAACGCCCGCATCCACGCCGAGCGCCGCCGGGTCGCCCAGACGCTCCAGCAGTCGCTGCTGCCGCCGGTGCTCCCGGTGGTCGAGGGCATCGGCTTCGCCGCCGAGTACGTCCCGACCGGCGACGACGCGGAGGTCGGCGGCGACTTCTACGACGTGCTTCCGCTGCCGGACGGCCGCTGGCTCGTGGTGGTCGGCGACGTGTCCGGCAAGGGCGTGCAGGCCGCCGCCGTGACCGGGCTGGTCCGGGACGTGATCCGGGTGCTCGTCGGCGACGGCAAGCCGCTGCCCGAGGTGCTCGGCCGGCTCAACGAGACGCTTGTCGAGCGCGGCGGCGGACGCTACTGCACGCTTGCGCTCGCGTCCGTCGCACCCGGCGACGGCGACCAGCTCGACGTCTCGCTGCACCTGGCCGGTCACGACCGCCCGGTCCTGCTGCACGGCGGTGGCGGCGCGACGTTCGTCGGTGTGGGCGGTACGGCGCTCGGCCTGCTCGACGCCATCACCACACCGACCGCCGAGCTGTCGCTCAAGCCCGGCGACGCGCTGATCTTCTACACCGACGGCGTCACCGAGCGGCGACGCGGACGCGAGCTGTTCGGCACCGAGCGGCTGCGCGAGTCGGCGGCTCCGCTGGCCGGGTACTCGGCCGACGTGGTGGCCGCCCGGCTGCGCGCCACCACCATCGCCTTCTCCGCCGAACCCCCACGCGACGACATAGCCGTCCTGGTCCTCCGAAACGACACCCCCTAACCCCCCGCCCCGGCCCCGGCCCCGGCCCCGGCCCCGGCGATCATGAACTTAGCCGCTCAATTCGCCCGATTCCTCCCCGCCAACTTCATGGTCAACCCGCTCCGGCCCGCCCGCCACGGACGCCTGAGCCGGCCCCTCGTGGCACCCCAGCCGCCCGCCTCGCGCCTCAACCCGCCCATCGGCGGTGATCAAGGAGTTTGTGTCCTCTGGGGGCGCGAAATCTGACGCAAAGTCCTTGATCACCGGGCGAGGCGAGGCGATCACCGGGCGAGGCGGGGCGGGCCAGGGCGGGGCGGGGACGGAGGACGGGGACGCGGGTGGAGCCGAGGCTGAGTGCGGGCCGGGGGTGCCCAGCAGGTGGGGACGCCCGGCAGGCAGGGTGCTCCGGCGGGTGCGCCGGCAGGTGTGGGCGCCCCCCCGGCGGGCGGGGCACCGGCACGGGTGAGGCCGGGCGTCGGCAGGCTGGTGCCCAGGGGCGGGGCTGGTCAGAGGCCGCCGGGTAGGCGGCCGGGGGCCAGTCGGCGGTGCGGGTCCAGGTGGGCCTTGGCGCTGCGCAGTCGCGGCAACGCGGGCAGCTCGCCCCAGAGGTCGACGCCACGGCGTACCGCTGCGGGCGCGGCCACCACCACGCACCGGCCCCGCCGGGCGATCAGCACACTGCGGACCGCGGTGAGGATCGAGGCGACCCGGTCGGGTGGCAGCGCGCCGGACAGGGCGGCGTGCACGGTGCCCGAGCCGGCCGAGCCGCGTACCGGCACCGGGGCGCCGGTGGCGTCGCGCAACGCGTAGACGGCGGCGTGCAGGTCGTTTATCGGCACCTCGATACGCAGCGCCGTGTCGCCTGGCGCGAAGGGGTAGCGCCCCCACCATTCCGGTGCGTGGTGACTGACAATCGTCTCGGGGCCGAGGATCGCGGTGAGGCGCTCGGCCCGTTCGGTCACGTCGGCCGGGCCGCCCTCCAGCAGCACCACCAGGCTGCCCGCCGCCGGGCGGCCGGTCACCGCGGGATGGTCGGGGCGGTTGACCACCGACGGGTGCGTGGCCGGAATCCGTCGCCGGGGCAGCGGCACCGGCACCGGCAGGTCCAGCTCCACGGCGGCCGGGTCGACGCCGGCGGCGAGGACGGCCTGCACCAGGTCGTGCACCTCCAGCGGCGTCCAGACCGGGCGGGACACCCAGAGCCGGCCGGCCGGTACGGCGTGCACCCGCATGGTGGCCGAGACGAGCACGCCGAACCCGCCCTGCGAGCCGCAGAGCAGCCGGGCCACGTCCAGCCCGGGCACCTCGCCCCGGCCGAGGATCGCATCGCCGCCACCACGAACCGGATCGTCGCCGAACACACCACTGGCGGAACCGCCAGCGCCCGCCGGACCGCGTCCGCCCGCCCGGCCACCGCCACGGCCGGGGGCGGCTCGGCGGAGGGCCGCCGTGCCGGACTCGCCGACGCTCACCAGCTCGCCGTCGGCGTCGAGGTAGCGCACGCCGACGAGCTGGGCACACGGGCTGCCGTGCCGGTGCCGCAGCGGGCCGGTCTCGTCGGCGGCGAGCACACCGCCGAGCGTCGCGCCGGGCGAGGGCGCGTCGACCGGCAACCGCTGGTTGGTGCGCGCGAGCGTGGCCTGGACCGCGCGCAGCGGCGTACCGGCGCCGATCTCGGCCACCGCCGCGTCGCGCGACTCGTGCCAGACCCCGGCGAGGCGGCCGGTGTCGAGCATGATGTCCACCTGCGCCGGTGCGGCGCCCCAGTCGATCTTCGTGCCGGCGCCGCGGGGCACCACGGTCAGGTCGTACGCGGCGGCCAGCCGCAACACCTCCGCGGCGGCGTGCGGGCCGCCCGGCACGGCCACCCACCGGGCGGTACGGCCGGCCACCTCGTCGGCCGGGCCGGCGAAGCGGGCGAACGGGTCGCCGCAGATCGCGGCCAGCTTCCGGGTGATGTCGAGGGCTCCGAGTCGGTCGGTGGAACGTGCCGCATCCGCCATGGCGGCTATCGTACACATGTTCGAAAGACCTGGCGGCGAGTCGCGGGATTCGGTCGGCGGGCGACCCCGGCGGCCGCCCGGCGCCCGGTAACGTGGCGCCGTGACCGAAACCCCACCGCCCGTCGCCAAGCGCGTCCCCACCGAGCGCGTCCATCACGGTGACACAGTCCTCGACGAGTACGCCTGGCTCGCCACCAAGGACGACCCGGACACGATCGCGTACCTGGACGCGGAGAACGCGTACACCGAGGCGCGCACCGCCCACCTGGCCGGGCTTCGCGCTGAGCTGTTCGAGGAGACGCGCCGGCGCACCCAGGAGACCGACCTGTCGGTGCCGACCCGCAAGGACGGCCACTGGTACTACACCCGCACGGTCGAGGGTCAGCAGTACGGCGTGCAGTGCCGGCGCGCGGTCCGGCCCGGCGAGACCGCGCCCCCGGTCAGCGCGGACGGCGCCCCGCTCGACGGTGAGGAGGTGCTGCTCGACGGCAACCAGCTCGCCGAGGGGCACGACTTCTTCTCCCTCGGCGCGTTCGACGTCAGCCCGGACGGCCGCTGGCTGGCCTACTCCACCGACTTCTCCGGCGACGAACGCTTCACGCTGCGGATCAAGGATCTGACCACCGGCGAGTCGCTGCCGGACGAGGTGCCGGACACGTTCTACGGCACCGCCTGGTCGAGCGACGCGTCCACGCTGTTCTACGTGACAGTGGACGACGCGTGGCGGCCGAACCGGGTCTGGCGGCACACCGTCGGCACGTCGTCCAGCGAGGACGTGGTGGTGTACCAGGAGGACGACGAGCGGTTCTGGGTCGGCGTCGAGCTGACCCGCTCGGAGCGCTTCGTGGTGATCGACATCCACAGCAAGGTCACCAGCGAGGTCCGGGTGATCCCGGCGGCCAACCCGACCGGTGAGCCCGCCGTCGTCGCGCCACGGCGTCAGGGCATCGAGTACGCGGTGGAGCACCACGGCCACCGCTTCCTGATCCTGCACAACGACGGCGCTGAGGACTTCGCGCTCGCTTACACCTCGGCGGACGCGCCGGGCGAGTGGACGCCGCTGATCCCGCACACGCCCGGCACCCGGCTGGAGGCCGTCGACGCGTTCGAGGACCACCTCGTCGTGTCGCTGCGCGCAAACGGGCTGACCGGCCTGCGGGTGCTGCCGGTGGGCAGCGACGACAGCTGGGACATCGACTTCCCCGAGCCGATCTACAGCGTGGGGCTGGACGCGAACCCGGAGTACCGCACGAACGAGGTGCGGCTGCGTTACACGTCGCTCGTCACCCCCGACTCGGTCTACGACTACGACCTGGTGACCCGCGAGCTGACGTTGCGCCGGCAGAAGCCGGTCCTTCCCGGGCCGGACGGGCGGCCGTACGACCCGGCCGACTACGAGCAGCACCGGGACTGGGCACTCGCCGAGGACGGCACCCGGGTGCCGATCTCGCTGGTCTGCCGCCGGGGCACGCCGCGCGACGGCTCGGCCCCCGCTGTCATCTACGGCTACGGGTCGTACGAGGCGAGCATGGACCCGTGGTTCTCGATCGCCCGGCTGAGCCTGCTCGACCGCGGCGTGATCTTCGCGGTGGCGCACATCCGGGGCGGCGGTGAGCTGGGCCGGCGCTGGTACGACGAGGGCAAGCTGCTGGCCAAGAAGAACACGTTCACCGACTTCGTGGCCTGCGCCCGGCACCTGGTCGAGGCGGGCTGGACGGCGAGCGACCGGCTGGTCGCCCGGGGCGCGTCGGCCGGCGGCCTGCTGATGGGCGCGGTGGCGAACCTCGCGCCGGACGCGTTCGCCGGGATCGTCGCGCAGGTGCCGTTCGTGGACGCGCTCACCTCGATCCTCGACCCGTCGCTGCCGTTGACGGTCACCGAGTGGGAGGAGTGGGGCAACCCGCTCGACGACCCCGAGGTCTACGCGTACATGAAGTCCTACACGCCGTACGAGAACGTGACCGCCGCCGACTACCCGGCTGTCCTGGCGGTGACCAGCCTCAACGACACCCGCGTGCTCTACCACGAGCCGGCCAAGTGGATCGCCCGGCTGCGCGCGCTCGCGCCGTCCGGCGACTACCTGCTCAAGACCGAGATGGGCGCGGGCCACGGCGGCCCGAGCGGCCGGTACGACTCCTGGCGCGAGGAGGCGTTCGTCAACGCCTGGATCCTCGACCGCGTCGGCCGGGCCTGACCCGTACCCGATCGGATGAGCGACGAGGAGCAGCCGGCGGCGCGACGCGCGCCCGCCTGGCTGCTCCTCGTGGTGGTCGCCGCCGCGCTCGTGGTGTGCTGCTGTTCGACTGTCATCGGGCTGGCCGTCGCCGGCTCCGCCGGCCTGCTCGGCCGCTGACCGGTCAGGTGCTGCGCAGTTCCTCGACCGAGGTCGCGGCGCGCAGGAACAGCAGGCCGGCCACGACCGTGCACAGCACCGCCGCCAACCCGCTCGCCGCGAGCCAGGCCAGATGATCCCACGGTACGTCCGGCGGGACCGTCGTCTTCGGCACCCACTCGACGCGGATGTACGGCGCGGCGGTGGCCGGATCGCCGCACAGATCCGCACCGGCGTCGCAGAAGGTTCGCGCGAAGCCACCGTTCCTCGGCGCCGGCATGACGCCCCGGACCAGCAGGTAGCCGACGGTCAACGCGAGCCCGATCGCGGGTACGGCGGGGGCGAGCGCGGCCCAGAGCAGTGCCCGGCCGATGGTGGCTCGTGGCACGCCGGTCGCCACCTGCGCCGCGTACGCCCGTCGCCGGCTGGTGATGCCCTCGACCACCGCCACGAGCAGCCCACCGCCGGCGATCGCCATCGCCACCACGACCGCGAGGTCGACCAGGTCCATCGCGCCGAGGTAGAAGCCCGGGTCGGCCATTCCGGAACCGGTGCGGCGGGTCACCTCGGCCTGGGCCTGGAAGTCGGCACGCATCGCCGCGGCACCGGCGCCGAAGATCAGCGCGGCGAGCAGGGCGGCGAAGGTGCGGCTGCCGGCCCACGGGTCGGCGACCAGCCGGCGGGCGGCGAGCAGGGCGGCCGGGCCGCGTCCGTGCCGGTGCAGCAGCCGGCCGGTGTGGTACGAGATCCAGCCGGTGCCGGACACGACACCGATCGTCGCGGTCAGCCCGCCGACGACGAGCAACGTCGGCACCTGCCAGTCGGGTGCCACGGCGCCACGCCGCTCGTACCAGAGCAGGAGCGGGCGGATCGCGGCGAACATGGCCAGCGCGGCGAGGATGAGCACGCCCGGCCACGGCCAGGGCGCCCGGGTGCGGACCTTGCGCACGACGCCGAACGGGGTGGTGGTGACCCGCCGCAGCAGCAACGCGCTCACCAGCGCGGCGGCCAGCGGCAGGCCGAGCACGACGGCGGCCACCGCCATCGGCGCCGGGTGCACGTCGGTGGGCAGCGGCAGCCGCCCGTCCGCGTCGGGCCGGTGCAGCAGCCCGCGCCCGGCCAGGAAGACGGCTAGGCCGACGAGGGTGCCGATCAGACTCGCCACGCCGGTCTCGGCGACCGCGACCCGGGTGACCTGCCCGGGGGTGGCACCGGCCAGCCGGAGCGCGGCCAGCCGCCGGTCCCGGCCCGGCGCGCCGAGGCGGGCACACTGTCCGGCCAGGCCGAGGACCGGCACGCAGAGCAGCAGCAACGCGAACGCGACGCCGGGACGGAGGCCGGGTTCCCGCAGCAGGGCGTTCGTGTACTGGTCGGACTGCGTCCAGGCGTCGCCGGGCGGCTTCACCACCGACAGCACTGTCAGCGCGGCCAGCCCGGCCAGCGTCGCGAGCGCGGCGCTCAGCGCGGTGAGCACCACCCGGGCGACGTCGGTGCGGGTGCCGGCCAGCGCGAGCCGCAGCAGCGTGCCCGGTCTCACCGTGACCCACCCGGCAGCGCCGGGTCGAGCCCGAGCCCGGTGTGGTCGACCATGCCGTCGCGCAGGCTGACCTCCCGGTCCGCGTACGCGGCGATGCGCGGCTCGTGGGTCACCAGCACGACAGTGGTGCGCTGCTCGCGGGCCAGCCGGACGAGCTGGGTGAGCACCTGCTCGCCGGCCAGCGTGTCGAGCGCGCCGGTCGGCTCGTCAGCGAAGATCACCCGTGGTTCGGTGACGAGCGCCCGGGACAGCGCGCAGCGCTGCTGCTGCCCGCCGGACATCTCACCCGGCCGGGCGTCGGCGACGTCGGCCACCCCGAGCCGGTCCAGCCAGGAGAGCGCCGCGGTCCGCGCCGCTCGCCGCCCCGTGCCGGCGAGCAACAGCGGAAGCGCGACGTTCTCCGCGGCGGTCAGCTCGGCGACGAGCTGACCGAACTGGAACAGCACCCCGAATTCGGTACGGCGCAGCCGCGAGCGCGCCGCCTCCGACCACGTGTCGATCCGTTCTCCGCGCCAGGTGACCTGACCGGCGTCGGGGCGCAGGATGCCGGCGAGGCAGTGCAGCAGCGTGGACTTGCCACAGCCGCTCGGGCCGGTGACCGCGACGATCTCGCCTTCGGCCACGTCGAGCGTCACACCGCGCAGCGCGGGGGTGTGACCGTAGGCGCGGACCACTCCGCGCGCTTGCAGGAACGTCACGAGCGCACCTCCCGGTGCCAGTCGGCGACCCGGTCCAGGGTGGTGTGCAGCCACCGGAGATCGGCGTCGAGGTGGGCGATGGCGAAGTCGGCGGCGACCACCTCGTCGAGGCGGACGCCGGGGGTCGTCTTCAGCGCGGTCAGTTCGCGCAGGCGTTGCGTGTGCGCCTGCCGCTGGGCGATCAGGTAGGTGCGGGCCTGGCCGACGTCGGCCACCAGGAGTGCGACCACCACCTTGGCGAAGAGCGTGCTGGCCACGTACGGCATCGGCGGCTCGACGGTGCCGAGCCAGTGGTCCAGCGCCGCCCGCCCGTCGTCGGTGAGCGCGTAGGCGGTCCGGTCCGGACCGCCGTCCCGCTCCTGGCCGGTCGGCACGACCAGGCCGTCCCGGTGCAGGCGGGCCAGCGTGGCGTAGACCTGCCCGAAGGCGAGCGGCCGGGCCCGGGGCAGCCGCTCGTCGTGCGCACGCTTCAGCTCGTAGCCGTGGCGTGGCCCGGCGGCGAGCAGCCCGAGCAGGACGTGCTGAGTGGACACTCCCTTACTATTCGCTGAGTGAATAGCACTGTCAAGAACGGCCCGCGCGGGACAACGCGGGCCGTTCGGTTCAGCGGGCCCAGGCCGGGTCGCGGCCGGTCCGGCCGAGCAGCGCGTCCATGCCGTCCGGTGCCGCGCCGGTGGGCACCGGCGGGCCGAACGCGCCCATCTTCTGTCCCATGTCGCCCATCCGGTCCATGAACTCGTGCCCCGCCGCCACCACGGCCGGGTCCACTGCCAGTTCCTGGCCGGTGGCCCGGGCGAGGTCCCATCCGTGGACGGCGAGGTCGATCAGGGCCATCAAGCCGACCGTCTCCTGCGGCAGCCCCATCCCGGGCGAGACGCCATCCTGCGCGGCCGGGTCGGACCACGCCTCGGTCAGCCGGTCCGTCTCGGCAGCGAACCGCTCCCGCCAGCCGCCGGTCAGATGGTCGGCCTTGCCGGACCAGTCGACCTCCTCCCGGCGGGCCAGCGTCTGGAAGTTGACCACCACGTCGAACAGGTGGCCGAGCAGGTCGCGCACCGTGTAGCCGGGGCAGGGCGTGGGCAGACCCAGCTGGTCGTCGGAGATGCCGCGTACCACCGCCACCGTACGCGGCGCCGCGACGGCGAGCAGCTCACTAGTCTTCGTGCTCATAGGGGCAGCGTATGAGGGCGGTCTTGAAGAAATGCGACACGAACCGCGACGCGACAACCGGGGCATCCTCGATCCGGACCGGCTGCGCCGGCGGGTACGGTTCCGACGCCGGCTGCCCGCCCCGGCGCTGCGCCTGTGGGTCGAGCACTACTGGCTGATCGACTGGGACCTGGACGAGCCGTTCGAGCAACGGGTGGTGCCGCACCCGGCCGTGAACGTGGTGTTCCAGGCGCAGGAGGGCGCGCCCGAACAGGGCGAGATCGCCGGCGTCGACACCGGCCTGTTCGCCGTCACGCTGCACGGCGCCGGCCGGGTCTCCGGCGTCCAGTTCCGCCCGGGCGGTTTCCGGCCGTTCTGGCGGCGCCCGGTCGCCGAGTTGACCGGCCGGCGCGTACCGATCCCGGACGGGCCGGTCTGCCCGGGCACCGACGACGAGCGCTGCGCGAAACTGGACGCCCTGCTGACCTCGTGGTCGCCGGTCGCTGATCCGCTCGCCGCCGAGGCCACCGCCCTGGTCGAGGAGATCCGCGCCGACCGGACCGTGCTACGGGTCGCCGACTTCGCCCGGCGGCACGCCGTCTCCACCCGCCGGCTCCAGCGCCTCTTCCTGGACCACGTCGGCGTCGGTCCGAAGTGGGTGATCCGCCGCTACCGGCTCCAGGAGGCGATCGAACAGGCCGCCGCCGGGCCGCTCGACTGGTCGCGGGTCGCCGCCGATCTGGGGTACGCCGACCAGGCCCACCTGGTCCGCGAGTTCACCGCCGTCACCGGGGTCTCCCCCGCCGCGTACGCCCGCTCGCTGGCCGCCCTGCGCCAGTGAGGCGCGGTCCTCAGCCCGACCGCCGCGGTCTCCCGGTCTCCCGGACTTGCTCTGCACCCCCCGGCGCGCCGCTCTGCTCCCGCCCACGACCACCCGCCGCGCACCCATCAAGCAACCGGAGAGATCTTGGTACGAAAGTGCCCCCATAGGGGCCATTCCGTACCAAGATCTCGCAGTTGCCGATGGGCGCGGAACACGGTCAGCGGCGGCGGACCGCCACCACCGCCACGTCGTCCTGGATCTCCGGCGGCGCCAGCTCAACCAGCAGTCGCTGGCAGAACTCGTCCAGGTTGTCGTCGACCCGGGTGGCGGCCACGCCGAGCGCCGCCATGCCGTCGTCGATGGTGGCGTCCCGCCGTTCGATCAGCCCGTCGGTGTAGAGCACCAGCGTGGCCCCGGCGGGAAGCACGAACTCCAGATCCGGCGGGCGCTTCGCGCGCACCCCGAGCAGCGGCGCGGACTGCGCCACGAACTCGACCCGGCCGTCGCGGCTCAGCAACGCCGGCAGGTGCCCGGCGCTCGCCAGCCGGACCAGCCCCGTCGGCGGGTGGAGCAGCAGCACGCAGATGGTGGCCAGCTCGTTCGGCAGCAGGGTTCGCATCAGCTCGTTGACCCGGTCCAGGATCACCCCGGGCTGATGGCCCTCGACCGCGTACGCCCGCACCGCGTGTCGCAACTCGGCCATCACGGTTGCGGCGTGCAGCGAGTGCCCGGCCACGTCGCCGATCGCCACCAGGAGATGCCCGTCGAGCATCACCAGCTCGTAGAAGTCGCCGCCCACCTCGGTCTGCGCGCTCGCCGGCTCGTACCGGACGGCCAGGTCCAGGCCCACGACGTCGGGCAGCCGCTGCGGCAGCAGGCTGCGCTGCAACGTCACAGCGATCCGGTGCTCCTCGTCGAAGGACCGTTGCGCCTCCACCGCCGAGGCGACCGCCTGGGCGAGCTGCACCAGCACCGGCGTACGGACGGTCTGGGTGGCGGTCGGCACCACCACGTAGAGCGGGGCGCGGTCCTCCCGCAGCCGGGAGGCGGCAACCGTCACCGTGTCACCGTCCGGCCAGTCCGCCACCGCCCAGTTGGCCGGCTCGTCGACCCGCACCCGGGTGCCGATCGGCACGCCGGTGTCGTCCACCACCCACGGCACGATCCGGGCCGGCGTGTGCGGGTCGTCCGCCACCCCGGCCAGGCAGTCCCCGTCGAACGTCTCGGCGACCACCGCGGCCGGGGCCTTGAAGATCCGCGCCGCGCCGCTCGCGGCGGCCTCCAGCAGCCGGACGAAGTTCGGCGTCGCGTGCATCTCCACTGTGGCGTCGGCGAGCGCGGCCAGCCGTTCGGCGAGCTGCTCGGCACGCAGCCGGGCCTGGTAGTAGCGCAGCACCGCGTGGGCGGTGGCGACCAGTTCCTCCGGCTCGATCGGCTCGGCCAGGTAGGCGTCCGCGCCCCGGGTGAGACCCTGCGCCCGGTCCACCACGTCGACCGCGTGGGCGGAGACGTGGATGACCGGGATGTACGGGTACTCGTCCTTGATCCGCTCGCACACCTCGAAGCCGCTCATGTCGGGCAGCCGCACGTCGAGCACCACGAGGTCGATGTGTTCCCGGCCCACCCGCTCCAGCGCCGCCGTGCCGTTCTCCGCCTCGACGGTGACGAATCCGGCCCGGGTCAACCAGTTGACCAGCAGGTATCGCTTGGGGCCGCTGTCATCGACCACAAGCACGGTCACCGGCCCGCCGTCCACCGTCACGCTCCGCCCGCGGGGAGGACCACTGTGAACCTGCTGCCCCGGCCGGGTTCGCTGGTGAGCTCCAGCGTCCCGCCGAGCAGCGTGATCAGCCGGCGCGCGTACGGCAGGCCGAGCCCGGTGCCACCGACCCGGGTCGTGCCGGGCACCTGGTAGAACTCCTCGAAGACCCGTTCGTGCAGCTCCGGCGGGATGCCCACACCGGTGTCGGTGACCGAGAGCGTCCACTGGTCGCCCTGACGTTCGGCCCGCAGGCGCACCTCGCCGCGCTCGGTGAACTTCAGCCCGTTGTGCAGCAGGTTGCGCAGCACCTGGGCGAGCAGCACCTCGTCCGAGCGCAGCGTCGCCTGAGCCGGCGGTTCCTCCACCACCAGCTCCACCTCGGGGCGCGCGGCCAGCGCCCGCAGCGTGCCGCGCAACTGCCCGAACACCGCGCGCAGATCGACGTCGGACCAGTCCGGCTCGATCCGGCCCGACTCCGCCTTGGCCAGGTCGAGCAGCTCGTTGACCAGCCCCAGCAGGTCGCCCGCCGAGGATCGGATCAGCCCCACCTGACGGGCCTGTTCGCCGGTGAGCGGGTCGGAGGCGGAGTCGGCGAGCAGCCGGGCCAGGCCGATGATCGCGGTGACCGGGGCGCGCAGCTCGTGGCTGACGTTCGCCAGGAAGCGGCTCTTCGACTCGCTGGCGGACCGCAGTTGGGCGGACTTCTCGTCCAGCTCGGCGTAGAGCGCCACCACGCCGCGGTTGGTCTCCTCCAGCTCCTCGGTGAGCTGGTTGTAGAGCGCCATCACACCACGGTTGGTCTCCTGAAGCTCGGAGTTGAGCACCGCCAGCTCGTCGCGCTGGCTGCGCACCTCGTCGAGGGCGGTGATGAGCTGCGCGTTCTGGGCGGCCAACTCGTCAAGCGCGGAACCCGGCGCCCGCTCGGCCAGCTCGGCGCGCAGCTCGGCGGCGCGCTCCACCGTCAGCTCCTCGCTGTTGTCGGGCACTCGTCGGGACATCCTCACGACCGTATCGCCATCGACAGCCACCACCCGCAACGTGTCCACCAGTCGCGCGACGGCGCCGGACTGCGGCTCGTACCGCCCGCCGGGGAGCGGACGCAGCGGCGACAGGTCCACCTGGAGGACCCGGCGGCCGACGGCGTCGCGGTCGAGGGCGAACGTGACGTCCGCGCCGTCGACACCGTGCAGCAGCTCCCGGGCCACCTCGCTCAGCGCGGTGGCGATCCGTACCTGGTCCTGGTGTTCCAGCCCGACCGCCGCGGCCACCTCCCGGCCGCGCTGCCGGACCAGGAAGATGTCCTGCTCCACCCGGAGCGCGAGGTGCAGGAGGGGTTCGGTCATGCCGCCCCCCGGGCCACCAGGACGCAGGCGTCGTCGCGTCGGACACCGGCGTCACGCAGCAGGGTCGCGGCGGCCAGCAGCGGGTTGCGGCCGGCGAGCCCGGGATAGTCGTCCAGATCCCAGCGATCCACCACCCCGTCACTGTGCATGACCACTGTGGCGTCGCGCGAGAAGGGGTAGTCGTATCCCCGGATCGCCGGACGCTGGTGCCCGGCGATGCCCGGCAGCGAGACCAGCCCGCGCCGCCGCTCGCCCGGCGCGACGATCATCGCGGCGATGTTGCCAAGCCCGGCGTAGCGGAGCACTCCGGCGGCCGGATCAAGCTCGGCCACGGCGAGCGCGGCGCCCCGGGTGTGCGAGATGGTGGCGTGCAGGTGGCGCACCACGACGTCCGGCGGCCCGTCCGGCGCCGAACGGAACGCGGACACGGCCGCGCCGGTCGCGGCGGCGGCGAGCGGCCCGTGTCCCAGTCCGTCGGAGACCAGCACCTGCCGCCGGCCGTCCAGCTGGCGGACCGCGTACCCGTCGCCGCTGGTCTGCTCGCCGGTGATCGGCCGGGCCAGCCCGGCGGCCCAGTCCGGCTCGGGCGGCGCGTCGTCCCAGACCTGGACGACCAGGACGGTGCCCCGGCCCGGCGACGAGTAGCCGTCGAACCGGCTCGACTGCCGGGTGATCGCGCCGAGACCGATGCCGAGCGTGCCGGCTGTGGAGTGGCCGTCGACGGAGGAGAGCGTGAGGTCGGCCATGCCGGGGCCGGAGTCGATGGCCACCAGTTCCACCCCGGCCCGCTCGCCCCGGCGGGCCGGACGCATCAGGAGCGTGCCCTCGCGGGCGTGCTTGACCAGGTTGCTGGTGATCTCGGCGGTGACGATGGCCAGGTCCGCGACGCGCGGCGCGCTCAGTTCGAGCTGCCGGCCGAGGCGTTCGGCCGCCCGGCGTACGCTGCCGGCTGTCGCGCCGGTGTCGACCCGGAACCAGATGCCGTGGTCAGGTACCACGTCGGAGATCATCGCGACCACTTGGTGACGGTGATCCGCGTCCCCTCGCCGACAGCCGTCCGGATGTCGAAGTCGTCGACGAGCCGGCGGGCGCCGCTCAGCCCCAGGCCGAGCCCGCCGCCTGTGGTGTAGCCGTCGGTGAGCGCCAGGTCGAGGTCGGGGATGCCCGGTCCCTCGTCGGCGAAGACGATCCGCACGCCGCGCCGCCGACCGTCGGACACGGTGCTCACCTCGGCGCTGCCCCCACCGCCGTAGATCAGCGTGTTGCGGGCCAGCTCGCTGGCGGCGGTGACGAGCTTCGTCTGGTCGACCAGGGAGAGCCGGGTCGCGACGGCTGTGGTACGCACCAACTGCCGGACCCGCACCACGTCCTCGTCGCTGCGGATCGCCTGCGTCGCCGGCACACCCAGGTCGACGCCCACGGTCATGCCGTCGCCGTCGTCTCGGTGTCCTCGTCGTCGGCCGCCTCGTCCCACTCGTCGGGACGGCTGGCCGCGATCAGCTCCATGCCGCGCTCGACGTTCAGCGCGGTACGGATGCCGTTGAGCGACAGCCCCAGCTCGACGAGCGTGATGGCGACGGCCGGACGCATGCCGACCACCACCGTCTCGGCGTCCAGCACCTTCGAGATGGACGCGATGGTCGACAGCATCCGGCCGACGAAGGAGTCGACGATGTCCAGCGCCGTGATGTCGATGATCACGCCGTGGCAGCCGGTGGCGACGATCCGCTCGGCCAGGTCCTCCTGCAGCTGGATCGCCGTCTGGTCGGACATGTCGACCTGGATGGAGACCAGCAGGATGTCGCCGATCTTGAGGATCGGCACCCGTTCCATCAGGACTCCCGGCGCGGGCGGCGGGCGGTGGTCTCGACCCCGGTCAGGCGCAGCACGTGGCGCAGCGCGTCGGCGAGGCTCGCCTTGGTGGCGATGTCACCGAACTCGATGCCGAGGGCCACGATCGTCTGGGCGATCTGCGGGCGGATGCCGGAGATGATGCAGTCGGCGCCCATCAGCCGGGCGGCCACCACGGTCTTGAGGATGTGCTGGGCGACCTGAGTGTCGACCGCCGGCACGCCGGTGATGTCGATGATCGCGTAGGGCGAGCCGGTGTCGACCAGCGTCTGGAGCAGTCGCTCCATCACGACCTGGGCGCGGGCCGAGTCCAGCGTCCCGACCAGCGGGACGGCGACCACGCCCTCCCAGAGCTTGACCACCGGGGTGGACAGCTCCAGCAGTTGCTCCGCCTGGTCGGCGATCAGGCTCTCGCGGGCCCGGACGAACGTCTCGAACGTGAACAGCCCCATCTGGTCGACCAGCGCGGAGAAGGCGACGAAGTCGCGCAGGGCGTCGGTGCCCTTCTCGTCCTCCAGCACCTCCAGCAGGGTGTCCTTGAGCGCGAACACGCTGATCGCGGTCTCGGTCGCGGAGAACCCCTGCCGGGCCCGGTTTGTGGACAGCTCGGACAGCACCGCCCGCAGCTCACCGCCGTGCTCGTCGGCCAGGTCGGAGACACCGTGCTGACCGGCCTCGACCAGCGCCCGGTGCAGTTCCTGGACCTGCCGGGCCAGCTCGGCCCGGCTCAGGCGACCGCGCAGCGAACTCGCGACGATCTCCGTCCAGCGGTTGGTCAGCCGATCCGCGTGCTGACTGAGCAGGTGGGCGAGCCGACCACCCTGTTCGGCGCTCATCGCCATGCTGACCTCCCTGATTTGGACGGGCGGACTCTATCACCGGAGCCTGACGCGCTACTTGTCGCAGAGCAAAGAATGATCGGCCGCACCTGTGACCGCTCCCGTTCTGCGCGACGCGCCCGTCGTGGGATACCGTTTCCCCCGAACACAGGAGGTCGACGAATGTCCTTGACGGTGCACACGGAACAACGCGGCGACGTGGTCGTCGTGTCGGTCGCGGGCGAGCTGGACATGGCCACGGCACCGCAGCTCCAGGACCAGATCACGGATCTGCTGGACAAGGGGCGCAGCCGCCTCGTCTTCGACCTGGCCGAGGTCTCGTTCTGCGACTCCACCGGCCTGTCGGTGTTCGTCCGGGCGAAGAACAACTGCGACGAGGCCGGTGGCGTGGTCCGGCTGGCCGCCCCGCAGCGCGGCGTGCTGCGCATCCTCGAGGTCAGCGGCCTGGTCGAGGTGCTGCACACGTACCCGACGGTGGAGCAGGCCGTCGCGGGCGATCCCACCCCGGCCTCCTCCTGACCGATCCCGCTCAGCGCTCGTCCTCGATGTAGCGGGGACGGGCGATCACCATGCCCGCAGCCGTCTGCACGGCCAGCGCCACCAGCAGGAAACCGATCGGGGCGGTCCAGCCGCCGGTCGCCTCGTAGAGGATGCCCACCAGCAGCGGCCCGAGCGCGGCGATGACGTACCCGGTGCTCTGCGCGAACGCGGACAGCGCCACGGTGCCCTCGGCGGTCCGGGCGCGCAGCCCGATCGTGGTCAGGATGAGCGGGAACGCGCCCTGGCCGAGCGCCAGCAGCAGCACCCACAGCGGTGCCAGGCCGTGCGGGGCGAGCGCCAGACCGGTGTACGCGGCGGCGGAGAACACAGTCAGCGACAGCACCAGCGGGCGCAGCGTGGCCAGCCGGCCGGCCAGCGCCGGCATCATCAGCGCCACCGGCACGCCCAACGCGGTCACGCCGGCGAGCAGCAGCCCGGCTGTCTCCGGCCGGTATCCGGCGTCCCGGAACAACTGGGCCAGCCAGCCCATGATCGCGTACCCGCTGAGCGACTGCGCCCCGAAGTAGACAGCCATGGCCCAGCCGAGCCGGGTCCGGCCCGGCTGCACCCGGGCCGGGGCAGCGACCGCCACCGCCGGGGGCGCGGCCCGTCGCGCGGCGCGGGCCCGCAGCGCCAGCGGCACCCACGGGAGTACGGCCAGCGCGGCCAGCCCGGCCCAGATGCCGAGTCCGGCCCGCCAGGAGCCGAACGCGTGCGCCACCGGCACGGCGGAGGCGGCGGCCACCGTCGTGCCCACCGTCAGGGCCATCGTGTACGCCCCGGTGACCAGTCCGGTGCGGTGCGGGAAGTGCTGCTTGACGAGCATCGGCAGCAGGATGTTCGCCACCGCGATGCCGGCCAGCGCGAGCGCGCTGGTCAGCACGAAGATCGCCGCCGAGCCGGTGACCGCGCGCAGCACCTGCCCGACGGTGAGCGCCAGCATGGCCAGCACCAGCACCCGGGGCGCGGCCCAGCGGCGGACCAGCCACGGGGTGAGCGCGCCCAGCCCGGCGAACGCGATGGTGGGCAGGGTGGTGACCAGGCCGGCCATCGCGCCGGACAGCCCCAGCCCGACCCGGATCTCGTCGAGCAGGGCGCCGAGGCTGGTCACCGCGGCCCGCAGGTTCAGCGCGACGAGCAGCATCCCGGCGAGCACGAGCAGGCCGCCCCGGACCGGACCGGCCGCCGGGGCGGGGGCCGGCGCGGATGCGGCACCCGGCGTGGGCACTGCCGCGGCGGGCGCAGTTGGCGGAGTCATGACCTCGAACCTACAATCATGGGATGAATTTCGGCACGAGGTGTAACCCGTGACACCCGCCCGGGATTCCGTCACCGTGCCGCCCCGCGGTCACCGGGTCCGGCAGACGATCGAAGCGCTCCGGGAACGGATCCTCGGCGGCGAGTGGCCGGTGGGCGGGCGCATCCCCACCGAGCCGCAGCTGGTCGCCGCGCTCGGCGTCGGGCGGAACACCGTCCGCGAGGCGGTCCGGGCGCTCGTGCACGCCGGGGTGCTGGAGTGCCGGCAGGGCTCCGGCACGTACGTGGTGTCGACTGACGAGCTGGCACCAGTGGTGGCCCGCCGCCTCACCGACGACCGGATGACCGAGGTGGTCGAGGTCCGGCGCGCGTTCGAGGTGGAGGCCGCCCGGCTCGCCGCGCTGAGGCGTACCCCCGACGACCTGGCGGCGCTCGACGGCGCGCTCGCGGCCCGCGAGGCCGCCTGGCGCGGCGGCCGGGTGGACGAGTTCGTCGAGGCGGACGCCGCGCTGCACACGGTCGTGGTGACGGCCGCGCACAACGCCATGCTGGCCGAGCTGTACGCCTCGGTCGGTGCCGCGCTGCGCAGCACTGTGGCCCAGGCGATGGGCGAGGCGCTGACCCCGGAGCGGTACGTGGATCACGGCCGGCTGGTCGAGGCGATCCGGGCCGGCGACCCGCAGCGGGCGGCGATCGAGGCCGGTGCTTTTCTCGAAGGGCCCGCCGGGGCATAGGTTGTCCCCGACGCAGACTCATCAGGGCACGGGAGTACGGATGCTCAAGGGCTTCAAAGACTTCATCATGCGCGGCAACGTCGTCGACCTCGCGGTCGGTGTCGTCATCGGCGCCGCGTTCACAGGCGTGGTGACCCAGCTCACCAAGTCGTTCCTGGAACCGCTGGTACGCGTGTTCATCGCGCTGATCACGGGCAGCAAGGACGGCCTCAGCGGATCGACCCCGAAGTTCCGGGGCATCCCGTTCGACTGGGTGGCCTTCGTCAACGCGGCGATCACGTTCGTGCTCACCGCGGCGGCGCTGTACTTCCTCGTCGTCTACCCGATGAACAAGCTCGCCGAGCGGCGCAAGCGTGGCGAGGAGCCGCCGCCCTCGGCCCCGAGCGAGGAGGTCAAGCTGCTCACCGAGATCCGGGACGCGTTGCTCGCCGGCAACCACGGCACGCCCGGCCAGCGCAGCGCCCTGGACGACGTGCTCGGCCGCCGGCAGGAGCCGCCCGCGCCGCGCTGACGCCATAGCCGATCGGCCCCCGCGACGATCTCGCGGGGGCCGACGTGCATCGAACACATGTTCGATAGAGTCCGGGCATGGAGCAGCGCAGGCACTGGTGGAACGGGAAATGGGGACGCCTCGCCCGGCGCGACGTCTTCCTCCGGGTGGACGGCGACCGCTGGCACGTGGAGCAGCGGGCCGGCGGCGCCGAGGGGGTCTCCCGGTTCTACGAGCACGCCAGCGTGGAGGAGGCCGAGGAGACGGTCCGGGCGCTGCTGGACGGCACCGACACCTGGCGCGAGCTGTCCCCCCGTCCGCCGGGCGGCTGGGCCCCGTCCGTTTAGCGCCCGCGCGCCCCGGGAACCGCTTCCGCATGAGCCAGCAGCAGGACACCGTCTCCCGGGTCACCACCGGCATGCGCGTGGTCGACTCCGCAGGCGTCGAGGTGGGCACAGTCGATCTCGTGCAGCGTGGCGACCCGGCCGCGGTGACCGTGCAGGCACCCGCACCTGTCGACCCGGGCAGCAGCCTGGACGAGCTGATCGAGTCGGCGGCGGTCGACGAGCCGGACGTACCGGCCGACCTGGCCGCCCGGCTGCTGCGCGACGGCTACCTCAAGGTCTCCACCGAGCTGGTCCGCACCGGCGCGGTCTACGTGCTGGCCGACCGGATCGCCGCGGTGAGCGACGGCGCGGTACGCCTCACCGTCCCGGTCGCGGAGCTACCCGCCGAGGAGTGACCAGCCGGGCCGAATGCGCCGTTTCGACGGCTCTGCGCGTCGAGGCGGCCGCGCTCGGGGTACGGCCTAGGCTCGTCGGGTGCTGCTGACCTATGTGGACGAGTCGTACACCGATCGCTGGTACTGGATCGGCGCGCTTCTGGTCCCGGAGGCCGTGGCCATCCCGCTCAGCACCGCACTCGACGAGGTGATGACGGACGCGGCCAAGGCGTACGGCATCGATCGAGCCGCCGAACTCCACGGGTACGACCTGTTCCAGGGGCGGATGTCCTGGGCGGGCGTGCCGCCACGCGCCCGGATCGCCGTCTACAACGCAGCGCTCAAGGCGATCGGCACGTACGACGTCACAGTCATCCTGCGCGGTGTCGACCGGCACGGTCTCGCCCGGCGCTACGGGCTCACCCGCCCCGCTCACGAGGTGGTGCTGTCACACCTGCTGGAACGGGTGGACGGGTACGCGGCGATGCGGGACGAGCTGGCCCTGGTGATCGCGGACGAGGTCGACAACCCCGCCACCCACCGCTCGGACCTGACCCGATACCGGGTCGACGGAACCGGAGGCTACCGTTCCCGGCGGCTCAACCGGATCGTGGACACCCTGCACTTCGCCCCGTCGCACGCCTCCCGGCTGGTGCAGGCCGTCGACCTGGTCACCTTCCTGTTCCGCAGGATGGCGAGCGGGGCGGGCGCGGACCCTCGGGAGGCGACGACGAACACGCGGTTGTGGTCCTGGGTCGAACCGCGCCGATACCACTCCTGGTGCTGGCATCCGACCGGACGGCCGACGCACGAAGGGCCCGCTTGAAAGCGGGCCCTAAGGCGGTTGCGGGAACCCTCACGGGCCTCCTGCGCACTCCAGGTTAACAGTTCGTCACCCGGTCCGGCCGGAAAGCGACGGGGCGGATTCGGTCCGGGGCGGCTCGACCGGCGAGGGTGCGGCCCAGCGGCGGAACAGCAGCAGCATCAGCCACCCCGCGACCAGTCCCCAGAACGCGCCGCCCACCCCGAGCAGGCTCACCCCGGAGGCGGTGACCACGAACGTCACCACCGCCGCCTCCCGCGCGCCCGGCTGGGCGACCGCCGCCGTGACCGCGCCGGCGAGCGCGCCGAGCAGGGCGAGCCCGGCGACGGCCTCGACGAGCACCGGCGGAGAGAGCAGCACCAGGGCGGTGGCCACGCCGGCGCCCATGCCGAGCAGGGCCAGGCCGATCCCGGCGGTGACCGAGGCGATCCAGCGCCGTTCCGGGTCAGGGTGGGCGTCCGGTCCGGCGGCCAGGGCGGCGGTGATCGCTGCGAGGTTCACCGCGTGGCCGCCCGCCGGGGCGCCGAGGGCGGTGGCGAGGCCGGTCACCCGCAGCGCCGAGCCCAGCGGGGCGCGGTAGCCGTACCCGGCGAGCACAGCGGTGCCGGGCACGTTCTGGGCGGCCATGGTGACCAGGAACAGCGGCAGCGCGAGCCCGACGACTGCGGGCAGCGTCCAGGCCGGCGCGGTGAGCGCGACGACGGGTGCGGCGTCCAGCCGGGCCGGCCCGGAGGTGGTGAGCGCGATCGCGACCACTGCCACGGCGAGCGCGCCGGGCACCGCCCAGCGGCGGGCGAACCGGTGCAGCAGCAGCCAGACCAGCACCACCGGCCCGGCCAGCCGGGGCACCTCGACCAGGGCGCGTACCGGTGCCGTACACAACGGCAGCAGCACCCCGGCGAGCATGGCGGAGGCGATCGGGCCGGGGATCGCGGCGACCGCGCGGCCGAGCGCGGGGATCAGCCCGGCCGCGATGATCAGCAGCCCGGCGACCAGGAAGGCGCCGACGGCGGCGGGCCAGCCGCCGGGGACCGGCCCGGTGGCCACGAGCAGCGCCGCGCCCGGCGTGGACCAGGCGATGGCGAGCGGCAGCCGGTGCCGCAGGCCGAGCCAGACCGCGCAGGCGCCGCAGGCGACGCAGAGCGCGAGCAGGCCGGAGGCGGCCTGGTCCGGGTCGGCGCCGACCGCGCGCAGCCCGGCCAGGACGACTGTGAACGAGCTGGCGAAGCCGACCAGGGCGGTCACCACGCCGGCCAGGACGGGTTGGAGCCGACCGCCCATGCCCACCTCCTCCGGCCGTTCCGTTTACGGAACGGCACGGTGTAGCACGATAGCCCCCATGACAGCCGCCGCACCAGCCGACGACCGGGGCGCCCAGGAGGTGGGCCGGCGCATCCGCTCGCTCCGTACCGAGCGGGGCATCTCCCTGTCCGAGCTGGCCCGCCTCGCGGGCGTCGGCAAGGCCACGCTCTCCGGCCTGGAGAACGGCGTGCGCAACCCCCGGCTGGAGACCCTGTACGCGATCACCGCGCAGCTCGGCGTACCGCTGACCGCCGTACTCTCCCCGCCCGGCGAGACGCCGACCGTACGCGGCACGGCGGTCGGGGCCACGCTGCTTGAGGTGTTCGACGACAGGGAGGCGACCTACGAGCTGTACCGGATGCGGGTCGGCCCGGGTCCGGCGCAGCTCTCCCCGGCTCACTCCGGCGGCGTCACAGAGCACGTGACGATCTTCTCCGGGGTGCTGCGCGCCGGCCCGGCCGACGCCCCGCTGACCGCCGGTCCCGGGGGCTACCTGCGGTGGACCTCCGACGTGCCGCACGTCTATGCGGTGGTGGGCGAGGAGGAGGTCCACGCGAGCCTTCTGCTGCGTTATCCTCGTCCGTCCACACCGGACAGTTGACGCATACCCAGGATGCAAGCGGATGACATTTCTTTCAGTAGACCCGCCAGCGCGTGCAGACGCGGAGCCGTTCTTCTTGGCAAGCTTGTCGTCATGACGCTCATCCTCCGCTCGGCCATCCTCAACGACGTCGGCCTCGTCCGGACCAACAACGAGGACTCCGCCCTCGCCGGTGACCGCCTCGTGGCGGTGGCCGACGGCATGGGCGGGCTCCCCGCCGGCGAGGTGGCCAGCGAGATCGTCATCCGGATCCTGGACGAGCTGACGCCGCCCACCGGCGCCGACGAGGCGGCCGACGCGCTGCGCGCCGTGGTGAGCACCGCGAACCAGCGCATCCGCGCGGCCATCACGGTGGACCCGGCCCGCGACGGCATGGGTACCACGCTGACCGCCGCCCTGCTCGCCGGGGACACCCTGGTCCTGGCGCAGGTCGGCGACTCCCGCTGCTACCTGCTGCGCGACCACGAGCTGACCCAGCTCACCCGCGACGACACGTTCGTGCAGGCGCTCGTCGACCAGGGTGCGCTCTCCCGCGACCAGGCCCGGCACCACCCCCAGCGCTCCCTGGTCACCCGCGCGGTGCAGGGCTCCGACGCGCCACCCGCCGTCGGCGCGCTCACCGTCTTTCCCGGCGACCGGCTGCTGCTGTGCAGCGACGGCCTCTCCGACTACGTGGAGGACGCCGCCATCGCGGCGGCGCTCGCCACCTACGGCGACCGCCAGCAGTGCGGCGAGCAACTGGTGAAACTGGCCCACCAGGCCGGCGCACCGGACAACGTGACGGTGGTCATCTCGGACGTCACCGAGGCGTGAGCGGCCGCCCTTTCCGGTTGCGGACCACGGCGGGTGCGGTTGGGATGAACGGATGCACATTCGCCGGCTGGCCGCCGATGAACGACTGACCACCAGCTTCCCGCTCCAGGCGTACGCGTTCGAGTCCTCGCCGATGGGCGCCACCCGGACCGACCAGTTCCGCGCCTACCTGCCGTACAACGCCGGGAACACGACTCTGGTGGCAGAGGAGGGCGGGGTCACCGCGGCGGCCGTGTCGGCGATACCGATGCGGCAGAACCTGCGCGGCGCGGTGCTGCCGATGGCCGGTGTCGCCGGTGTGGCCACCCATCCGCTGGCCCGCCGGCGCGGCCACGTCCGCACGCTGATGCGGCAGCTCCTCGACGACATGCGCGACGAGGGCCACCAGCTCACCGCGCTGCACCCGTTCCGCGCCTCGTTCTACGAGCGCTTCGGCTACATCGGGCTGCCCCGGCGGCGTACCGCGATCTTCGACCCGGCGGACCTGGCGCCGCTGCTGCGCGCCGAACTGCCCGACGAGCTGGTCTGGGAGCGGATCGGCGCGGGGTATCCGAGGTGGCGCGCGTACACCGAGCGGTGCCTGCGCGAGCGGCACGGCTTCGCGGTCTTCCCGGACTTCCGGGCGGTCGGGCTGCGCGACCGGGACGACCGCTGGCTGGTGAGCGTGGTGCGCGGCGGGAAGACGGTCGGCGCGGTCACCTACCGGATCGACGACCATGCCGGCACGCTGCTCGCCGACGACCTGCTCGTCGACGACCCGTACGCCCGCGCGTCGGTGCTCCAGTTCTTCGCCCGGCACGTCGACCAGGTGGCGCGGATCAGCGTGCAGGTGACCCCCGACGAACTGCCCGAGCTGTGGCTCACCGACCTCGACGTGCGGGTGGAGGCGCGGGTGGCCCGGCCCGACCCGACCGCGCCGATGGCCCGGCTGCTCAGCCTGGAGGCGCTGGCCGAACAGCCGGTCGGGGCCGGCCGGGTGCTGGTCGAGGTGGTCGCCGACAGGTGGCTCGCCGGCCGGCACCTGCTCGACGGCACCACCGGCAAGCTCGCGGTGCTGCCGGCCTCCACCGCCGCCGAGGGCAGCGTGCCGACCGCGCGGCTCACCGCCGCCGGTCTGTCCGCCCTGGCGTACGGCGTGCTCGACCCGGCCGAGGTGGTCGTACGCGGGCTCGGTGAGGTTCCGGTGGACGCGGCCGGTGAGCTGCGACGGCTCTTCCCCCGGGAGCTGCCGCACCTGTTCGCCGACTTCTGACCCGGTTGGCGGCACGCGCCCGGGGGTAGGGTGCAGCGCGTGCCGGAGTGGCTGGAAGCGGGATTCTGGGGCCTGCTCGCCGGGTCGGCCCTGCTGATCGGGGCGGCCGTCGGGTTCTTCGCGCGCGTACCGCGCCCGGTGACCGCCTCGGTGATGGCGTTCGGGGCGGGCGTGCTGCTCTCCGCCGTGTCGTTCGAGCTGATCGACGAGGCGCACGAGCAGGGCGGCCTGCTGCCGGTGGCGATCGGCGCGGCGGCCGGCGCGCTCGCGTACACCGGGGCGAACGTGCTGCTGGCCCGGCACGGCGCCCGGCACCGCAAGCGTTCCGGCGACGAGCAGCCGTCCGAGCGGGAACAGCCCGGCTCGGGCAGCGCCATCGCGGTCGGCGCGCTGCTCGACGGCGTACCCGAGTCGGTGGTGATCGGCGCGAGCCTGCTGGCCGGCGGCCCGGTCAGCCTGGTCACCGTCATCGCGGTGTTCCTCAGCAACGTGCCGGAAGGGCTTTCCAGCGCGGCCGGCATGCGGCTGGCCGGGCGCACCCGGCGCTACGTGTTCGGGCTGTGGACGGCCATCGCGTTGATCTCCGGTGCGGCGGCGCTGGCCGGGTACACGCTGCTCGGCGGCGCACCGCCGGAGGTGCTGGCGACGATCACCGCGCTCGCCGCCGGCGCGATCCTGGCGATGATCACCGACACCATGGTCCCGGAGGCGTTCGCCGACGCGCACCTGCTGGTCGGGTTGATCACCGTGCTCGGTTTCCTGGTCGCGTTCGCGCTCTCGCACGCCTGACCGGCCCGCCCGGCACCCGGCTGATCATGAAGTTGGCCGCCTCGCCCGCGCGCCTCGCACCCCGCCCTCTTCAGCCCGTGATCAAGGAGTTTGTGTCACCCAAGGAGATCAACTAGGACGCGAACTCCTTGATCATCGGGGCGCGGGCGGGGTGGGGGTGGGGTGGGTCAGTAGGGGTTGGGGTGGCCGGGGAGGTGGCCCCGGGTCAGGGCGGCGGGGCGACCGGGGAGCGCCGGGTCCGGGGACAGCGGCGGGGAGTCGGTGCCGGCCCGGTTGGCCATACCGGCGAACAACTCCTTCAGGGCGGTCACCGTGTCGACGGCCGGGGCCCAGCCGAGTTCGGTCTCGGCGCGGTAGCTGGACATCAGCGGCACGTTCAGCGCCAGGTCGACCCAGCCGGTGTCGACCGGTTGCAGCCGCGCCCGCCAGGTGACCGCCGCCGCGGCGCGCAGCACCGGGGTCGCCACCGGCAGCGTCCAGCCGTGGAAGTGCCGGGCCACCAGCTCCGGCGTCAGCACCGGGTCGGCCGCCACGTTGAAGGCGCCGCTCGCGTCCCCCAGAACCGCCCGGGCGTACGCGTCCGCCACGTCGTCGGCGTGCACCGCCTGCATCCGGAGTCGCCGGTTCGCCGGCACCAGCGGAATCCGGCCGTACCGCAGCAGGCGCACCGGCACCAGCGGGCCGAGGAAGTAGCGGCTGATCTCCGTACCGGCTTCCCGCTGGAAGATCAGTCCGGGCCGCAGGCGTACCACGCGCAGCCTGGGGTGCTCCCGTTGCACGCCGTCGAGTAGTGCCTCCACCTCCGCCTTGTCCCGGCTGTACGACGACGTGTCCACCCCGGTCGCCGGCCAGTTCTCGCTGACCGGGTGGTTCTTCGGGCCGGGCGCGTAGGTGCCGACGGATGAGGCGTACACCAGGGCCGGAACGCCGACCCGGACGGCGGCTTCGATCACCGCGCGGCTGCCGCCGACGTTGGTCCGGTAGAGCGTGCGCCGGTCGTGGCTGGGCTGGATCTGCCAGGCCAGGTGCACTACCGCCCGCGCCCCGGCGAAGATCCGGACGAGCTGGTCGGCGGCGCCCGGTGCGCCGATGTCGCACGAGTGCCACTCGACGTCGTCGTACGGTTCACCGGCGTCCGGCCCGGGCAGCCGGCGGGCCACGCCGACCAGTTCGGTGCCCGCCTCCCGCCGCAGCCGGCGCAGCACCGCCGTCCCCACGTTGCCGGTCGCCCCCACGATCACGATGCGCATGGTCGTGCCGTACCCACTGGATCGGGCAGCAACCGCTCACGGACGGGGGTTCGTGCGTACCCAGCCCTTCTCGCGGTCGCGGCGGCCCACCGTGGCGGCCAGGCAGCGCGGGCAGAGCCAGCCTTCCGGGTCGGCCTCGGTGAGCACAACCCCTGGGGTACGCGGGCCGAGCGCGTACTCCCGTGGTGGTAGCCCGGTCGACGACTCCGGGACGACGACCGGCGGCGGTGCGCGTCCATACGCTGCCGCCGTCACCACTTGCCACGACCCCGAGGAGTCCCAGATGCCGATCCGTCACCTGCTCGCCACCGCAGTCGTCGGGGAGTTCGCCCCGGCCGCGCACACCACGCTCGCCACCGGGGGCATCGGCGGCTCCGGCCGGGTCGGGGCCACTGTCTTCGCCGTGGTTGCCCTGGCCAGCGTGGTCGTCGGCGGGCTGGCGCTGAGCCGGTCCGGTCGCGGGGCGGGCGAGGGCCGCGTCCAGGCCCTGGTGGCTGCCGCGGCGGGAGTGGTCGGCCTGGTCCTCAGCGCGTGGCACCTGGCGCTGACCACCGAGGGTCTCGGCAGCGGGCAGGGCCGCGCCGGTGCGGTCGCCGGGGTGGCGTTCGGGCTGATCGGTGCGGTGCTGGGCGGGCTGGCGCTGGCCCGTTCCCGGCGTACCGTCTGACCGGCTGCTCGTCCGTCCCGGCTGCTCCTTCAGGAGGCGGTGAGCCAGCCGGGCACGGTGAGCCCCGACTCGTACGCGAGCACGACGAGCTGGGCCCGGTCCCGTACCCGCGTCTTGGTCATGATCCGGCTGACGTGCGTCTTCGCGGTGGCCGGGCTCAGCACCAGGCGGGCCGCGATCTCGTCGTTCGACAGGCCGGCGGCGACCAGGGCGAGCACTTCCCGCTCCCGTTCGGTCAGCGCGTTCAGCCGGGGGCCCGGGTCCGGGTGCCGCGTGCGGGCGGCGAACTCGGCGATCAGCCGGCGGGTGACGGCCGGGGCGATCAACGCGTCGCCCCGGGCCACCACCCGTACGCCGTGGATCAGCTCCGCCGGCTCGGTGTCCTTGACCAGGAAGCCGCTCGCGCCGGCCCGCAACGCGCCGTAGACATAGTCGTCCAGGTCGAACGTGGTCAGGATGATCACCCGGGCGTCGGTGCCGGCGACGATCTCCCGGGTGGCGGCGAGCCCGTCCAGCAGCGGCATCCGGATGTCCATGAGAACGACGTCCGGCCGCACTTCCCGCGCCAGCCGTACCGCCGTGGCGCCGTCTGCGGCCTCGCCCACCACCTCGATGCCGTCCTCGCCGTCGAGGATGGAGCGGAAGCCGGCGCGCACCAAAGTCTGGTCGTCGGCGAGCAGCAACCGGATCACGTCGTCTCCCCCCGTTCCCCTCGCGGCGCCGGGACCGGCAGCGGGACGGGCCGCAGCGGCAGACGGGCCCGCACCAGGAACCCGCCGTCCGGCCCCGGCCCGGTGGCGAGCGAACCGCCCAGCGCCCGGGCCCGCTCGTCCATGCCGAGGACCCCGGTCCCGTTCCCGGTTGTGGTGTCGGGCAGGCCCGTCGGACCGGCGCCGTCGTCCGCCACCTCCACCACCACCTCGTCGCCGTCCGGCACGACCCGGACCACCGCCGTGCTCGCGCCCGCGTGACGGCTCACGTTTGTGAGCGCCTCCTGGACGATCCGGTACGCGGACAGGTCCACCTCCGGCGGGAGCGGCCCGGTCTCCGTCACCTCGGTACGCACCGCCAGCCCGCAGCGCTCCGCCGCCGTGACGAGCTCGTCGAGACGGTCGAGGCCGGGCGCGGGCCGGCTCGGCGTCGTACCTTCCTGCCGGAGCACGCCGAGCGCCGCCCGCAGCTCACGCAGCGTCTCCCGGCTCGTCTGCTTGATCACGGCGAGCGCCTCCGCTGACCGCTCCGGATCGGGCCGGTGCAACGCGGCGCTCGCCTGCACGCTGATCAGCGAGAGGTGGTGGCCGAGCAGGTCGTGCAGCTCGCGGGCGATGCGCAGCCGCTCCTCGGTGGCCCGGTGACGGGCCTCCTCCTCCTTGCGCTGCTCCGCTGCGAGCACGCGCGCCTGCACCTCGGCGAGATAGGCCCGCCGGTTACGGGTCACGCCGACGATGACCGCGACGAGCCACCCTGCGTGCAGCAACGTCGCCCCGTTCCCGCCGACACCGGTCCGGGTGTAGCTGTCGGCGACCGCGAAGGAGACGACAGAGGCCAGACCGAGCCCCACCGCGACAGCGAGGTGCCCCTCGTCGACGACCGTGTACAGCGCCACGACGAACACCAGCATGATCGGCCCGGGGCGGTGCAGCAGAGCCCCGTACGCGGCCACCGCGGCCAGCGCCACCGCGCCCACCGACACCGGGTATCGCCGGCGCAGGTAGAGCGCGGCGGAGGAGGCGAGGACGACAAGCAGCGCCACGATCTCGGCTGTGGTGTCGATGCCCTCCGACTGCACGATCAGGCCGAACAGGGCGACCAGGGCGACGGCGGGCACCAGTGCGGCTTCCGCTTTGAGGCCGTGTCGGCGCCAGCTCGACATTGCCGAAGCGTAGCGGTTCGCGGACGCAGCGGAGGGTCCCGAAGTGGGGCCGTGGCGGGCCGGAGGATGGTCGGGAGGGTCGATGAGCGACGCACGCCGGGCTGATCGGCTTCGGGTAACCTGTGCGTGCGGGCCGCTAGCTCAATGGCAGAGCTGTGGACTTTTAATCCATAGGTTCAGGGTTCGAGTCCCTGGCGGCCCACTCCGTTCCAGCTCAGCGGCCCTTTGCAGGGCCGCTGTCTTTGTCAGCACGC
Organism: Micromonospora sp. NPDC049151; assembly: GCF_040648395.1. NCBI lineage: Bacteria > Bacillati > Actinomycetota > Actinomycetes > Micromonosporales > Micromonosporaceae > Micromonospora > Micromonospora sp. NPDC049151. The sequence goes on from NZ_JBEZDP010000003.1 coordinate 60,381, forward strand.
CTCGTACAGCAGCGAAGTACAGCAGTAGCGCCTCACCGGTCCAGTGCGCTGCCAAGCCGCTTGAGGGCGTCGCGGGTGGCCGCCGAGGACACCACCGTGTAGATCTCCATGGTGATGGCGAACTGCGCGTGCCGGAGGATCTGCATCGCCACCCGAGGGTGCACGTCCAGGTCCGCAAGGAGCGAGGCGCAGGTCCGCCGGGCATCCCTGACGGTGATCCGCCGGACTCCGGCCGCGTCACAGCGCCGGTCCCAGAAGCGGTTGAAGTTGCGCGGCTCGACTGGCCGCCCGTAGCGGGTGGTGAAGATTTGATCTGAGGGCTGCCAGGCGGGACCGGCGGCATCCCGGGCGGCACTCTTCGCGGTGCGGCGGCGAGCGCCACGGTGCAGATGTCCGGCAGCGGCAGGGTTGCGGCCGAGGCGACCGTCTTCGTCTCCTGGTGCAGCAGTTCGACACCGACGAGCAAGGGCTGATGGCCTGCTATAAAATTATCAACCGTTGCTCGCCGAGGCAACATTCCAGCCAAGTAGCGCGGCGGCGCTAGCGAATTGGCTAGCGCCGCCGCAATTATCATTCGCAGATTGGCTAGCTTGAGCTAACCTAGCAAACCCGAGTCGGCGAAAGCTCCACCTTGGTCACCCTGATACCGTTGGGATACCACACCGTGGAGTCGTTGCAGAACACATCCCGCTCGCCGCTGCTATAGGTGATGTATCCGGACCAAGCTACGCTCGAAAAGCTGCCCGCATCCTTATTGAACGGGTAGTAGGTACCGGTGCAGCTGAACGTAGATTTAGTTCCGTCCTTGTACCTAAGTACTGCTTGTACGCTGCTGGGCTGGCAACTCTGCACTCTGGCCTGCGCCGGGGCTGCGGCAACTAGGGAACTGGCGGCGACAGTGGCAGTGGCAAGAAACGTCAACGCTACTGCCTTATTAGTGTCAAGCAACTTCTTTGCCCGCATCTTCATAACACTAACCCCCGCCGGGTCTCGTTGAGTGATTGTGGCGAATATATGGCATCTGCCTCTCGCTTGCAAGAGGGCAACTGTCAGTAACCATGCGTGGCAGCATCAAGGACCGAGGTGGCGATGGATTGCGCCGCTCGTCGAGTCCGCTCACGCGCACTCACGTTGCGTGAGGTGCGCCGAAATCTCGCCACTCTGGAACAAGGGCCTCGACGCATCGTGAGTGGCTGAGTGGCGCGTGGGGAGATGGCCCGACACCGCACGCTTCCTTAACCGTGTCCGCTGGACACCAGAGGCCGCCGACTGCGACGAGGGGATCCGCTCGGGGCGCGAAGGGGCACAAGACGCCGTCAAACGTCGGCCACCATCCGGCAGCGGCAGAAACCCACGACAAGGCGCGGCCAGCGTGCCGACGGCAGCCGGCACTCCGATCAAAGCTTGCGGAGCTGATCGGCGCAGCGCTCTGGGCACTTCCACCTCGACGAGCGCGGAGGAAACGAGCGGTACGTCGTCGTGATCGTTGAGCCAGGAGACAAGGTCCACGCTGCACACCTCCTGCCGAACCAGCTTGACGACGGCAGCTGAAGCGAAATAGATCAGCAGCGTCTCTCGTCACGCATCGCAGCGAGCGGGGCGGCCACATCCACACTCTCGTCACCGAGCTTTGGTGCGAGTGGAACAGAGCCGCCGACGGTGGGGGCGACAGCTCGCCCGGCCGCTACCAACTTGACCAAGACCGACCGGTCATCGCCAACGGGGACAATTCGGGCGATCGGTCGGCCACGGTCGGTGATCTCGACGGTCTCGCCGCCACTCACCCGAGCCAACACCTGGCTCGTGTTCTGGTTCAGCTCCCGGACCCCGATGCGTTCCATGGCTATCAGTGTCGAACAACGTGTTCTACGGTTCGAGCTTCTGGCGTCGGCCGCGCTTCCTGTTCGCTGACCAGAAAGTTCCGCGAGCCCTGGGCCACGGCGACCGACTGGCGCTGACGGGCCTAGAGAAGGACGGAATTGTCCGCTTCTGATCCCCGCCGCGTGGGTCGCGAACACCAGCGCGTGTATCGGATCTCCAAGGACGACCTGCCTCGGTCGGCTGACGCCGATCGTGGCGTTGTCCTGGAAGAACAACGACAGTCAGCTACCCTCCATCGCATGGATTCCCCTCGCTACGATGACGCCCGCCGGCGTCGATAGAGGCGCCGCCACGGGGGAGGTAGCGTCCACATGAAACGCCTCAGAGCTGCTGTCCCGATCGCCGTCGTCGCCGCCGGGCTCACCGTCGGCTCTCCGGCCTCAGCCGCCACTTCCTACGATGTTCCGCTGAAGAGTTGGGCCTATCTCGACTCGCAGAGCCCCAGGGCGAAGTTCGTCGACGCGGACGTGACGCCGCCGGTCGGCACGTCCCGCGACGCGGCCGGTCGGACGCACACCTACCGCTCCTACTTCACGTACGACCTGAGCAACTTGAAGGGCACTGTCGTCCACGACTCGTACCTGTGGACCGTCGAGAAGACGGTCACCGACTGCTCCGCCCCGGCGACCATCGAGGTGTGGCGGACCCGCCCGGTCACTGACAGCACCACCTGGCTGCGTCCGCCGGCCGAGGTCGAGAAGCTCCTGACCACCACTCGGGGGGCCGGCGCCTCCTGCCCGGCCTACCTGGGCCTGGACATGGTGGCCACGCTCAACGCGGCGCTGAGCCGGCGCGACAAGAGCATCACCGTGGAGATTCGGGTCGCCGCCGTTCAGGAGGCCGACGTGCGGACCGGTCGCACCTTCGCCAAGCCGGTGCTGAGTGCCACGGCGAACCATCCGCCCACGATCACCGGCCTGCAACTGAAGTACCCGGACCGGCCGTGCGGAACGCTTGCCAAGCCGTCGCCCGCGGCGCGGAACACGGTGTTCGCGGCCACCGCCAGCGATCGGGACGAGGGCGACTACACCACCGTGCTGTACGCGATCTGGCCGGTCGACCATCCCGATCAGCGTCGCGAGTTCCACGACTACTACGGCACGGACCTGAGCCAGTACGCCGACGGCACGGTCCTCGCCTGGCAGGCCCGGGCCAGCGACTACGACGACGAGGGGCCGTGGAGCAAGACCTGCTACATCGTCATGGACGTGACCGCTCCGGCGAATCCGCCGCAGGTCTCGTCGCGGACGTATCCGGAGGGCGACTCCCCGGGCGGTGGCACGGGCATCGAGGGCACGTTCCGCTTCGACGGGGCCGGCGACCGTGACGTGGTTGCGTTCGCCTGGCGTGACTCCTCGGGGTATTCCGGGCAGGTTCCCGCCCGGCGCCCGGGCGGCACGGGGATCCTGAAGTACACCCCGAAGCTGCGGTTCAGCACCGACCTCTACGTCGCGTCCGTCGACGCGGCGGGCAACCGCGGACCCGAGAAGAACTACCGGTTCCGGGTCGCCGAGACCGCGCCGTACGCCGAGGTCGTGGTGAACGGCGTCGGCCTGCCGAGCACGATCACGTTTGTCGCGTCGAAGCCCGAGACCACCGCGTTCGGGTATCAGCTCAAGGACGGCGCTGAGGTCCGCCTCCCGGCGGTCGACGGCAAGGCCACCGGTCCGATCACGTTCACCACAACAGGCCAGATCGAGATGGCTGTCCGCAGCTATGCCCGGAACAAGCTGATCGGGCAGGAGACGCTGAACGTCTGGGTCACCGACGCCCCCGGCGTCGAGTCGGCGGAGTTCAACCTGGACACCGACCAGGTCGCGGGCAAGGTCGGCACGTTCCGCTTCACCCCACGCAACAGCGACGTCGTCGCCTACCAGTACTACCTCGACGACGAGTAGAAGACCATTTCGGCGGCCGAGGACGACATCGCCGTGCTGTCGTGGACGGCGACGCCGGGCTGGCACTCGATGGTCGTCCGGTCGGTGAAGGCGGACGGTTCCACGTCGATGGAGACCCAATATCAGTTTTTCATCATCGACGCGCGCCCGACCGCCTACGCGCACGACCTGTCCAGTTGGCCCCGCCGGGACGGGGTCGGCGTGCCGTTGAGCATCGAGTTCGGAAGCCGGCTGCCGAACCTGACCGGGTTCGTCTACCGGTTCGACGGCGGCGCCGAGCAGACCGTGTCCAGCGAGGGCAACCCGTACGCCTACGTCACTGTCACGCCGCAGCACTCCGGCGACAACACAGTGGTCGTTCAGGCGCTGTTGTCGGACGGCACCCGATCACCCGCCACCACCTACACGTTCCGCATCTGGTCCGGGCCCGTGGTCACGCAGACGCCGGAGGGCGACGCCGTTGTCGGCCGGCCCGTGACGTTCACGTTCCGTCCGGGGCTGCCGGATGTCGTCTCGTACCGCTATCTGCTGAGGGGTGCCGAGGAGCAGACGATCGCGGCCGGTCCCGACGGCACCGCGACTGTCACGTACACGCCGGGTTCGTGGGGCTACGACGACGTCCGGGTCACGAGCGTCGGCGCGGACGGCACCGAGTCGGAGCTGCGGATCGCGGCCTTCAGCGTCCGGGACAACATGGTCAGCGTGTACAGCACCTACGACTGGTCGCGGAAGGGGATCGGCTGGACCGGTTACTTCTACTTCCACACGCAGCTGTTCGGCGAGGTGACCGAGTACCACTACCGCGTCAACGACGGCCCGGAGCAGGTCCTGCCGGCGAGCACCGAGGGCACGTCGACGCGGGTCGCGGTGCCGTTCGAACGCAACGGCACCAACACGATCCACGTGCGGAGCCGTACGGCGGACGGCGAGTTCTCGCCGGTGACGGACTTCGAGTTCACCGTCGGCAACGCGCCGTACGTCGTGAGCGCTCAGTATCCGGACGGCACCTGGTCGGGCGGCGCCGGTGTTCCCGGCACCTTCGAGTTCAGCGGCGGCACCCCGGGAATCGTCTCCTTCACCTGGCAGATCGACGACGGACCGGCGACGGACGTGCCGGCGGACAGCCAGGGGAAGGCGTCGATCACCTACACGCCGACGCAGAACTACCAGACGTACACCTTGTCGGTGACCGGCCACAAGGCGGACGGCACCGACACCGATGTCACCCGCTACTACATCTACGTCGCCAACGGCGGCTGACGACGCGGTACGCGGCCGGCACTGTCTGTCGATCGGGTGCCCCCACGCTAACGCTCGTTAGGTCTATGGTCAGCGACCATGGTGAATGCGAATCGCAATCTGGGGCTGGGGCACGGCAGCGCATTCGGCGAGCGTGGGGTGGCGAAGAGACTCGGCACATTGAGCCGGCACACATCGCTGACCGGCCGGCGATTACTGGAGATCGGCTGCGGGGACGGCACGTACACGATGCGGCTGGTCGACGCGTTCGCGCAGATCGAGGCCGTGGACATCCAGCAGGACCGGCTGAAACTGTTCCGGGATCGGCTGGCCGACGATCCGGCGGCGGCCCGGAAGATCAACGTACGGGAGCTGTCCGCCACCGAACTGGACTACCCGGACGGCAGCTTCGACCTGGTCACCGCCATCGAGGTGGTGGAGCACATCGACGACCTGGATGCGGCCCTGCGGCAGGTCCACCGCGTGCTCGTGCCCGGCGGCCGGTTCGCGCTGACGACGCCCAACCGGTGGTTCCCGTTCGAGACGCACGGCTTCCTGATCCGAGGCCGGCGGTACCGGCCGGCGCGGGGTCCGTTCCTGCCGTGGATCGTGCCGCTGCACCGTCGGCTCGCCGACGCCCGCTCCTTCACCGCCCGTGGATTGTCCGGGCAACTCCGGCGGGCCGGGCTGGAGCCGATAGCGGTGGACTACATCATGCCGCCGTTCGACAGGTCCCGCTTCGGACGCCGCATCCGGCCGGTGACCGACGCGATCGAACGCTCGCCGCTGAAGTTCTTCGGCATGGCCCTGGCGGTTGTCGCCCGCCGCCCGGCATGACGGTCCTGCCACGGGAAGCGTCCCAGGTTTAGCAGCTTGCCGGATGGTTATGAGGGGAATCGATCCGTAGACCGACGATCGAGGAGAGAGCCGATGGCCAGCGGTGCGATCCCGTCCGACGATCCGACCCGTACCCTCGTCCACGCCCGGCCCGACGACCCCGGCCTCGCGCACCTCGCCATCGCGGGCGGCACCTACACGATCCTGGTCACCGGTGAGCAGACGGCCGGCCGGTACTGCCTGATCGACATGCGGGTTCCGCCCGGTGGTGGCCCGCCTCCGCACCGGCACGACTTCGAGGAGATGTTCACGGTGCTCGACGGGGCGGTGGAGTTCACGTTCCGGGGCGAGCAGACCGTGGCGCGGGCCGGTGAGACGGTGAACATTCCGGCGAACGCGCCGCACTTCTTCCGCAACTCCTTCGACCAGCCCGCGCGGCTGCTGTGCATGTGCACGCCGGCCGGGCAGGACGAGTATTTCCTGCGCGTCGGCGACCGGGTGGACGGTCCCACCTCGCCGCCGCCGGCTCTCACCGAGGAGGAGCAGGCCGAGCGCCGGAACCGGGCCGCCGCGCTGGCGGCCGACTACCGCACCGAGTTGCTGATCGGCTGACACCGGCAGCACGCGAGCACCACGAAAACGGCTAACCGCCGTGGCCGAGACCACGACGGTTAGCCGTTTTCCGTACGAGGAGGTCAGCTCGCCGCGACGAGCTGGAACCGCTGGTTGGCCTGGCCGTTGCAGTCGTAGATCTGCACCTGCTGGCCGTTGCCGGTGCCCCAGACGTCGAGGCAGCGGCCGGACTGGACTCCGCTGATGGTGCCGTTGGAGTTCACGTTCCACTGCTGGTTGGTCTGGCCGTTGCAGCTGTAGATCTGGACGGCCGAGCCGTTGCCGGAGCCGGCGGCGTCCAGGCACATCGAGCCGTACACGGTCAGTTGCCGGCTGGAGGTGTAGGTCCACCGCTGGTTGGTCTGGCCGTGGCAGTCGTAGAGCTGCACCCGGGTGCCGTTGCTCTGCGAGGAGTTCGGTACGTCGATGCACCGGCCGGACTGGCTGCCGACGATCCGGCTCGCGCCGCCGGTCGGCGGCGGCGTGGTCGGTCCGCCGGTCGGGGTCACTGTCGGCGTCACCGTCGGGGTCACGGTCGGCGTGGGGTTGGGCGTCGCGGCGTTGAGGGCGTTGAGGACCGAGTTGTACGCGGCCTTCTTGTTGCCGCTGCCGTCGAACAGCAGCGGGTTCTCGTTCGAACGCCACGAGTCGCTGTCCCGCACGCCCCACACGGTGATGCCGATGCAGCGCGGCACGTTGATGCACGCCTGGGTCAGCCCGGCGTACTGGCTGGTGGAGGAGTTGGTGACGTCGACCTCGGTCAGCGCCACGTCGACACCGAGGGCGGCGAAGTTCTGCAGCGTGGTCTGGAAGTTGCCCGGCAGCGAGCTACCACCGGTGAAGTGGGTCTGCAGACCCACGCAGTCGATCGGCACCCCACGGGACTTGAAGTCCCGGATCATGTTGTAGACACCCTGGGTCTTGCCGTACGACCAGTTCTCGATGTTGTAGTCGTTGTAGCAGAGCTTGGTCGACGGGTCGGCCGCCCGCGCGGTCCGGAACGCCACCTCGATCCAGTCGTTGCCGGTGCCCTGAAGGTTGGAGCTGCGGCGACTGCCGTCCTCGTTGAACGCCTCGTTCACCACGTCCCACGCGGCCAGCTTGCCCTTGTAGTGGGCCATCACGCCGTTGATGTGGTCGATCATCGCCTGACGCAGGTTGCTGCCGTTAAGGCTCTGCATCCACGGCGGCTGCTGCGCGTGCCAGGCCAGCGTGTGCCCGCGGACCTGAAGACCACGCTGGGTGGCCCAGTTGTAGATCTGGTCACCCGAGGAGAAGTTGAACTGGCCCCGGTTGGGCTGCAGCGCCTCCGGCTTCATCTCGTTCTCGGCCGTGATCATGTTGAACTCACGCGCCGCGATCGTGCTGTAGGTCGAGTCGTTCAGCCGGTTCGCCGCGATGGCGGTGCCGAAGTAGCGGCCGGACTGTGCCGCGGCGGCGCCGAGCGTGCTCGCCGCCGCCTGGGCCAGGCTGGGCACCACGAGCGCGGCACCGGCAAGTGCCAGCGCGCTGGTGACGGCGGCCAGCACCACGCGGTGGCTGCGCCTCGGTAGATGTTTCATGACACTCCTCTGCATATCGGACGATGATGCGCTGGCGATGCCCGGCTGGACGCGGACGGGGCCGGCGGTGCGCAGGCCCTCCGCGTCACTGCCCTGAAACTTTCCGAAGATGTACCGGTAACTTCCCTGGGAAGATATCCGCGACGGCACGATCGGTCAATGTCGATGCCACGTCGAATATGGGCGCGCCCCGCAGGATCAGGGCAGCAGCCCATGGACGACAGTCACGGCGCGACGTTCGGCCCCAGACCGTCAGAGCACAACGAGGACCGAAAGTTTCGGAGAATCCCGGCGGGGCCGGTCAGCGATCGGCGGTGTCGTCGTACCGCTCGCGGTTGGCGCGCACCTCGTCCATGTGCGCCTCGGCCCACAGCTTCATGCCGTACATGAGCTGGTGCAGCGACTGACCGAGGTCGGTCAGCTCGTAGGTGACAGTCACCGGCACGCTCGGCGTCACGGTGCGGGTGACCAGGCCGTCGCGCTCCAGCGAGCGCAACGTCTGGGTGAGCATCTTCTGACTGACCCCGGCCAGCCGGCGGGACAACTCGGAGTAGCGCATGACCCGCGGCTCCGCGTTGCGGTCCGGGCCGTCGCGGCCCAGCGCGGCCAGGATCAGCGCCACCCACTTGTCGGAGATGCGGTCCAGGAGCTGCCGGCTCGGGCATTCGGCGAGGAACGCGTCGTACTCCTCCCGCGCCTGCGCCCGCCGCTGCGCCGCCGTCTGCGTCGGCATCGTCCGCGCCTCCTACCCGGGGGTACCCAACGCACTCCGAAGTGCGTACTTCCCGAAAGAAAGTTACCCCTCCATCGTGGAGCGGGAACACCCCTCACGAACAAGGAGACACAACCATGGGTACGCCCACCTTCCGCGCCGCAGTCGTCCGCACCCCGACCGGGCCGGACTCGATCGAGATCATCGACGTCGCGCAGCGCGAGCCGGAACCCGGCGAGGTCCGGGTGGACGTAACGGCCGCCCCGGTCAACCCGGCCGACCTCGGGGTCGTCGGCGGTTTCTTCCACTCACTGGGGCTCATCAACCAGCCGCACCACACCGGACTGGGCTGGGACTTCGCCGGTGTCGTCGCCGCGACCGGTCCCGGCGTCGACCTCACCGTGGGCACCCGGGTCGCCGGGCTGGTCGGCGGGTTCGACCGCGACTTCGGCACGTACGCCGAACAGCTCGTCGTACCCGTGTCCGACCTGGCCGTCGTACCCGATGGTCTGGATCTGACGGCGGCGGCGACGGTGCCGCTCAACGGCCAGACCGCGGCGCAGATCGTCGACCTGCTCGGCGACGCGCCCGACGGCGGCCGGCTGCTGGTCACCGGCGCGGCCGGCGCGGTCGGCGGCTACGTCGTGCCGCTCGCCCGGGACCGGGGATGGCGGGTGACCGGCCTGGCGCGGGCCGGGGACGAGAAGTTCGTCCGCGACCTCGGCGCCGACTTCACCACCGCGGCCGAGCCGGGCTGGGACGCCGTCGCCGACGCCGCCGGGTGGCAGGAACAGGGGTTCGCGCTGGTCCGCGACGGCGGCGTGTTCGTCGGCGTCCGGCCGAACGCCCTGCCGGCCGCCGAGCGCGGAGTCACTGTGCGCGCGGTCGACGTGCGCCCCGACGGCGCACGCCTGGCCGGCCTGCTCGCCCGCACCGCTGCCGGTGAGCTGCCCGCGCGGGTGCACGCGGTGGTGCCGCTGGACCAGGTGGCGGACGCGCACCGCGCGGTGGCGGAGGGCGGGGTACGCGGGCGCTACGTGCTGCGCCCCTGACCGCCGCGCGCCCGGTCCAGCACCTCCTCGACGGTGAGCGGGCTGCGCGGATGGTGGGTCAGCGACAGCGGGGTACGGATCTTGCGGGGTGCGGCGCCCTCGGCGGCGAGGTAGAACTCGCCGACCGTCAGGCGGGAGATGTCCGGCACGTCGCCGCCCTTGGCCCGGGCCATCTCGCGGGCCGCCTCGATCTGGATCGGGCTGTTCATCAGGCCGTAGAGCTGGGTGGCCGCGTTACCCGGGATGCGGTTGTGCAGGGCCTTCGGCGCCTGGGTGGCGAAGACCAGCCCGAGCCCGTACTTGCGGGCCTGGGCGGCGAGCGCCAGCGTGCTCTGGGTGCACGCGGTCATCGCGCCGGACGGGGCGAACGTCTGCGCCTCGTCCATGATGAGCAGCCCGAGCAGCGGGCGGTCCCCGGCCGGGTTCTTCTTGATCCAGGCGAACAGGGCCATCTGGAGCTGGTTGACGAAGCTCTGCCGGACGTCGTCGGACGGCAACCCCACCAGGCTGACCACGGAGACGCGGGCCCTCCTGCCGGGCGCGGGGGTGAGGAGCACACCGGGATCCATCGGCGTGCCCTCGCCCCCGAACAGCGGATCGTTCACCATGGCGGCGGTGAGGGTCTGCGCCAGGCTCAGGCCGATCCGGTCGGCGTCGTCCAGGTCGATGAGCCCGTCCGGCAGGTCGGCGAGCGTGTCGATGAGGCCCTGCAGGCGGGAGCCGCCGCGCCGGCCGTAGTGCTCGACGGCCTTGCGCAGCACGGCCAGCCCGAGGTGCGCCCGGGTGGCCCGGCCGGTCACCATGGCGCGCGGCGCGAGCGACGCGACGGCCGCCTCGACGGCCTCGGCGAACTCGTCCGGGTCGTCGCGTACGCCGGTGAAGTCGGGCAGCGGCTGGAAACTCAGCGGGCGGCCCGAGTTGCGGCGCGGCGTCCAGACGACGACGTCGGTGTGCGCGAGGTAGTCCCGGGCCCGGTGCGCGTCGCCCGGTCGCCACTGTGGCGGCGGCTCGGGCCATTCCTCGCCGAGGCGGGCGAGGTCGTTGTTGGGGTCGAGCACGATGGCGGAGACGCCCGCCAACGCGCACTCCTCGACGATGCGGCGGATGAGGACGGTCTTGCCGGAGCCGGAGCCGGCGAAGATCGTGGTGTGCTTGCGCAGCGCCTCGAGCGCCAGCGGCACCGGTTCGCCGTCGTCGTACCCGTGCCCGATGACGAAGGACGGGTCGGCCGGAGCGGTGGCGGCCGGTGCCGGCCCGGCGGGTTCCGGCGAGGGCCCGGCGTCGGCGGTCCACCGGTCCACATCGGCCAGCGCGTGCTGGAGGAACTTCAGTTCCCGGGTCGGCTGGCGCGCGGCCAGCCAGCCCTGGAGGTCCATGGTGGCCTCGGCGAGCATGACCCGCAGCGCGGACAGGATGCGCACGTCCTCCTCGTCGACGCCGAGCGTCTGGCCGCCCGCCTCGGTGAACGCGGCGACCGCCCGGCCGGTGGCCGCACTCGCCGACCAGGCGCGGTTGCGCAGCAGGAACAGCTTCCGCCGGCCCGATCCGGTGTCGAGGGCGGCGGACACGCTCGCCTTGCGGAGCCGGGCCAGCGCGGCGTTGCCGTGGTGGTCGTCGGCGATCGCCCGAAAGCACCAGTGCACCTGGTCCTCGGTGCGCTCGTCGAGCGTGAGCCGCAGCCGGGCGTGCAGCGGCGGGTCGGTGCTCGGCGGCGGGTCGACGCTGAACGCCTCGCCCGCGTCGCCCCGCTCCAGGATCCAGGCGGTGAGCCCGGCCGCGAGCAGTGGCGGCATCACCTCGTCCTCGGACGCGCGTCGCAGCGGCCCGGTGACGTCGGCGGCCTCCCGCAGCTCGGCGAACCGGGCCTCGTACCGGTCCATCTCCTCGCCGGTGGCGGTGACCGGGGCGGGCCGGGGCGCCCGGGGTTCGGCGGTGGGTGGCTCGCCGAGCGTGGTCATCTCCCGGACCTCGTCGTCGGCGATGCACGCGCGGATGTGCCTGTCGATCTCGATGAGCAGTTGGCGCGGGGTGAACGCGCCGGCCTCGGCGAAGGCGCGCGGGGACACCGGCCATGACGGGTACGGCGGCACGAACCCCGCCTCCCGGTAGCGCACGGTGAACCGCTTCTCGATGATCGCCCGAGCCAGGTCGGCGTCGTCGATCCGGCGCAGTCGGGGCGCCTCGCGGAACCGGTCGGCCACGGTGTCGGCGGCGGCGGACCTGATGACGGTCCACGAGTTCGGGATGCACGCGAGAACGGTGAGCGTGCGGCGGGTCGACTGCCGCAACGCCATCAGGCCGTCCGCCATCCGGGCCAGCATCAGCGCCTGCTCCGGGCTCATCGCGGCGGCGCCGACCAGCGCCGGGTCGCTCTGGATCGCCAACTGGGCGATCAGCGTGTCGATCTGGTCGATCGCCACCACCGACGGGCCGGTGAGGGCGAGCAGCCAGGACAGGTCCTGCACGATCTGCTGGGCCGGGCGCGGGACGCGGCGCATGCCCCAGGCCGCGCGTTCCCCGGCGACCATCTCCTCACCGGAGAGGAAGTAGTTCTCCGCGACGTCGCGGTGGGCGATGTCCTCGGAGGCGCTGAGCGCCAGCGCCCGCGCCGTCTCCTGGCAGGTGCGGGCGGTGTGCCTGTCGAAGTCACCGAGCCCGTCCAGGAAGGCGTCGAGCGCCGCCTTCGTCAGTTCGGTGTCGCCCATGACGGCCCGGCGTGCCGTCCGGGGCGCCCCAACCTTCGCGGACAACCGCCGCAGCAGCAGTTTGAGCTGCGTCTCGCTGCTGCCGGGCACCGGCCGGGACAGGCCGTCGAGCATCGCGGCGAGCACACCGTCCCAGAAGCCGCCGGCGTCGAGCAGGCCGACCAGGAAGAAGTAGCCGCCGCGCTCCTGCACCTGCTGGCGGATCACGCCCAGCAGGTGGGTCTTGCCGGAGCCGCGCTGGCCCTGGACGACCAGGCCGAGCGGGCTGCCGTGCGGGTTCTGCGCGGCCTCGTCGACCCCGGCGAGAACCTCCCGCACCACTGGTACGTGCAGGCCGTCGACGTGGAAGGGCAACGGGCGCCACACGTCGTCGGGCACCGGCGCCCAGTCGAACCGCAGGGCGGCCAGCGCGTTCCGTTCCGCCTCGTTCATTACCCGCCGATCGCCAGCAGGTGATTGTCCTGCCCGCCGAGGCGAAGCGCGGCCTCGATGTCGGCCCCGGTGAGCGTCTTCTGGTTCGACTCCGGCGCGATGGTGACGCCCTCGGAGCGGCTGAGCCGGCGCAGGGCCTCGTCCAGGTCGCCGCGCGGCACGTCGGCGAAGAACGGCCGCAGCCGGCGCAGGCTCACCCAGGCGCCGGGTTCGTCGGCGAGCGCCCGGTACGCGGCGACCACCCGAGCCTCCATCGACCCGGACGGCTCAGCGGCAGGCGCGCGCACGTCGGTGAGCGCGAAGAGCTCGGCGAGCGTCGCGCAGCCGCTGCGGGCCAGGACCCGATCGCGCAGGCTCACCTGCAAGGCGGTGAGCGCCGCGCCGAGCGCGCTCGCCCCGCGCAGCGCGAAGTCCAGCTCGCTCTGCATCCGTACCCAGCCCTTGTCGTCTAGTTGCAGGGCGTACGTCGGTCCGCTCCTGCGGCTGGCGACGTAGTGCAGGCGGGTGAGCTTGTCGCGCTGCGGCTTGCGTACGACCAGGCCGTAACGGTCCCGCAGTTCGGTGCTCAGCACCTCCCGCGCCTCGGCCATGAGCACGACGAGGATCGCGCTCTCGGATGCGGTCAGGTCATCGCCGGCCATGGTGCCGTCCTTCCGCCAGGTCTCGGCGACGGGCCCGCAGACAGGTGCCGATCTGCGCGACCACGGTGCCGACGTCGTGGATTACTCGGGCGTTCGTGAAGCGCAGGACGGCGTAGCCGTCCAGTTGCAGTTGGACGTCGCGTTGCCGGTCGGCCTCGAACCGGACCGGGCGGCAGTGCTCCGGACCGTCGATCTCCACCACGCATCGCTCGTCCGGCCACAGTAGATCCAGGCGTACCGGCGCGGCCAGGCGGTGCGACTGGTAGCTCTGGTTCCATCGCCGCCCGGCCGACCAGCTCTGCGCCGCCAGCGCCGCCTCCAGGCGCTTCTCGGCGTCGCTGCCCGGATGCGGTCTACCCGCCGCCGGCGCGTGCCCGGCGGGCGGCGCGGCGGGCACGGTCGGCGGCGCGGGGAACGCCGGAAGACCGTCCAGCCCGGCCGCACCGGCGCCGACCAGCCAGACCGCCGGACCGCCGTGCTGCACGAGCCATCCCCCACCGGCCGCGACAACGGCGGCGTCGCCGTGGACCGGCTCGACCAGCAGCACCACCTTCCGCCGACCGAACGCGCCGGCCACCAGACGCGCCAGCGCGGCGGCCCGCACACGTAGCGGGAGCGTCGTGACGCTCGGCCGCCGCCCGGTGACCGCGAAGACGGCCAGGTCGGTCAGGAACGAGCCGGGGTAGCGGTCCCGGCGCGAGCGGGCGGCGGCCGCGGCCCGTACGGCGGCGAGGCCGGAGACGTCCGGGCGGACGCCGTCAGCGGTCTCGGGCAGCCAGGCCGGGAGCAGCTCGACGGCGACCTGTTCGAGCCGGTCCAGCGCGGCGTGCACGAAGTCGGCCGGCATCGCGTACGCCGAGGCCGGGCGGTGCACGACGGCGGCCGGCTCCGCGTGGTCGTGGGCGATCGTCATGGCGACCGTGTCGGCGTGTGCGCCGGGCAGGGCGACGACGCGGTCGGTCGGCAGACCGGCGAGGACCGGCTCCATGCAGCGTCGACCCTCCCCCACCGTCGACCCCCGACGTCGGATGACCAGAGTACGAATCGTCTTCGGTCGGCGCCAGCCCTGATACGCCGGACGGCGACGAAATGGCGACGCTCAGGTGATGTCGCGGCGCATCGGGACGACCACGGCGACCGCGGCGGCGGCGAGCGCGTACCCGGTCAGCAACAACGCGCCGGCCGCCGGTGGCAGGAGCGCGACGGCGTCGCTGCCGAGCTGCGCGGACATCGCGTCGGCGACGTAGGTGAAGTCGGTGAGTGCGGCGGTGGCGCCGCCGGGCAGGAGCGGGTAGAGCGCGTTGACGCCGGGGATCATCATCAGTACGGGCTCGGCCAGGTACAGGTAGCCGACCACGACGCACACGGCAGCGACCTGGTTGCGGAGCAGCGCGCCCACGCCGGTGCCGACAAGGAGGTACACCCCCATCGCGACGCCGATGCGGGCGAGCAGCGCCAGCACTGTGGGAGCGGGCAGGCCCAGCGACACGCCACGCGCGGCGGCGACGGTGAACAGGGCCACCGCGGCGGAGCCGGCCAGGGCGACCCCGTAGCCGAGGCCGACGATCGCGTGGGTGGCGAGTTTGGCGGCGAGCACCCGCCCTCGGCGCGGCGCGAACATGAACGTGACGGCGGCGGTGCCGTGCCGGTACTCGGACGTCGCCGCGAGGGCCCCGGCCGCGGCCGGCACGAAGGCGGTGAAACCGAGGAGGCCGAGGATGGACCGCAGGCCCTCCTCGGTGTGCAGGCCGGGCATCGGCGGGTCGAAGTTCTCCGGTCCGACGAGCGCCATGAGCCCGACCAGGCCGCCGCCGAGCGCGACGGCGGCGAGCAGCAGCCCGGTACACATGCGGGTGGCCAGCACCCGGCGAAGTTCCGCTCTGACCAGGTTCATCGGGCCTCCGCCGTGTCGGTGGTCAGGTCGAGGAAGAGCTGTTCGAGGCTTGTGGTCTCGGTGACCAGCTCGTGGATCCGCAGCCGGTGGTCCGCGGCGAGGTCGGCGACGCGCGGCGCGTCCAGTCCGCGTACCCGCAGACGGCCGGGCCCGGCGGCCTCGACGGACCCGGCGGCGGCCGTCAGGGCGGCGGCCAGGTCGGTGACGTCCGGCGAGGTGACGAGCACCGTCGACGGGCCGGTGAGCCGGGACCACGGCCCGGCGGCGACGAGTTCACCGCGCCGGATCACCACCACGTCGTCCACCACCTGCTGGACCTCGTGCAGGACGTGGCTGGAGACCAGCACGGTGCGGCCCTCGTCGGCGAGCCGGCGCAGCAGGCCGCGCAGCCACGACATGCCTTCCGGGTCCAGGCCGTTCGACGGTTCGTCGAGCAGCAGGACGCGGGGGTCGCCGAGCAGCGCCGCGGCGAGGCTGAGACGTTGGCGCATGCCGGTGGAGAACTCCCGGGTACGACGGTCGGCGGCCGGCGCGAGGCCCAGCAGATCCAGCAGTTCCGCGACGCGGCTGTCCGGACAGCCGGCCATCGCGGCGTAGACACCCAGGTGGTCACGGGCGGTGTGGCCGGGGTGGAACGCGTTGCCGTCGAACACCGCGCCGACGGTCCGCGACGGCTGGGCCAGCCGGCCGTACGGCTGCCCGCCGATCGTGGCGGTGCCGCTGGTCGGCGTCACCAGTCCGGTCAGCATGCGCATCGTGGTGGTCTTGCCGGCGCCGTTCGGGCCGAGGAAACCGGTGACCGCGCCGGGTCGTACGGTGAAGGTCAGGTCGCGGACGGCGGTGACGTCGCTGTAGCGCTTGGTCAGGCCCGACGCCTCGATCGCCAGCCGGTCGCCGGTCATGGCCGGCCCCTCGTCGCACGCCCGATCGCCTCGGCGAGGTGCCCGGCGGCCGGATCGGAGACGACCACCTCGTCGAACTCCCCGCCGGCCGCCGCGCGGTCCAGCACCAGGTGCAGCCCGGGCTGACCGCGCCGGGCTGCCACGAGCTGCCGGGGACCGCCGAAGATGCCCCAGACACCGACCTTGGCGAAGCCGGAGACGGTGTACCCGCGCCGGGCGCCGCGGGCCAGCCGGATCGGCTCGTCCACCGGGGCGGCGTGCCGCACGGCAGCCAGGCGCAGCGTGAATCGTTCCCGCCCGACCCACAGTCGTTCCCATCCGGTGAACCGGATGTCGATCACGTCGCCGTCAAGCGTTGTCGAGGCCATCAGTCGTCGCCCTTCGTCGTGTCGGAGTCGTGCGCTGACGTGGGTGTGTCGCCGGGGGTCGCCGGGCGATCGGCGGGCATCAGGACCGTCGCGAGCAGCCGGGGGATCCGTCCGTCGCCGGGGCCTCTGGTGAGGAACGGGCCGACCAGGGCGTTGAGCCCGGCCGCGAACTCGTGCAGCTCGGCGTCGGTCAGGTGCAGGACGAGCTGCTGGTAGCCGACGCCGTCGGCGACGAAGTCGACGGAATCCCGGGCGAGGTAGCGGGAGAACTCCGACAGCAGACTCGACACGAACGCGGTGAAGTAGCGCGCGTGGTCCTCCGGCGTCGCCGTCGCCAGGGCCGCCGGGTCCAGCGCCGCGCCGTGCGCGGGCAGCGCGTACACCCGCTCGACCGCCCCGCGGACCTTGCGCTCCTGCACCACGTCGAGCATCCCGGTCTTCACGAGCGTCGCCAGGTGGCGGTAGAGGGTGGCCTGCGGGACGTCGGGCAGCAGCTCGACCAGGTCGTGCGTGGTCACCCGGGCACCGGCGACCGCGCGCAGGATCCGGATCCGCACCGGGTGCAGCGCGATCTCCGCCCACCGCTCCATCGACGTCGTCACGCCGCAGACGTTATCACTATCGAGAACGATAATGGTAGGCCGGCGAAAGAGGACGGTGCCGGAAGGCAGCCGTCAGGTGGACGGACGGGTGTGGTGGGCGAGCACCCGCGCCAGCAGCCGGGTCAGGTCCGCCCGCTCGTCCGGCGACAGCGGCGCGAGCAGCTCGTCCTGCACGGCGGCGAGTCGCTTCTCCAGCCGCCGCAGCTGCCGCCGCCCGGCTGCGGTGACGGTGACGACGTTGCGCCGCCGGTCGGCCGGGTCCGGGCTGCGAGTGACGAACTCGCGCTCGGCGAGTTCGTTCAGCGCCGCCACCACGTCGCTGACGTGGATGCCGCTGCGCCGGCCGAGCGCCGCCTGGCTGGCCGGCCCGAACTCGTCGAGCGTGGCGAGCAGCCGGAAGTGGTAGCCCCGGGCGTCGGCAGCCGCGAGGCCGTCGGCGACCAGCCGGCCGGCGCGTACGGCGGTCTGGGTGATCAGCCAGCTCGGCAGGCCGGCCAGGCGTGTCGGCACGAGGTCCGGCTCCGGGTTCTCCACGCGCCCAGCCTATCCGAAACCGTTGGCGTCCCCAACGATCTACGTTACCGTTGGCCATACCAACGTTAGTGTCACCAACGGAAGGCGGAAGCCGTGATCGAGCCGTTTCGCGTCCACGTCCCCCAGGCCGACCTCGACGACCTGGCCGACCGCCTGGCCCGCACCCGCTGGCCCGACGAGCTACCAGACGCAGGATGGGACTACGGCATCCCGCTGGACCGGGTACGGGAGCTTGCCGAGCACTGGCGCACCGCGTACGACTGGCGGGCGGCCGAGGCCGAACTGAACCGGTACCCGCAGTTCACCACCACCATCGACGGGCAGAACATCCACTTCCTGCACGTACGCTCCACCGCCCCGGACGCGCTGCCGCTGCTCCTCACGCACGGCTGGCCCGGCTCGGTCGTCGAGTTCCTCGACGTGCTCGGCCCGCTGTCCGAGCAGTTCCACCTGGTCGTACCGTCGATCCCCGGGTTCGGCTTCTCCGGGCCGACCCGGGAACGCGGCTGGGACGTCGACCGCGTCGCCCGCGCCTGGGCCGAGCTGATGCGCCGGCTCGGCTACCGGCGGTACGGCGCACAGGGCGGTGACTGGGGTTCGGTCATCTCCACCCGGCTCGGCGGCATCGACGCGGAGCACGTCGTCGGCGTCCACCTCAACTACCTGCCCACGCCCCCGCCACCGGGCTGGACCGGCGAGGCCGGACTGTCCAGCGAGGACCGGGACCGGCTGGCCCGGATCATGCGGCTCAGGACGCAGCGGCACCCCCACCAGGTGCTCTACGCCAGCCGTCCGCAGACCGTGTCGTACGCGCTGCACGACTCACCCGCCGGGCAGCTCGCGTGGATCGCCGAGAAGTTCACCGAGTGGACCGACCCGGGGTCGGCCGTCAGCGTGGATCGCGTCCTCACCGACGTCTCGGTCTACTGGCTCACCGGCACCGCCGCCTCGTCCGCGCGGCTGGTGCGGGAGAGCGCGTTCGGTGGCCCGCCCGCACCCTGCCCGCCCCCGCTCGGGGTGGCCGTGTTCGCGCACGACATCACCCGGCCGGTACGCCCGATCGCCGAGCTGACGTACACGATCCGGCAGTGGAGCGAGTTCGACCGGGGCGGTCACTTCGCCGCCCTGGAGGTGCCGGAGCTGTTCGTCGACGACGTCCGGTCGTTCTTCTGGAACCTGCGGTGACGGCCGCGCTCAGCTCAGGGCCGCCGCGAACATCCCCGGCTCGTACGAGCCGCCGCGCTGGTGCACGAGCACCGCGAACCGGTTCGCCGCGTTGATCAACCCGAGCAGGCACACGAGCGCGGCGATCTGGTCGTCGTCGTAGTGCTTGCGTACCCGCTCCCACGTCTCGTCGGACACGCCCTGGTGGGCGTCGGCGAGCCGGGTGCCCTCCTCGGCGAACGCCAGCGCCGCGCACTCGGCCTCGGTGAAGACCGTCGACTCACGCCAGGCGGCGACCAGGTTCAGCCGGACCGCGCTCTCGCCGCCGGCCACCGCCTCCTTGGTGTGCATGTCGATGCACCAGCCGCAGCCGTTGATCTGGCTGGCCCGCAGCGACACCAACTCCTGGACGGTGCGGGGCAGCGACGACTGGTGGATCACCAGGCCCGCGCCGGCGAAGCGCTTCATGAACGTCGCCGAGACCGGGTTGTCGAACAGGTTGAATCGGGTCTGCATGGTGGCGCCCTCTCTGCTGGGGTGGTGTCTGACGACCACGAGATGCCGGGGACGCGTCCGGCGTGACGGCGTCGCCGGGTGAGGACCGCCACAACGACCCGGTGTCACACGGCGGCGGCGGGCGGCGTCTGGTGGGGAACGGACCCGAGCGGCGAAGGAGTCAGTCATGGCGAACCCGGCCACCGAGGACTTCCTCGCGCACCGGAACCTGCTCTTCACCGTCGCGTACGAGATGCTCGGCTCGGCCGCCGACGCGGAGGACGTGGTGCAGGAGACCTGGCTGCGGTGGGCCAGGGTCGACCTCGGCGCGGTCCGGGACCGGCGCGCGTACCTGGTGCGGATCACCACCCGGCAGGCGCTGTCCCGGCTGCGCACGCTCGGGCGGCGCAAGGAGTCGTACGTCGGCTCGTGGCTGCCCGAACCGCTGCTCACCGCGCCCGACGTCGCCGACGACGTGGCGCTGGCCGAGAGCGTGTCGATGGCGATGCTGCTGGTGCTGGAGACACTGACGCCGACCGAGCGGGCCGTGTTCGTGCTGCGGGAGGTGTTCGCCGTCGGCTACGACGAGATCGCCGAGACCGTCGAACGGAACCCGGCCACGGTGCGGCAGATCGCGCACCGGGCGCGGGTCCACGTCGCGGCACGCCGCCCCCGGCGTACCGTCTCGGCGGCCGAGGCCCGCGACGCGCTCGACGCGTTCCGGCGGGCGGTCGAGACCGGCGACCTGGACGGGCTGCTCCGCGTTCTGGCCGACGACGCGGTGCTGGTGGGCGACGGCGGCGGGATCAAGCAGGCGATCGTTCGGCCGATCAGCGGCGGCGACAAGGTGGCCCGCCTGCTCGCGGGTGGGTGGCGCCGCGTCGCCGCCGTCGCGTCGATGGAACCGGCGCAGGTGAACGGCTACCCGGCGCTGCTGGTACGCCTCGACGGTGAGCTGGACACCGTCGTCGCGGTACGCCTCGACGACGGCCGCATCAGCGGCCTCTACGCGGTGCGCAACCCGGAGAAGCTGTCCCACATGACCCGCGAGACGACGCTGCGCCGCTGAGCCGGCGATCGTGCGACGATCGGGCGATGAGCAGCGCCGCCCCACCCGACGTCAGCGCCCTCGCCGTCAACGTGACGGTGCCCGAGGAGCTGCGCTGGACCGACACCCGGCGCGGCGAGGAGTTCACGCTGACCACGCTCAACATCAGGCTGCTGCCGGACGGGCGCCTGGCCGCGAAGGCGTACGGCCGGCCCACCGCCGGCGGCCGGGGCGCGTACGTCTCGTTCCGGGTGCCCGACCGGCCCGAGCTGGCCGCGCTTGTGGCGGCGGCGGCCGACCGGGCCGTCGCGCTCTGGGGCGCGCACGGCGGCCTGGGCTGACCGCGCGGCTCAGCGGCGGAGGCCGACCCCGCCGTAGCCGTGCGACACCGCTGCCTGCGGTTCCCCGTCGGGCCGCCAGTCCGCCACCTTGACCAGGCCCGGCTCGACCAACTCGTAGCCGTCGAGGAAGCGGGCCACCTCGTCGCGGGTGCGGGGCACGAGCGGGGAACTGCTGCGGCGGTAGATCGCCGTGCCCTGCTCGGTGGGCAGCGTCGGCAGGCCGTCCAGGGTGAGGTGGGACAGCGCGAGCACGCTGCCCGGGACTGTCGCGTCGCGCAGCGTCGCCACCGCCGCGTACGGGTCGTCGGCGTCGGGCACGAAGTGCAGCACCGCGAGCAGCAGCACCGCCACCGGCTCGGACAGGTCGATGGTGGCCCGCAGCGCCGGGTCGGCCAGCAGCTCGGCGGGACGCCGCAGGTCGCCCTGGAGCACGACAGTGCGGCCGTCGGCAGGCAGCAGCCGCCGGGCGTACGCGACGGCGACCTCGTCGTGGTCGACATAGACCACCCGGGCGTCGGGGCGGACCGTGCGGACCACCTCGTGCACGTTGCCCTGGGTGGGCAGGCCGGCACCGATGTCGAGGAACTGGCGTACGCCCTGCTCGGCGGCCCAGCGCACGACCCGGCGCAGGAACGCGCGGTTGCTCTGCGCGGCGGCGCCGGTGTCCGGGAAGATCTTCAGGATCTCCTCGGCGGCGGCGCGGTCGGCGGCGAAGTTGTGGCAGCCGCCGAGGTAGTAGTCGTACATCCGGGCGACATTGGGTCGGTTCTCAGCCTCCGTCACGCCTCGATGTCTAGCACTCTGCGCGACACACCGCTGACCCGTCGTGTCGGTGATCCGGTTGATCCCGCCCCCCACCTGGTACGACGGTGGGAATACACCGTCGCGAGGAGGTACCGATGACAGGTGGACGGGAGACAGTGGAGGTCGAGCCGGCGGTGTTCCGCGCCGTCTACGACTCGCCCGCGTCGCTGCCCGGGCGGCACCGGTGGACCACCCCGGAGGCGGACGTACGGCGGCTGGAGAAGCTGCTGAACATGCCGGCGCGCAGCATCGGCGCACCGCTGTGGGTCAGCGGCGACGACCCGGACTGCCCGAAGTGCGGCCGGCGGGTCACCTGGTACGACATCGTCGCGTCCGCGCTGCACGGCGTGCACGACCACACGATGATCGCGCGGGTGATCCTCGGCGACCGCAAGTACGTGAACACCGAGGTGCCGGACGCGATCCCCGGAGTCCACTGTGCCGACTGCCGCACCCCGATCACCGGGCTGCGCAGCTTCAAGTGCCACAACTGGGCGTACGCGTTCGAGGCGCTGGAAGAGGTCGTCGCCCGGATGTCCGGCCTGCCACCTCAGTCGTCGCCGCCGGCCGCCTCCTGAGCGCGCCGTTCCGGACGGCGGCCGGGCGGGGCCTGCGGCTCGGGGCCGGGGTCGGGCACCGGCGGCATCGGCCGGGTGACCGGCCCGTCGCCGGTGACCCGGAGCTGTTCGCCGTGGTGCCACAGCTCCACCGCGTCGCCCGGCCCGGCGTCCGGCAGCTCGTAGCGGGCCTCCCGCTCGGTGAGCGTGACCCGCAGCCGCTGCCCGTGCCGGCGCAGGTGGAACGCGAGCCGGCTGATCGGCCCTGGTAGCCGCGGCTCGAAGGAGAGCACGCCCCGGTCGTCGCGCAGCCCGCCGAAGCCCTGCGCCACCACCAGCCACGCGCCGGCCAGGGACGCCAGGTGCAGCCCGTCGGCGGTCTTGTCGCCGAGGTCCGCGAGGTCCTGCAACGCCGTCTCGGCGAACAGGTCGTACGCCAGGTCGAGATGCCCGACCTCGGCGGCGAGGATCGCCTGCGCGGACGCCGACAGCGACGAGTCCCGGACGGTCCGCGCCTCGTAGTAGGCGACGTTGCGCGTCTTCTCCTCGGCCGTGAACTCCCCCGGGCAGCGCAGCATGGCCAGCACCAGGTCGGCCTGCTTGACCACCTGCTTGCGGTACAGCTCCAGGTAGGGGAAGTGCAGCAGCAGCGGGTAGTCGTCCTCGCCGGTGCCGGCGAAGTCCCACTCCGGCTGCGCGGTGAAACCGGCCGACTGCTCGTGCACGCCGCGCTTGCCGTCGTACGGGACGAACATGGCGTCGGCGGCGGCCCGCCAGGCGGTCACCTCGGCGGCGTCGACACCGAGCCGCGCGGCCACCTCGGGGCAGTCCTCCGCCGTGTCGGCCGCGCCGCGCAGGTTGCGCCGGGCCATCAGGTTGGTGAAGACGTTGTCGTCGACCAGCGCGGAGTACTCGTCCGGGCCGGTGACGCCGGTCAGGTGGAACGCGCCGCCGTCGTCGAAGTGGCCGTATCCGTGCCACAGCCGGGCGGTCTCGATCAGCACCTCGGCACCGCACTCGGCGAGGAAGGCGGTGTCGCCGGTGGCCGAGACGTACCGCAGCACCGCGTCGGCGATGTCCGCGTTGACGTGCAGACCCGCGCTGCCGGCCGGCCAGTAGCCGGAGCACTCCCGGCCGCTGAGCGTCCGCCACGGGTAGGTGGCGCCGGTCAGGCGCAGCTCGGCCGCGCGCTCGCGGGCCTCCGGCAGGTGGGCGTGCCGCCAGCGCAGCGCCGAGCGGGCCAGTTCCGGCGCCAGGTACGTCAGCACCGGCAGCACGTAGCCCTCGGTGTCCCAGAGCACGTGCCCGTCGTAGCCGTTGCCGGTCAGCCCCTTGGCCGGGATGGTCCGGTCGCCGTCGGCGCGGCCGGACTGGAGCAGGTGGAACACCGAGAACCGCACCGCGAGTTGCAGCTCCGGGTCGCCGTCCAGTTCCACGTCGGCGGTGGCCCACGCCGCGTCGAGCGCGGCGCGCTGCTCGGCGAGCAGGGCGTCGAATCCGTCGTCCCGGGCCGCGCCCGCCTCCGCGACGACCAGGTCGGCCAGCTCACCGGCCGGGATGCCGTCGACGTCGGCGCACTCGTACGCGGCGAACCGGGTGACCCGGATGCGCTCGCCGGGGCGTACCGGGCCGGTGAGCGCCAGCCGGAACCGGTCGGCGGTCAGCTCGGTGCCGGTGGCGACCTCGCCGGGCGCCTCGATCCGGTGCGCGACGGCGACGGCGACCCGCTGGCCGCTGCGCCCGGTCCGGTGCACGAGCACGCCGTCGAGACCGTCTTCGCGGCGGAGTTCGCCGGTGAGCGGATCGTGGATCACGGAGGCGGCCCGGGGGTCGTCGGCGCGTTCCGGCACCCGCTGGTTGGCGAGCAGGTCGGCACCGGCCCGCAGCCGGACCGGCCCGTCCAGCGGCTCCGCCGTCCAGTCGAGCGCGGCGACCGGGCGGCGGGTCAGCGAGACCAGGCGGGTGCTGCGGATCCGCACGCCCCGGCCGCCCGGCGAGACCCACTCGGTCTCCCGGCGCACCACCCCGGCACGCAGGTCCAGCTCCTGGTGGTGCCGCCGGATCGTGCCGGTGCCCAGGTCCAGCGGCTCGTCGTCGACCCAGAGCCGGATCAGTGCGGCGTTCGGCGCGCTGATCACGGTGTCGCTGAGTTCCGGGAACGCGTATCCGCTCTCCGGGTAGCTCAGCTCGTGCTGCTCGTGGAACCCGTTGAGGTAGCTGCCGGGCATGCCGCAGGGCTCGCCCTCGTCGAGGGTCCCGCGCCAGCCCACCCAGCCGTTCGCGAGCGCGAAGACGGACTCGGTCTCACCCAGCCGGTCCAGGTCGTCGCTGGTGCGCCGGATCCGCCAACCGTCGTCGCCGTGCGACACGTGCCCTCCCGAGTCCGAAGCCTGGACCGCCACCGAACCAGACCCGGCTGGGAGGTGGCTGGGACTCCGATACCCGTGGCGAACCCGCCCGCACCCGCGGGTGGCCGATCACACGGTGACGAGCACCATCGCGGCGGCGGTGCCGAGCACCAGGAACGGCCCGAACGGCAGGTGCCCGGACCAGCGGACCCGCCGGGCGGCGAGCAGCACCACCCCGGCCAGCCCGGCCAGGGCGAGCGCGAACACCAGCCCGGTCACCAGCGCCGGCCAGCCGTACCAGCCGAGCAGCGCGCCCGCGCCGAGCGCCAGCTTGGCGTCGCCGAGGCCGAAGCCGCGCCGCCCGAACAGCAGCGTGGTCGCGGCGAAGCCGCCGCCGAGCGCCAGACCGGCCAGGACGGCGCGTACCCACGGGCCCGCTCCCGGACCGGTCAGCGCGGCCACCCCGAGCAGTGCCCACACGCCTGCGGCGGACGGCCAGGTGAGCCGGTCGGGCAGGCGGTGCGCCATCGCGTCCACGATCGTCATCGGCACCGCCCAGACCAGCCACCACGCCAGCGCCAGCCGCGCGGCGGGCGCACCGCCGGCGAACAGCGGCACCGCCACCGCGAACAGCAGCGCCACCTCCACCACCGCGGGCGGCGCGCCGACCCGGGCCCGGCAGCCGGGGCAGCGGGCGGCGGGCCCGAGCGCCGGCAGCGGCCGGTCCAGCCCGATCGGGGCGCCGCAGCCGTCGCACGCCGTCCGGTCCGGACACCCCTGCGGTACGGAGTAGCGCGCCACCGCCAGCCGGAGCAGGGGTACGACGGCGAGGGCGGCCGGGAGCCCGGCGTCGACCACCGATCCGGTACACCGCACCCGCTCCGCCATCATGCCGGCCCTCCCGTTCGATCGCCGTGCGTTCCATCACCGAGTACGCAGAGTGATTCTGGTTCATCTTGCGATGTGACGGTTGCACGCCACACGTGCACCTGACGCGACGCGCCGGAGACCGCGCCGAGCCGGGGCAGGCGCCGGGCGGATCGGCGGGACGGATCGGACGAGCGGCACCCTCCCCACCCATACCGGCGGCTCGTCACCACCGCCGCGGCGTGTACGGGCGAGCACACGCCATCCGGCTCGAAGCCCCGCCGGAGCCCACTCGTCATCGTGGTGACACACACCGACCACCACCTCCCGTCTTCACTCACCGTGTTCACGTGAATTACCTCTGTTGCATCGGCGGACGTGAGCCTATGCTCGCCCCTTGGGTACGACGCAACCCCCGATCAATTGGCGTCGTAGGCACCAGGCACCGAATCCGCAGTGATCAGTACAGGTAAATACCAGTGGTGGCGACGGGGGCCCGGAGTGACAGTTCCGGGCGCGCTTCCGCATGCCCGGAGCAGGTCGGCGTGATCGCCCCGGGCCGGCACCGAGGAGGATCGGCGTTGCGCACACGGCACTCCCGCCGATGGAAAATCTTCCTGCTCAGCCTCACGCTGACGGTCGGTTCGGCCGGCTGCGGCACCGAGCCGGAGGCGGCCACCGGGCCCCTGGCCGGCCGTGCCGCCGCCCCCGCCACCCATTCCAGCGCCGAGGAGAACGCGGCCGGAAAAGCGGCTCTGACCGCATATTCCGGCTATCTCGACGCGTCCCGGGCGGCCAGTGCGCGCAGCGATCCGTCCCATCCCGCTCTGACCCGATTTCTGGCTGACCCGCTGCTGACCCGGGTGCGAATGGCGATTCTCGACGCGAAGGAGCACGGCGCGATGCGTACCGGGAAACTGCTCTCCGACCCCGAGGTCGTCTCGGTCGACCTGGCCGCCCGCCCACCCACCGTCGAGATCCAGGACTGCCTGGACTCGAGCGGCTACCGACTCGTCTACGCCAAGGACCGCAAGGCCGTACCGGGCACCCGCGGCGGGCGCTACCTGGCCACCGCCACGGCGGTCCGCTTCCCGGACGGCCGGTGGCTGATCAACGGCGGCAGCGCACACCAGGACCAGCCGTGTTGACCTGGGGAGGAAGGGGTGTCCCGGCCCGGCCGACCCGGGCCGGGACGTCCCGCCGGCTGCTGCTCGCCGCCGGCCTGGCCGCGTTGCTGACGCTCGCCGGCGCACCCGTGCGCGCCGCCGACCCGGGCGGTTCGTGCCCGCCGGAGCAGACCGACTGCGACGTCTGGGACGACGACCCCGGCACCCCGGGCGGGCCGGGTGGCCCCGGTGGCGGCGGGGACAACGGCGGCGGGGGCGGCAACGGCGGCGGCACCGCGAAGTGCCAGTGGAACGGCCGCGCCATCCCCTGCTACAACGAGGCGCTCGGCTGGTTCAACAACGCCGACGGCTGCTACTACAAGCTCGCCGAGCCGCAGGACGAGGCGCCTCCCGGCAAGCAGTGGTACCAACTGACCTGCAACGGCGGCGACACGGGCAGCATGCGCCAGGCACTCCTGGACGCCCCGCCGCCCGGCTACGGCACGCCGCCGGACCCGGAGGAACTGGCCCGCCGCGCGCTGGCGTCGATCTCGCTGCTCCCGCCACGCGCCTCGGTCGCGCCCCGGCGCAGCCAGGGACCGGGCCTGGTCGGGCTGCCGGTCTGGATGTGGGCCAGCCCGGGTGCCTCGTACTTCGGGCCGCTGTCCGCCTCCGCCTCCGACCGGGGGCTGACCGTGGAGATCACCGCCAGGGTGGACCGGATCGTCTGGCACATGTCCGACGACATCGACGTCACCTGCCACGGGCCGGGCACGCCGTACCGGGCCGACGGGCCGAACGCCGGCTCCGCCTCACCCGACTGCGGCCTCGACCAGGGCTATCCGAAGGCGGGCACCTACCGGGTCAGCGCCACCACGTTCTGGACCGTCGAGTGGTCCGGCGGCGGGGAGAGCGGCGTGATCGCCCAGAGCCGGTCCAGCGGCGTCATCCCGGTACAGATCAACGAGCTTCAGGTGGTGACCCGATGAGTGTGGTGGCAGCCCGTAACGGATCCCCGGTGGAGGCGCCGGTCGCCCCGCCGAAGGTGGTCCGGCAACGACGCGTCCGGCCCGGCCTGCTCGGCCTGGCGGTCCTGCTGATCGCCCTCGGCGGGCTGGGCGCGGCGTTCGCCGTCACGTCGGTCCGCTCCACCGGCACGTACCTGGCCGTGGCCCGGCCGGTCGACGTGGGACGGCAACTGACCGCCGACGACCTGGTGCCGGTACGCGTCTCCGGCGGCCGCGAACTCCGGCCCGTACCCGCCGACCGGATGGACGAGGTGCTGGGACTGCGGGCGGCCGTCCGGCTCACCCCGGGCACGCTGCTCACGGCGGCGCAGCTCACCGAGGCCCCGCTGCTCGGCCCCGGTCAGCAGCAGATCGCGCTGGGGCTCAAACCCAAGCAGGTGCCGGCCCGCAAGCTGCACCCCGGCGACAAGGTCCTGCTGGTCAGCACGCCGAGCAGAAGCACCAACAGCACCGACGCCGCGCGCGGCGGCGGGACCCGGTTCGAGGGCACGGTGATCGACAGCGTCACGCCGCAGAGCGGCGACGTGGTGGTCTACCTGGCGCTGACCGTACGGGACGTGCCGGCGGTCGTGGCGCTCGCCGCCGACGACCGGATCGCGCTCGTCCTCACCGAGGCGGCCTGATGGCGATCATCGCCCTGGTCTCGGCGAAGGGCTCGCCGGGCGTCACCACGGCGGCACTCGCCGCCGCGCTGAGCTGGCACCGGCGGCTCGTGCTGGCCGAGTGCGACCCGGCGGGCGGCTCGATCCTCGCCGGTTACCTCGGCGGGGCGCTGGACGGCCCGCGCGGCATCGGCGAACTCGCCGTGGGCGAGCTGCGCGACGGCAGCCTGGAGCGCGCGTTCTGGTCCCAGCTGGTCGACCTGGACGCGCCGCGCCGCGAGCGGCTGCTGCTGCCGGGCGTGGTGGACCCGGCCCAGGCCGGCAGCGTCATCCCGCTCTGGCAGCGCTTCGCCGACTACTTCGTCGGGCTGGAACGGGGCGAACCGCCGTACGACGTGCTCGTCGACTGCGGCCGGCTGGCGGTCGGCGGTCCACCGTGGCCGCTGCTGCGGGCCGCCGCGGTGGTGCTGCTGGTCACCCGCGCGCACCTGCCCGACCTCTCCGCCACCCAGGCCACCGCCCGCGCGATCGAGCGGGACCTCACCGAGCACCGCGTACCGCCCGGCACGCTGCGGCTGCTTGTGGTCGGCGACGGGCACGGCACCAGCGAGATCAGCAAGGTGCTGCGGCTACCGGTGATCGCCCGCCTGCCGCACGACCCGCGTACCGCCGAGGTGCTCGGCCACGGCGGCACCGTACGGGCGAACCGGCCGCTGATGCGCGCGGCCGGCGCCCTTGAGGTGCCCGTCCGGGCGCTGCTGGACCGGCGGCGGGCCCGGCTCGCCTGGCCCGGGGCGACCTCACCGCGCGCGGTGACCGCGTCGAGTGCGCCGGGGGTGCCCGGTGCGGTTTGAGCCGGTCTCCCACGACCCACGCGGACAGCAGCCGGGCGTCCTCTCCACGGTCCCGCCGCTCGCCCCGCCGAACGGCCGGCACCACGTCCCCGGTCCGGCACCGGCCGCGGCGCCGGCGCCACCGCCGCGCCCCCGGGTCGACTTCGCCGTGGTCCGCGAACTGCGCCGGGAACTGAGCGAACGGCTCACCCACTGGCAGCGCGGACGCGAGTTCGACGCCGACGCCGAGGAGGTCGAGCGCGCCCGGCTGGCGGTCGCCGTGGTCTCCGCGTACGCCGACTCGGTACGCCGGTCCGGCACGCCGATGGCCGCGGACGAGGAACGGCTGCTGCTCGACCAGGTGACCGCCGAACTCGTCGGGCTGGGCCGGCTCCAGACGCTGCTCGTCGACGACAGCATCGAGGAGGTGCACATCCTCGGCTGCGACCAGGTACGCGTCACCCGGCACGGCGGCGGCGTCGACTGGGCCGAGCCGATCGCCGAGACCGACGACGAGCTGGTGGAGATCCTCCAGGCGGCGGCCCGCCGCGCGGGTGCCACCGAGCGGTCCCTGTCCACCTCGAAGCCCACGCTCGACCTGCAACTACCGGACGGCAGCCGGCTCGCCGCCGTGTTCCTGGTCAGCCACCGCCCGTACGCGGTGATCCGCAAGCACAACACGCTCGAAGTCAGCCTGGAGGACATCACGGGCGCCCGGCCGGACCTGGACGAGATGATCGATCCGCTGCTGCGCGACTTCCTCCGCGCGTCCATGCGCGCCGGGCTGAACATCATGGTCGCCGGGCTCGCCGGGGCCGGGAAGACCACGATCATCCGTGCGCTGATGGACGAGATCCCGGCCGACGAGCCGTACGTGCTGCTGGAGGAGAGCCGGGAACTGCTGCCCGCCCGGCGCGGGCACAAGCACCGGGCGGTGATGAGCTTCGAGTCCCGGGAGGGGCACGGCGAGCGCGGCGCGGACGGGCGGCCGGCGGGTGAGGTGAGCATCGCCGACCTGATCCCGGTGTCGCTGCGCATGGGCGTGCTGCGGATCATCGTCGGCGAGGTGCGGTCCCGGGAGATCGTGCCGATGCTCCAGGCGATGACCACCAGCCGCGGGTCGATGTGCACCATCCACGCGCGTACCCCCTCGGGAGTGAGCGAACGCATCATCGAGCTGGCGCTGTCGCACGGCCGGGAGATGACAGTCGACCAGGCCCGCCGCATGGCGGGCAACGCGCTCGACCTGATCGTCTACGTCACGGTCGAGGACGAGACCGCCATCGGCGGGCGTAAGTACCGGTTCGTCTCACACGTCAAGGAGGTCATCGGCGTCGGCGAGGGCAACCGGATCACCACGACGACCGTCTTCGGTCCCGGGCCGGACGGCCGCGCGGTCCCCCGCCACCTGCCCGAACGCATCCGCGACCAGCTGCTGCGCGTCGGCTACGACGCCCGCCTGCTCACCCGGTTCGTCGAGGCCGGCGTGGGCGCGTGGCGGCGGCCCCGGCACACCCGCCTCGGCGCGCGGCCGAACGGGGGCCGGGCGTGACACAGATCGAACTGATCGCCCTGGTCTCCGGTGCCGCGTGCGTGGCCGGGCTGGTGCTGACCGTGGTGGCACTGGTCGGCACCCGCCGTCCACCCGGCCCGGCACCGGGCGCCCGGCCGGGCCTGAGCCGGCTCTGGACCGGGTCCGGCGCGAGCCGCGCCGACCAGCGCCGCTACCAGTTCCTGCTCGGCGCCGCAGTGGTGGCCGGGGCGTTGGCGTTCCTGCTCACCGGGCTGCCGGTGGTCGGCCTGCTGGTGGCGCTCGCGGTGCCGGGCGTGCCGTGGCTGTTCGCCGTCGGCCGGGCCGAGCAGCGGGCCATCGCGCGGGTCGAAGCCGTAGGCGAGTGGACCCGGCGACTCAAGGACATCTCCGCCACCGGTCAGGGCCTCCAGCAGGCGATCATCGGCACCATCGCCACCGCGCCGGAGGAGATCCAGGAGGAGGTACGCACGCTCGCCGCCCGCCTCCAGGCCGGCTGGCTGGCCCGCTCCGCGCTGCTCGCCTTCGCCGACGAGATCGCCGACCCGGTCGCCGACCAGGTGGTGGCCGCGCTGATCCTGCACCTCACCGATCGGGGGGAGCGCCTCGGCGACGTGCTCGGGTCGATCGCCACCGCCGCCTCGGCCGAGGTGACGACCCGGCGCGAGGTCGAGGCGAAGCGCACCCAGCCCCGGTTCGCGGTCCGCTTCCTCACCGGCATGACGCTGGCGACCCTGGCGTACGGGCTGGTGAACAGCGACTACATCCGTCCCTACGGCACGGTGACCGGCCAGCTCGTGATGGCGGTGCTCGGTGCCGCGTTCGTCGGCCTGCTGGTCTGGGTGCGCTCGATGAGCCAGCCGCCCCGGCCGGCGCGCTTCCTGCCGGCGCCCGACCTGGAGGAGGCGATCGCGTGAGCGTCCTCAACTGGCAGATGGCCGTCGCGGTGGTCGGCGGGTGTGCGATCGGGCTCGGGCTGTTCCTGGTGGTACGCGAGGCGCTGCCCGCCACTCCGGCGCTCGGCCCGGCGCTGCGCCGGCTGCACCAGCCGCCCGGCCAGGCCCCGGCCGCCGGTGCCGGGCCGGACTGGCTCGGCGGGTTCGCCCGCTGGCTGCGCCCGCCGCACCGGCAACTGGCCCTGCTCGACCGCACCCCCGAGCAGTACGCGCTGTCCGTCCTGCTCTCCGCGCTCGTCGGATTCGCCACCCCGGCGGTCGCCTCGGCAGTGCTCTTCGTCGGCGGGGTGGCGCTGCCGATGGCCGTACCGGTGCTGGCCAGCCTGGGCCTGGCGCTCGTGGCCGCCCTGCTCGCGCACCGCTCGGTGCTGGTCAAGGCGGACGCCGCCCGGGACGAGTTCCGGCAGGCGGTCTGCACCTACCTCGACCTGGTGGCGTTGCAGCTCTCCGCCGCGCACGGCCCGGTGCAGTCGCTGGAGCGCGCGGCGGCGGTCTGCGACGGCTGGGTCTTCGACCGGATCCGGGAGGCGCTGCGGCTCGCCCAGCTCCAGATGCACTCGCCGTGGGACGAGTTGCAGGAGCTGGCCGAGCGGATCGGCATCCCGGAGCTGGGCGACGTGGGCGCCATCATGCGCTCCTCCGGCAGCGAGGGCGCCCAGGTGCACGAGACGTTGCGGTCCCGTGCCGACTCGCTGCGCGACCAGATCCGCACCGACAACCTGGCCCGCGCCGAGGGGGTGACCAGCAAGTTGGACATCCCCGGCTCGCTGCTGGTGTTCGTCCTGCTCGGCTTCGCCATCTATCCGTTCCTCGCCCGTCTGTGAACCCCCATCCCGCGAAGGAGACGACCATGTACCTCTTGACCTACCTGTATGTGGCAACCCGAAGCCGCCTCGCCGAGCTGCGACGGGACGGCGAGCGGGGCGACAGCCCGGTGCCGACCGCCGTCATCATCTTCGGCCTGGTCGCGGTCGCCATGGCGGTCACCGCTGTCGCCCTGGCCAAGGCCAACGACTGGATGGACGCCATCCCGGACCACGTCGAGCCGGGCGCGGAGTGATGCCCCGCCCCGCCCGTACGGTCCGGAGCCGGCCGGCGTCCGCCGGCCGGCCCCCCGGCCCGTCCGGTCCGGGGCGGATCGCCGCTGCCCTGCGTACCCGCCTGGCCGAGGGCGAGCGGGGTGCCAACCCGGTCGAACTGGCGGTGGTGATGCCGGTGATCCTGGTGCTGCTGTTCGGCTCGATCCAGGTCGCGGTCTGGTTCGTCGCCCGGTCCACAGCGCTCAACGCCGCGCAGACCGGGGTGAACGCCCAGCGCACCATCGACGCCGGGCCGGACGCCGGCCGGGAACGGGCGACCAGCTTCCTGAAACGCTCCGGGGACTGGCTGGTCGGCTGGGAGAAGACCGGGCCGACCTGCGAGGAGACCGAGACCGCTGTCACCTGCACGGTGCGGGGGCGGTCCCTGTCCGTCGTCCCGGGCGTCTCGTTCGAGGTCACGCAGACCGCGCGCGGCCCGGCCGAACGGTGGACCACCGGATGAGCGCCGGGCGGCGACGCGAGCGCGGTTCCGTCTCGATCGAGGTGGCGGTGCTCGCCCCCGCCTTCATCGGGCTGATGGTGCTGGCCGGAGTGGCCGGGCGCACCGCCGTCGCGGACGAGGCGGTCGAGTCGGCCGCCCACGACGCCGCCCGGGCCGCCTCGCTCGCCCGCAACGCCGACGACGGTGCGGAGGCCGCCGAGGTGGCGGCCCGGGACCAACTCGGCTGGGCGGCGCTCAACTGCGCGGGCCCGCCGCAACTGGAGCTGGCCGGCTCGGTGGCCGGCAAGACGACGAGCTTCGCCGCCGCGTACGAGAGCGCCGCCGGCGTGCCGGCGACAGTGACGGTCACGGTGACCTGCACCGTCTCCTTCGACGACCTGAGCGCCCCCGGCCTGCCCGGTGTGCCCGGCGGCAAGACCGTCTCGGCGAGCTTCACCTCGCCGCTGGACACGTACCGGAGTCGCGGATGACCGGGCGGCACGGCGCGGAGAGCGGCCGGGTGAGCCTGTTCCTGGCCGTGGCGATGACGGGTGTGCTCGCCGTCATCAGCCTCGCCTACGACGGCGCCGGGCAGCTACGCGCCCTGCAACGCGCGGACAACCTGGCCGCCGAGGCGGCCCGCAGCGGCGGCCAGATGATCGACCGGGCCCGCGCCATCGAGGGCGGCCCGAAACGGATCGACCAGGTCGCCGCCCGCGCGGCCGTGGCCGACTACCTCGACGCCGCGGGCGGCGTCCACGACCACGAGGTCGACTTTCCCGTGGTCGGCGCCGAGACCCAGATCCAGGTCCACGTGCGGATCGTCTACCGCCGGGATCTGCTCGGCCTGTTCGGCGCGTCGAAGACCGCCACCGTCACCGGTGAGGCCACCGCCCGGGCGCTCACCGGACCACCGTAGGAAGGAAGGCCGCCATGGGTGCACTCCGACGCTCCCCCGTCCGCCGCGCCGGCCAGGTCCTCACCGGGCTCGGCGCCCTCGTCGTGCTCGTCGGTGTGCTGGCCGGGGGCCCGATCGCGTTGCTGGCGTTCGCCGGCAACCCGCTGCCGGACCATCTGCCCACGCTGACCGAGATCGGTACGGCGTTGACCAGCCGCGACGATGGTCAGCTGTTCCTGCGGGCGCTTGCGGTGGTGGGCTGGTTCGGCTGGGCGACGTTCGCGTTCTCCGTGCTGGTGGAACTGTGTGCGGCGGTGGTACGCCGGCCGGCGCCGAAGCTCCCGGGCATGGGTCGCCAGCAGAAGGCGGCCGCCGCGCTCGTGGGTTCGGTCGCGTTGATCCTGGCCGCGAGCCCGGCCGCGGCGAGTGCCGCCGCGCTCACCGCCCCGGCGGCTGCCGCCCCGGCCGTCGCCGCTTCCGCAGTCACCTCGCCGGCCGTCGCAGCGCCAGGTGCCGCAGGACCGGCCCCGGCCGCGTCGAAGGCCGGGGATCCGGCCGTGTACCGGGTGGCGAAGGGCGACTACCTGGGCGAGGTGGCGGATCGCTATCTGGACGACTTCGACCGCTACCGGGAACTGGCCCGGCTGAACCGGCTCACCGACCCGGACCGGATCCGCCCGGGTCAGCTCATCACGTTGCCGGAGGACGCGACGGACTCGGGTGCCCGGCGGCACGCCGCCGGACGGATCGTGGTCACCAAACCGGCCGAGACGGCGCCGGCGAAGCCGGGTGGGGGCGGCGCCTCGTCGACCACTCCGAAGGCGAAGCCCAAGCCCACGCCGCGGGACGCGACGCCCACCGTGGAGGCACCCGTGGGTCAGCCGCCGGCCATGTCGGCGGGAGCGTCCCGGGCCACGGCCGAGGAGGGCATCAACCGGCCGCTCGCCATCTCCGCGGTGCTGGCCGTGGCGAGCATCGTGGGCGCGCAGATAGGCGCGCTGCTCGGGCTGCGCAAGCGGCCGGCGCCCGCCCGCGCGCTGTCGAGCGGGCGGCACCGGCGGGGTTGACTCAGGGCAGCCGGGCCTCGACCTGGCCGGACACCACGCGCGTGGGCAGCACGACCTGGTCGTTGGCGGCCGGGCCGTGCACCACCTCGCCGCCGTCGAGCCGGAACGCGCTGCCGTGCCAGGGGCAGACCACGCAGGGGTGGCCGTCGATCTGCTCCACCTTGCCCTCGCCGAGCGGGCCGCTCTGGTGCGGGCAGCGCTCCAGCATCACGGTGACGTCGTCGCCGTCCCGGTAGAGGAGCACCGAGACGTCGTCGATCTTCTTGGTCACCAGCTCGTGCCGGGGCAGGCTGCCCAGGTCGCCGACCCGGTGCCAGCCGTCGCTGATCAGGTGCAGCTCGGAGACGCTCTGGCTGGCCTGGGCACCCTGCTTGTACGCGAGATGCCCGCCCAGGTACGCCCCGCCGCTCGCGGCGGACAGCCCCAGATAGGACAGCGCCCGGCCGAGGCCGTGCCGCCCGTTGAGCCGGGCCGCCAGCGAGCCGGCGAACAACGCCAGGCCGACCGTGTTGGCGGCGGCGTGCACCAGCCCGACCCGACGCTGGTCGCGGGAGAGCGTGGCCCAGTCGTTGAGCCCGGCGAGCGCGGCGGGCACGGCGCTGACCGTACCGAGACCCACCAGCGCGGTGGCGGCCCGGCGCTGGCCGGGCAGCAGGTCCACCACGGCGGCGGAGATCCAGGCGCCGACCGGCACCTGCACCATCGCGGGGTGCAGCGGATGGCCGAGCCACACGCCGTGCAGCGCGTCGCGTACGCGCTGGGAACGCAGCGTGCCCTGGACGGCGCGCTGCAACCGGTCGCCCACCCGGTCGAGACCGGTGGCCTGTTCGATCTTCGTCAGTAGTTCGCGCACCCGTTCCGACTTCCCGGCAGGAGAGCCCCCAAACCGGACGCCCCGGGAATTCCCTCGCAGGTGCGTCGCGGGCATGCTGAGCCCATGGGGGTACGCGTCGAGCACGCCGGTGCCGTGACCACTGTGATCCTGGACCGGCCCGGGGCACGTAACGCCGTGGACGGGCCGACCGCCCGGGCGCTCGCCGACGCGTTCCGCGCGTTCGACGCCGACCCGGACGCGGCGGTCGCCGTGCTCTGGGGCGCGGGCGGCACGTTCTGCTCCGGCGCCGACCTCAAGGCCGTCGGCACGCCACGCGGCAACCGCGTCGAGTCCGACGGCGACGGGCCCATGGGCCCCACCCGGATCCGGCTGTCCAAGCCGGTGATCGCCGCGATCTCCGGGTACGCGGTCGCCGGCGGGCTGGAGCTGGCACTCTGGTGCGATCTGCGGGTCGCCGAGTCGGACGCCACGCTGGGCGTGTTCTGCCGCCGGTGGGGCGTACCGCTGATCGACGGCGGGACGGCCCGGCTGCCCCGGCTGATCGGCGAGAGCCGCGCGATGGACCTGATCCTCACCGGCCGTCCGGTGGGCGCCGACGAGGCGTACGCGATGGGTCTGGTCAACCGGCTGGTCGCGCCGGGTGAGGCCCGCGCGGCGGCCGAGGAGCTGGCCGCCGGGATCGCCCGGTCTCCGCAGACGTGCCTGCGCAACGACCGGGCCGCGGTGCTCGACGGCGCGGGGCTGCCGGAGCCGGAGGCGATGGCGGCCGAGCTGGCCTACGGTCTGGAGTCACTGGCGGCGGACGGGGTACGCGGCGCCGGCCGGTTCGCCGCCGGGGCCGGCCGGCACGGTGCGCCGGCCGGCTGAGGCGTCACTTCAGCGCGCGCAACGCGTCCTCGATGGCGCGGTGGAACGTCGGGTACGCGTAGATCATGTGCCGGAGCTGGCTGATCGGCACCGCCGCGTGCACCGCCACGACGAGCGCGGAGAGCACCTCACCACCGGCCGGCCCGGCCGAGGTGGCACCGACGAGGACGCCCTGGTCGGCGTCGGCGATCAGCTTGATGAACCCGGCGTTGCCGGTCTTGTGGATCCAGCCGCGGGCCGACGAGGTGAGGTCGGCGTATCCGACCTGGACGTTGACGCCGCGCTCGCGGGCCTGCTGCTCGGTGAGGCCTACCGCGCCGACCTCGGGGTCGGTGAACGTGACCCGGGGCAGCGCCCGGTAGTCGGCGACCGGGACGCTGCCGGGCGCTGCGGTCGAGCCGCCCGCGCTCATCGCGCCGCCGACCGCGCTGACCACCCCGGCCGCGCCGCCGACGACACTCGCGGTGCCGCTGGCGTCCGGGCCGCCCCTGGTACGCCGCATGTGGTCGAGTACGTCGGCCACCACGATGCCGGCCTGGTACATGGCGATGTGGGTGAACGCGCCCTCGCCGGTGAGGTCGCCGACCGCCCAGATCCCGCCGGTGACGTGCATCCGGTCGTTCACCGGCAGGTAGCGCTGTCCGGCGTCCACCCCGACCGTGTCCAGGCCCAGCTCCTCCAGGTGTGCCCTGCGGCCGGTCACCACGAGCAGCTTCTCGCCGGTGAACTCGGCGCCGTCGGCGTACACGGTGAACGCGCCGCCGTCGTGGCCGACCCGGCCGGCCCTGACCCCGGTGTGGATCTCCACCCCGTCGGCGCGCAGCGCGTCGGCGGCGAGCGCGGACGCCTCCGGCTCCTCGACGGCGAGCACCCGGTCGGCCGCCTCGATGACCGTCACCCGGACGCCGAACCGGGCGAAGACCTGCGCGAGTTCCAGCCCGATCGCGCCGCCGCCGAGCACCAGCAGCGACGCGGGCAGCTCCTCGACCTCGATGGCCTGGTGATTCGTCCAGTACGGCGTGTCGGCCAGCCCGTCGATCGGCGGGACCGACGGCCGGGTGCCGGTGCCGAGGACCACCCCGTAGCGCGCCTCGAAGACCTGGTCGCCGACGCGTACCCGGTTCGGGCCGTCGAGCCGCCCGCTGCCCCTGACGAACCGGCCGCCCTTGCCGGTGAACCGGTCCACCGCCGCCTTGTCGTCCCAGGTGTCGGTGGCCTCGGCCCGGATCCGCTTCGCCACCGGCGCCCAGTCGGGCCGCACCTGGGCGGAGCCGGCCAGCTCGTTCACCCGGTGCGCCTCGGCCAGCGCGTTCGCCGCGCGGATCATCATCTTGCTCGGCACGCACCCCCAGTAGGGGCACTCGCCGCCGACCAGGTCCCGTTCGATGCCGACCACTGTGAGGCCGGCCTCGGCGAGCTTCCCGGCCACCTCCTCGCCGCCGACGCCGAGCCCGACAACGACCACATCCACCAGCTCCGGCTCCGCCATTCCGCAAGCATTCCGTACGTTCGGGACACCGGCCACCGCACCGGGCCCGAATTCCCGCGCCGCTGACGAGGGCGACCGCCTACCGTGGCCGCATGCACGCGCGCTTCGCCCCGGTCCGGGACTGCTTCCACGACCTGTTCGCCACCGGCCGGGAGACCGGCGCGTCGCTGGCGGTGTGGCACGACGGCGTACCGGTGATCGACCTGGTGGGCGGCACGTCGGCGGAGGTCCCGCCCGGCGCGGTCGTCCCGGCGGCGGGGGCGGACCGCGCGTGGCGGCCGGACACACTGGTCGACGTCTACTCGACCGGCAAGCCGGTGGTGGCGCTCTGCCTGCTGCTGCTCGTCGACCGGGGCCGGGTCGACCTGGACGCGCCGGTGTCCGCGTACTGGCCGGGATTCCGCGCCCCGGCCACGGTGCGGCAGGTGCTCGCCCACACGGCCGGGCTGCCCGCCTTCCCGGTGCCCCGGCCCGCCGAAGCGATCGCCGACTGGGACCTGCTCTGCGCCGACCTGGCGACGGCCGAGCCGGAGTGGACGCCGGGCACCGTCGCGGCCGAGCACGCCTGGACGTACGGGCACCTGGTGGGCGAGCTGGTCCGCCGGGTGGACGGGCGCTCGGTGGGCCGGTTCCTGGCCGAGGAGATCGCCGGCCCGTGGCGCCTGGACCTGGCGTTCGGCCTGGGTGCCGCCGACCGCCGCCGGTGCGCCGACCTGTCGTACGGCGATCCGGCCTGGCCGGACCGGGCGGGCGGCGAGCCGGGCTCGCTGTGGGCGCGTGCGCTGGACAATCCGCCGGGCGGGCGCGACGTGGCGATGGTGAACAGCGACCTGTGGCGGGCCGCCGAGATCCCGGCGGTGAACCTGCACGCCACCGCCGCCGGGCTCGCCCGGCTGTACGCGGGCCTGCTCGCCGGCGGCACCCTGGACGGGGTACGCCTGTTCAGCCCGGAACTGGTCGCGGAGGCGACGCGGGTGCAGTACTCCGGCCCGGACCTGCTGCTGGAGCGGCCGGTGAACTGGACGCTCGGCATGCAGTGGGAGCCGGACGGCAGTTGGGGCATGGGCGGAATCGGCGGCAGCAGCGCCTGGGCCGACCCCGGGCGGCGCTACACCTTCGCGTACGCGACAGCGCGGCTCGCCGACCACGACCGGGTGGAGGAGCTGACCGAGGTGCTGCACTTTTGCCTCTGACCGACCGTCACGTTCGGTGACATCTGGGCATCGTCACACAGCGCATTC
The DNA here is from genome assembly GCF_040648395.1 of Micromonospora sp. NPDC049151. Taxonomy (NCBI): domain Bacteria; kingdom Bacillati; phylum Actinomycetota; class Actinomycetes; order Micromonosporales; family Micromonosporaceae; genus Micromonospora; species Micromonospora sp. NPDC049151. The sequence continues at coordinate 99,850 of NZ_JBEZDP010000003.1, forward strand.
GGCTGGCCGGGCGGCCCTGCGGTCCCTTTTCCGACTTTGCTCTGCAGCCATCGACGCAGCACCGCCCTGAGCAGGGATTTCCTCGCAGGTCCGAAAACCGCGCGGGGCGGAGGTGATCACGCTCCGCGACCGCTGCGGATATGGCTGCAGAGCAAAGGGGATCGGAGGTGGAAGGTTTCGGCAGGGCACGCATCACTGGCAGTCACCGAGGAAGCCGAGCCCCGACGCGCCGCGCAGCCGCGCCACCACCCGGCCTTGCAGCAGCGCTCGTGCCGTTGTCGCAGCAGGCCGACGGCCCTGCCGGCACGGAGGTCCGCGCCGGCGGCGTTCGTATCGTGCGCGGGCGACGACCTACGCGGCGCTTTCCGTCCGCGCGAGCCAGCGGGCGGCTTCAGCGGAGCCAGACCGGGTCGGCGCCGGGCACCTCCAGCGGCGGCGGGTAGTCGAGCGTGCGGCGGGTCTCGTCGGGCAGCCGCCACGGCTGGTGCACCGCCTTGCCCGCCACCGGCTCCAGCTCGGGCACCCAGCGTCGCACGTACGCGCCGTCGGGGTCGTAGCGCTCGGCCTGCCGTACCGGGTTGAAGCCGCGGTACGGCCGGGTGTCGTTGCCGGTGCCGGCCACCCACTGCCAGTTGCCCGAGTTGTTGACCCGGTCGCCGTCGAGCAGCCGGCGGAAGAAGACCTCCAGGCCGGGCCGCCAGTCCAGCCCGAGGTGCTTGGTCAGGTAGCCGGCGGTGATCAGCCGGGCCCGGTTGTGCATCCAGCCCTCGGCGCGCAGCTGGCGCATGCCGGCGTCCACGATCGGCATGCCGGTCCGCCCCTCGACCCAGGCGTCGAACGCGTGCGCGTCGTCGCGCCAGTCCTCCCGCGCGCCGCGCCGGTAGGCGACCGTGGACAGGTCGGGGAAACCGGCCACCACCTGGTGGTAGAAGTCGCGCCAGCAGAGCTGCCTGACGAACGGCCCGTCCCGGTCGCCGGCCCGGTTCGCCACGGCCAGTGGCGAGACGCAGCCGAAGCGCAGGTACGGGCTGAGCCGCGAGGTCTCGTCGCCGGCCATGTCGTCGTGGATGTCGTCGTACCGATCGAGGGTGGGCAGCCAGGCGGTGAGCCGGCGCCGGGCGACGGCCTCGCCGCCGACGGCGGCATCCGGGCTGTCGCCCTTCGGTGGGTCCGGCAACCGGCCGGGGTCGAGGCCGTCGGGCAGCCGGACCCGCTTCGGCGCGGCCAGTTCGTCCCGCAGGCGCACGCCCTGCCAGGCCCGGAAGTAGGGGCTGAAGACGCGGTAGTGGTCGCCGCCGCCGGGGCGCAGCGCGCCCGGCTCGACGATGGTCAGGCCGGGGAACAGGCGCAGGAACATCCGGTGCCGCTCGCACTCGGCGCGCAGGCGGCGTTCCCGACGGTGGGCGTAGCGGCTCACGTCGGCGGAGAGCCCGACGCCCTCGGCGCCCACCTTCCGGGCCAGCCTCACCGTCTCGGCCACCGGGTCGCCGCGCCTGATCACCAGGTCGCCACCGCGCCTGCGCAGCGCCTCGCGCAGGTCGGCCAGGCTCTGGTGCAGGAACCGGGTGCGGTTCGGCGAGAGCTTCCGCAGCGCCGGGTCGAGCACGTAGAGCGGCACCACCCGGTCGAACGCGGAGCAGGCGGCGGCGAGCGCCGGGTGGTCGTGCACCCGCAGGTCACGGGTGAACAGCACGACGGCCGTGCGGCCGGTCATCCGGCCAGGGCCGGTTCCAGTGCCGGGCCGGGCACCCGCACCGGCGTGCCGGACGGGGTGAGCAGCGCCCGCGCGGCCACCGCCATCCGCCGCCGCTGCGGCACCAGGGCCCGGCGGACGAAGACGTCGTAGTCCTGCGCGGCCACCTCGTCGAGGATGCCGCCGTAGAGCGCGTACGCGGTGCGCATGCACGCCTGCGAGGCGGGGTGGAGCAGCGGGATGCCCGGCGCGGCGGCGACGTAGTGGGCCTGGGCGCGGGTCACCTCGTACTCGATCAGCTCGCGGATACGTGGCGTGGTGCGGCCGGCGGCCTTTGCCGCGAGCAGGTCGTCACGGGTGACGTCGAACTTGGCCAGGTCCTCGTCGGGCAGGTAGGTCCGGCCCCGGTCGAGGTCCTCGGCGACGTCCCGGATGAAGTTGGTGAGTTGGAACGCGAAGCCGAGCTGACGGGCGGGCTCGCGGGCGGCGGCCGGGTCGGAGCTGCCCAGGATCGGCAGCATCATGGTGCCGATGACGGCGGCCGAACCCTCCATGTAGTCGAGCAGGTCGTCGTAGGTCGGGTACGACATGACCGTCAGGTCCATCGCCATGCTGCGCAGGAACGACGCGAAGTCGTCGCGGTCGAGGTCGAACACGGCGATGGTGTGCAGCACCGCGGGAAGCAACGGGTCGTCGACCGACGCACCGCGCAGCCCGGCCACGAATCGATCCGACCACTCGCGCAGCCGGGCGGCGCGCTCGGCCGGCGGCAGGTCCTCGGTGCGGTCGACGATCTCGTCCGCGTAGCGGGTGAAGCCGTACAGGGCGTGCACATGCCGCCGTTTCCAGGCGGGAAGCAGCCGGGTGGCGAGATAGTAGGTACGGCCGTGACGGCGGTGCAGCTCGCGGCAACGGTCATAGGCAGCGGTCAGATCCGTGTCCATCGGCCCTCCTCAGTTTCGACGCAGCAATCGACGCAACTCGTAACCCTAGGGTACGCTCGCCCACATGGCCAACGACGCAGTTGCGGGTAACGCGCTCCGCGTCGCGCCGGCTCAGCCCGGGGCGACGGACGATCCGGTCCGCGGCGTACTGGCCGCGTTCACGAAAGACCTGATCAAAGGAGTCGATGAGACGCTCACGGCGTTCCTGGCCGCGGAGGTCGAATCGCTCACCGAGATCGACGCAGCGATGGGTGGTTTCGCCGCGACGGCACGCGACTGCGTGCTGGCCGGCGGCAAACGGGTCCGCCCCACGTTCGCGTACTGGGGATGGCGGGGTGTGGTCGGCGGGGAGGAGCCGCTGTGCTCGGTGCTCCCGGCGCTGTCCGCGCTCGAACTGCTGCACACGTTCGCGCTGGTGCACGACGACGTGATGGACGCCTCCGACACCCGGCGCGGGCTGCCCACCGCGCACCGGGCCGCCGCCGCCCGGCACCGGGCCGCCGGACACACCGGCGACCCCGACCGGTACGGCGAAGCCGTCGCCGTCCTCATCGGCGACCTCTGCATGGTGTGGGCCGACCGGCTCATGGCACACGCGGCAGTCCCGGCGGACCGGCTGCTCGACGTACGCCGCTGCTACGACCAGATGCGGGTGGAGACGGTCGCCGGGCAGTTCCTGGACGTGCTCGGCGAGAACGACCCGGCGAGCTGGACCGTCGACCGGGCACTGCGGGTGGCCCGGTACAAGACCGCCAGCTACACCGTCCAGCGTCCACTGCTGTTCGGCGCCTGCCTGGCCGGCGCCGACGCGGACGACCCGCTCATCGCCGCGTACACCAGGTACGGCCTGGCCGTCGGCGAGGCGTTCCAGCTCCGCGACGACCTGCTGGGCGTCTACGGCGACCCGGAGACCACCGGCAAGCCGGCCGGGGACGACCTGCGGACCGGCAAGCCGACGGCCCTGCTGATGCTGGCCCGGCAGCTCGCCGACCCGGCGCAGCGCCGGGCCCTGGACCGGGCCGGCTCGGTCACCGCCGACCACGAGGTGGACCGGCTCGCCGACGTGGTCCGGGACACCGGGGCCGCGGCCCGGGTGGAGCGGATGATCTCCGACCGGGTCACCGACGCACTCGCCGCGCTCGACACCGCACCGATCGATGAGACCGCGCGCACGGCGCTGACCGGTCTCGCCACCGCCGCCACGGCGCGGCGGGCATGATGAGCAACTTCGTGAGCAAGGGGGCCGGAATGCGTACCGTCAAGGGACGGACCGACCGGGTGGTAGTGGTCGGCGCCGGGCTGGGTGGACTGGCCTGCGCGCTGCACCTGGCCGGCAGCGGCCGGCAGGTGACGGTGCTGGAACGCGAGCCGGTGCCGGGCGGGCGCGCCGGGCGGCTAAGCGTCGACGGGTACGAGTTCGACACCGGCCCGACCGTCCTCACCATGCCCGACCTGATCGCCGAGGCGCTCGGCGCGGTGGGCGAGGAGCTGACCGACTGGCTCGACCTGACCCCGCTCGACCCGGCCTACCGCGCGTACTACCCGGACGGGTCGACGCTCGACGTCATCACCGACACCACCCGGATGGCCGCCGAGATCGCCCGGGTCTGCGGGCCCCGGGAGGCGGACGGCTACCTGCGTTTCGTCGACTACGCCCGCAACCTGTGGCAGTGGGAACGGGCCGACTTCATCGAGCGCAACCTCGACGCGCCGACCGACCTGATCACCGGCAACCTGCTGAAGCTGTTCGCCAACGGCGCGTTCCGGCGACTCCAGACGAAGATCAACCAGTTCTTCCGCGACCCGCGTACCCAGCGGATCTTCTCCTTCCAGGCCATGTACGCGGGTCTGTCGCCGCACGACGCGCTGGCGATCTACGCGGTCATCGCGTACCTCGACTCGGTGGCCGGGGTGTGCTTCCCGCGCGGCGGCATCCACGCGGTCTCGCGCGGCATGGCCGGCGCCGCCGAGAAGCACGGCGTGCAGATCCGGTACGGCACCACGGTGACCCGGGTGGAGACCGCCAACGGCCGCGCCACCGGCGTCGTCACCGCGGACGGCGACTTCGTCCCCGCCGACACTGTGGTGCTCAACCCGGACCTGCCGGTCGCCTACCAGGACCTGCTGCCGCCCAGCCGGCAGCGCAAGCTCACCTACTCGCCGTCCTGCGTGGTGCTGCACATCGGCTCGACGCAGGGCTATGGCAAGATCGCCCACCACAACATCCACTTCGGGCGCTCCTGGAAGGGCACGTTCGACGAGGTGATCCGCCGAGGCGAGCTGATGACCGACCCGTCGCTGCTGGTGACGAACCCGAGCCGCACCGACCCGTCGGTCGCGCCGGCCGGAAGGCACGCCTACTACGTGCTGGCCCCGGTACCGAACCTGGAACGGGCGCCGTTCGACTGGCCGGGCGACCTCACCGACCGGTACGCCGAACAGCTCGTCGGCACGCTGGAGGAGCGCGGCTACGTCGGGTTCGGCGACGGCATCGAGGTGATGCGGGCGGTCACCCCGGCCGACTGGGAGGCGCAGGGCATGGCCGCCGGCACGCCGTTCGCCGCCTCGCACAGCCTCTTCCAGACCGGCCCGTTCCGCCCCGCCAACCTGCACCGGTCCCTGGAGAACGTGGTGTTCGTCGGCTCCGGCACCCAGCCGGGCGTCGGCGTGCCGATGGTGCTGATCAGCGGCAAGCTCGCCGCCGCCCGGGTCACCGGGGCGATGTCGTGAGCGAGCGGGAGACCCACCTGGTCGAGCTGGTCGACGACGACGGGCGGGTGCTCGGCGAGACCACGGTCGCCGCCGCGCACCAACCACCCGGGCGGCTGCACCGCGCCTTCTCGGTGCTCCTCGTCGACCCCGAGGGGCGGGTGCTGTTGCAGCAGCGGGCCCCGGTCAAGACGCGGTTCCCGCTGCGCTGGGCGAACTCCTGCTGCGGGCACCCGCTGCCCGGCCAGTCGCCGGCCGAGGCCGCCAACCGGCGGCTCGCCGAGGAACTCGGCATCGACCCGGTCGACCTCACCGAGGTCGGCGTCTACCTCTACTACGCCGAGGACCCGGCGACCGGCCGGGTCGAGTTCGAGTACGACCACGTGCTGCGCGCCGACGTACCCGCCGACCTGGCCACGCGGCCCGACCCGGACGAGGTGGCCGGCCTGCGCTGGGTCGACCCCGGCGCGGTGGTGGCCGACCTGGACGCCCACCCGCGCGAGTACGCCCCGTGGCTGGGCGGCGTGGTCAACCGGCTGCTGCACCCGACCGACGCGTCCCGGCCGGGTGTACCGGCCACCGAGGCACCGGAGCGGTCGGGTGGCCGATGAGGCGCTGAGCGCGGGGGCCGTCGCACGCCGTCTGGGCGTGGCGGTCACCACGCTGCGCACCTGGCACCAGCGCTACGGCCTCGGTCCCAGCGAGCACATACCGGGCCACCACAGGCGCTACACGCCCGCCGACCTGGCCCGGCTGGAGATCATGCGCCGGCTGACCGCCGAGGGGGTCGCGCCCGCCGAGGCGGCCCGCTGGGCCCGGCAGGCGCCGGCCGTGCTGCCGCCGGAGCGGCTCGGCCTCAAGGCACGGGTCTCGACGGTACGCGACGGCGGCGGCACCACCATCCCGGTCGGCCGGGCCGGGCCGGCGGCGCGTGGGCTGGCCCGTGCCGCGATGCGGCTGGACTCGGTGACCATCAGCCAGACCATCGCCGACGCGCTGGCCGCCGACGGAGTGGTGGCGACGTGGGAGGGGCTGCTGCGGCCGGTGCTGGCCGGCATCGGGGAGCGGCACGCCGCCACCTCCGCGCTGATCGAGGTGGAACACCTCATGTCCCGCTGCGTGTCCGAGGCGTTCGCCACAGTGGCGTGGGCCTACCGGACCACCGGGCCGCCCCGGATCCTGCTCTCCTGCGCCGACGAGGAGCAGCACTCGCTGCCGCTCGAGGCGCTCGGCGCCGCGCTGGCCGAGGCCGGTGTGAGTTATCGCATGCTCGGCGCCCGGGTGCCGGTGCCGGCCCTGGTCGAGGCCGTCAACCGGACCGGGCCGGCGGCTGTGGTGCTGTGGTCGCACATCCGCGCGACCGCCGACCCGTGCCAGCTCAGCGCGTTGCTGGCGGTGCCGCGCCGGCCGCTGCTGGTGCTCGCCGCCGGGCCCGGCTGGCGGGCCGACTCGCTGCCGGCCGGCGTGGTCCGGCCGGTCGGTTTGGCCGAGGCGCTGTCGCTGGCCGTGGCGGTACGGGACTCGCTGGACCAGTCGACGACAAGCTGAACCCCTCTCCCGTTCCGGGGCGGCGTCCACTACGGTCGGAAAGTCCGTCTGACCCCGACCCCTCCGGGAGCGACGAATGCGTCCACGCGCCCTGTCGGCGCTCGCCCTGGGCCTGGTACTCCTCGTCACCGGCTGCGGCGATCCCGGCAAGTCACCCGAGAAGGCCGCCGCACCGCCGTCGGCCTCGGCGTCGCCCTCACCGGCGCCGGTGACGAAGCCCTCACCGACCCACACCCCCGCGAAGCCGAAGCTGCGCCCGCTGCCGAAGAAGCTGCCGGCGGGCCTGCACCGGGCCAGCGGGAGCAAGGGCGTGGCGCTCACCTTCGACGACGGGCCGGATCCGCGCTACACCCCGCAGATCCTGGCCCAGCTCCGGACTGCCGGGGTGAAGGCCACCTTCTGCGTCGTCGGCAAGCAGGCCAAGCGCTACCCGGAGCTGGTGGCCCGGATCGCCCGGGAGGGCCACCAGCTCTGCAACCACAGCTGGCACCACGACGTGAACCTGGGCCGGCGCTCCCCGGCCGAGATCCGGTCCGACCTGGAGCGGACCAACCAGGCCATCCACGCCGCCGCACCGAAGGCGCCGATCACCTGGTTCCGCCAGCCGGGCGGCCGCTGGACGGCCGAGGAGGTCACGATCGCCGGGCAGATGGGCCTGCGCCCACTGCACTGGAGCGTCGACCCGCAGGACTGGGACCACCCACCGGCGAAGACGATCATCAAGCGGGTGACGGGCGCCACCCGGCACGGCTCGGTCGTGCTGATGCACGACGCGGGCGGCGACCGGGCCCAGACGATGGCCGCCTGCCGGCACCTGATCCCGGACATCAAGCGGCGGTACGGCATCGCCCTACCGCGCTGAACTGCGGTTTTGTCCGACTCCCCGGTCAGGCCGATACCGGTTTGGTCGTCCGCGCAGGCATGACATATGCTTCTCCTGCCTCCGGCGGGGCCGGATGGGAGCAAGTCCGCTTGAAGTTGCGAGTGTGCAATGATGGCGGGGCCGCCCTCATCGTCTAGCGGCCCAGGACGCCGCCCTTTCAAGGCGGTAGCACGGGTTCGAATCCCGTTGGGGGCACGGTCCGGCTCGCGCCGGATGCAACACCAGCCAGGTCCTGTGGAGCAGTTGGAGTGCTCGCCGCCCTGTCAAGGCGGAGGTCGCGGGTTCAAGTCCCGTCAGGACCGCAAGCGCTGACGCCGCGCAGCTCGATGCGCGGCGTTCTGCGTATCGGCCCGTGCGGTAGCATGTGCCGAGCACCACGGCCAGGTAGCTCAGTTGGTACGAGCGTCCGACTGAAAATCGGAAGGTCGGCGGTTCGACCCCGCCCCTGGCCACATAGCCTTTCGCCGGGCTACAGGAACGCCGACCAGCGGAGACGCGGGTCGGCGTTCTGCTTTGCGGCCCCAGGAAGCCACAACTACTCTCTGCAATCGAGCCCTCGCGCCGGCTCGATGCGCGACAGCCGCATCGGGAGTCGCAGCCCGGCCGCTTGATGGACTCGGCCGGGTGCTCCGGAACGTGGAACGGGTACTCGCGCCGCACGTCCCGCGTCTAGGGTGAGCGGGCCCGCCGAGCGGCGGACCGAACGCCACCGGAAGGTCGCCTGTGCGTGCGCTGCGTACGGCCCTCACGCCGGTCCTCGTCCTCGCCGTGGTGCTGCTCGGCGGCTGTGGCCGGATCTCGGGGCTCCTGGACTCCGTCTCCCTGTTCCATCCGGTCTGGTCCACCGATGGCTGGGTCTACTACCTACGGGAGGTGACCTCGACCTCGGGCTCGGACCAGGCCGAGGTGTGGCGGCAGCGGCCCGACGGGAGCGCCGAGGAAGCCGTTCTCACACGCGCCCCAGCGGTGTCCGCCTGCGAAGCGGGCCTGTTCAGCTTCCTCTTCGCCGGCCCGGGCGGCGACCTCGGGCTGGCCCTCGAATGCGGCTGGGACCGAACGGAGCTGCTGAGCTACTCGCCCGCCGACAAGACGTTCGAGCCTCTGGCGTCGACGCGCTTCCTCGCCGGTGCCGCACTCGTGAACGGTGGCGGCGGGGGATATGTGCAGGCGCCCCGAGAGTGCGGTCCGGGCGGCGTCCAGCTGCTCGCCGACGGGAAGGCGTACGAGTTCGGCTCTCCGGTGACGGTGGGCGGACTGACCTTCAATCCCAGCGGCGGTGACACGGACTGCGAGTCGACGGTGCTGGCACGGTCGCCCGCAGCGCTGGGTGAGCGGCTGTTCTTCATCACCGCACCCGACTCCCTCGGCAGGTTGCCGCTGCCGCCCGAGGTGAGTCCGGACGACCTCACCTGGCACCTGACCGAGTGGGACGTCGGCTCGGCCACAGCCCGGTTCGTCACGAAGCTCCCCGGCCTCGCCGACCTGGCGGTGTCGCCGGACGGCCGGTCGGTGATCGCCGCCGTCGCGACGGACCACGTGGGCGGGGTCTGGTCGGTCGATGTCGGCAGCGGCAGGAAGACGAGGATCGCCGACGGTGAGCGCGCGCATCACCCGAGCTTCTCGCCCGACGGGACGCGGTTCGTCTACGTCGAGGGCTTCGAACGGCTGAAGTTCGCCGAGGCACGGTAAGTCGCCGGTCGGGTCGGGGAATTCGCGATCAGGGCGAAACGCGAGCCGCTCAGCGGCTCAAGTACGGGTAAGCCATCGCCCAGACCACTCGCCATCGGGCCGGTCCCCACCGGCGGACGGGCCGGTGGGGACCACGCCGCATCCGGCTCACACGGCGGCGGGCTGCTCCGCCGTGTCCGAGGCGCAGCAGGCGCTCTCGGCCACCTTCTCCAGCTGCGGCGAGTCGGCCTTGACCGTGTAGACCTCCCAGCGTTCGTCGCCGGGGCCGCGTACCCAGACCTTGTCCTGGAGCGCGTAGCAGCACTCGGTGTCGTTCTCCTCCAGCGTGATCAGGCCGGACTCGGTGAGCCGGTTGGTGGCCGCGTTCACCTCCTCGGTGGTGGCCACCTCGACCCCGAGGTGGTCCATCACCGTCGGCAGGCCGGGCTCACCTTCGAGGAGTACGAGCTTCAGCGGCGGGTTCTCCACCGCGAAGTTGGCGTAGCCGGGGCGGCGCTTTGCCGGCTCGACGCCGAACAGCTTGCTGTAGAAGGCCACCGATCCTTCGAGGTCGGACACGCGTAGGGCGAGCTGAACGCGGGACATGGGCGCTCCTTATCTAGATTTCTGTCGAAGCAGGGTCAACCTTGCCGCCTGTTTCGAAGGCTGTCAACCTAGAGAACCGTCGAAACAAGTATGTTGATCAAGGAGTTTGCGTCAGCCGGAGCCGGTGAGCCGGACACAAACTCCTTGATCACCGGAACGAGGGCGGCGGGGGCCGGGGGCGAAGGGCGGGGCCGGAACGGGGTGGGGGTCAGGGTTTGGGGGGTTGGCGGTTCTGGGTGGGGTTGCCCTGGATCGCCTCCCAGACGCTCCGGCCGGCCTGCCGCAGTGCCTGTCCGGCCTGTCCCGCCAGTTGTGCCGCCTCGGCGGCGGCGCTCGCGGGCTGGCCGGAGTGCTCCGGACCGCGCTTCTTCTCGGTGGGGCGGCCGGCCGGCGGGCCCGGCACCGACCCGGACCCCGCCTTTTCCTCCCCGGCACCGGGTGACGGCTCCGGCCGCCGGGCACCGGCGTCCGGCACTGCGGGCCCCGACCGATCGGCGACCGCGGGACCGGCCCGATCGACCGGCGCCCGACCGGTGCGCTCGACCACCTCGCGGGCCGCGGCCCGCGTACGCCCGGTCTGGTCGACCACCGGCGCGGTGGGCCGGTGCACGTCGTCAAGGGTGGCAGTGGCCGAGCGGGCCAGCGCGTCGATCAGCTGCGGGTTGCGGTCGATGGTGGTCAGCGCCCGGTCCAGGATCCGCACCAGCTTCTCCAGCCGCACCTTGAGCAGCGCCTCGGCGCTCACCCCGGTGACGTCGAGTTCGACGCCCTTCAGGTGTACCCGCACTCCGGCGTCGATCTGGAGCAGGTCGGCCAGCCGGGCGCGCAGCGACAGGTCGGCGTCGAGCCCGTCCACCGCGAGCCGGATCTCGTCGACGGTCAGTTCCGGCACGTCGAGCAGGACGTCCGGCTCCGACTCGTAACCGCCCGGCGAGTCGGGCCGCTCGTGGCCGGGATCCGGAACTGGTTCGGTGGCTCGGCTGTCGGTCATGCTCCCCGCTCTCCCCCATCGGTCCGGTCGGCGGCGCTTACCCGCTTTGCGGTACGGCATCCGCCGCCCTTCGCGCAGAGCGCCTGTCCCACCACTCAGCGCTGTCGGAAAACGGAGTTCCCGGTGTCCGGAAGCGGCCGCCTCGGAAGCTGCACACCGAGACATGAGCCGGTATGGTCCGGACCTATGGGACAGGAGATGGCCGATCCGGATGAGGTCCGGCAGGAATCCGACCGCTTCTCCCTCCGCAGCAACCTGCTCGTCCCGGCCTCCGCCGAGCGGGCGTACGCCGTCTTCACCGGCGCGCTGGCCGACTGGTGGGTGCGGGAATACACCTGGTCCGGTCCGGAGGCGCTCACCGCGATCGGCATCGAACCGCGGGCCGGCGGCATGCTCTACGAGATCGGGCCGTACGGCTTCCGCAACGACTGGGGTCGCGTGCTGACCTGGGATCCGCCCCGGCGGCTGGTGTTCACCTGGCAGATCGGCCCGGATCGGGTGCCGGTGCCGGATCCGGCGCGGGCCAGCGAGGTGGAGGTGCTGTTCCACTCCGACGGCCCGGAGCACACCCGGGTGGAGGTCGAGCACCGCTACTTCGACAGGCACGGCACGGCGGCCGAGGGCTACCGCGAGGCGCTCACCGCCGGCTGGCACGAACTGCTCTGCCGTTACCTGGCGACGGTCGCCCGCACCACCGCCGCCTGACCCGCGCCGAGCGGGCGCACCGGGTCAGCCGGCGATGCCCGGCGCCGCGCCGGTGCCGGCCACGCCGGTGCCGCCCAGGTCGGCCCGGCGGCCGGCGTCCGCGCCGGAACCGAAGCCACCGCCCGCCAGCCGCCGTCGCGGGGCGGTGCGCAACCGGGGGTACGCCTCGGCGACCCGGTGCTGGACGCGATCGGAGCGGTCGGCGAGCACCAGCGCCGTCGAGGGCCCGCCCGCCTCCGCCACCGCCTTGTTCTCGGCCGCGCGCAGTCGTTCCGCGACGACGTACGCGAACCCGGCCAGCCAGGTACGCCGGAACGCCGCCGGATGCTCCCCGGCCGGTACGGCAGCACCGGCGAGCCCGTGCGCGGCCTGCACCAGCAGCGAGGTGAACAGCAGCTCGACCCGTTCCAGGTCGCTGGCGAAGCCGAACAGGTGCATGACGAAGCCGTTGCCCTGCCGGCGGCGTACGCATCGGCAGCGCAGCGGTTCGGCGACCGCCGCGAGCAGGCCGGCCTTGTCCCGCGCGTACGGTGCGACCACCTCGACGGTCCGGTCACCCACCGGGTCGACCGCCGGATCGCGCGCGGCGAGCAACGCCCGGTCGACGCCGTAGCGGGCGATCAGCTCGGTGGCCTTGGCCATGAAGGCCGCCGACTCGGCGGGCGTGCAGGCCGGGTCCTCGGCCTGGGCGAGCAGCTTGCGCACCTTGCTGAGCATCGCCTCGGACATGCACCCAGAGCTACCACAGCCGGGGCGACGGGCCGCGCGGCGGGCTCAGTCCGACCGGCTGCGCAGCGTGGCGATCGTCGAGCCGGCGAGGGTGAGGAGGCAGTCGGGCAGCAGCCCGTCGGCCGCCGCCGCCCCGAACAACGCCTCGCCGGTGTCCGCGTCGTCGTTGGCGCACGCGCTGACGAAGCGGGCCACCCACCGCGTGTCGTAGTCGGCCTGGTCGATGCCGGGGAAGTCGAGGGCGGCGCCGCCGGCCGGGGCGTCGTCGCCGAGCATGGTCGCGGCGAGGCACCACGCCACTCCGTACGCCCCGGCGAGGCCGGAGCGGTCCACCACCGCGTCGAACGTGCCCACCACCCCGGCGCCGTCCCCGGCGAGGGCCGAACGGAGCACGGCGGTCGCGTCGTCGAGCGTCTGCTGTGCTTCGTCGTTCACCCGCGGAACAGTATCGCCGGGGGTCAAGCGGTGACCCGGAAACAGCCCGTTGAGCACGCAGAGTGACCCCCGCCGTCGGGGTGCCGACGCAGCCGACTCCACAGTCCCGCGTGCCGCACGAGCACGCTAAGGTGCGCAGCGGACCTTCGCCGGAGGAAGGACGACCATGCTGAGAACACGCACGTCGCGCGCGGCCCTGTCCATGGCCTGCGCGGCGCTCCTGCTCGCCACGAGCGCCTGCGGGAGCGACGAGCCGGAGGAAGCGCCCGCCACCCAGGTGCGCCTCTACGGCACCGACGGCAACATGACCAATTCGTACGCCACGGAACTCAAGGACCGGGCGGATCTGGTGAACGGGATGAAGGGCACCACGCCCCTCACTCCGCTGCCGGAGAGCTTCAAGGAACGGCTACTCGCCGTAGACCCGAAGCTGACCGACTTCCTCTACTCCGCCGAGTCCTACGACGCGGTCGTGATCAGCGTGCTGGCCGCCCAGCTCGCCGGCACCACCGCGCCGGCCGAGATCGCCAAGCAGATCGTCGGCGTGACCACCGGCGGCGAACGCTGCGACGACGTGGCGGCCTGCCTCCAGCTCGCCCGCGCCGGCCGGGACATCGAGTACCGGAGCGTGTCGCTGACCCGTTCGGGGTTCACCGACGCCGGTGAGCCGGCCACCGCGAGCTACGGCACCCGGCACTTCGACAACCAGAAGATCGACGACAGCAAGACCGAGTTCGTCGGCGCCGGTGAGGAGTCCGGGGCGAGCACCAAAACCCCGCCGCGTGGTCGCAAGCTGCGTGACGGCAAGGCGAAGGACGCCCCGCTGGTCCTCGGCGGGCTGCTGCCCAAGACCGGTGACCTGGCGCTGGCGTACCCACCGCTGGCGGCCGGCGCCGCGCTCGCGATCCGCGAGGTGAACGCCGCCGGCGGCGCGCTCGGTGAGCCGGTCAAGTGGATCGAGGGCGACGACGGCACCAACCCGGAGATCGCCAAGGTCACCGTCGCCTCTCACGTGAGCAGGGGCGTCCACGTCATCATCGGCGCGGGCGGCTCCGGCATCTCCCGGGCTGTGCTGCCGGACGTGGTGGCCGCCGGGCGGATCCTGTTCTCCCCGTCGAACACCGACGCCGGGCTGAGCACCGTGGACGACAAGGGCCTCTACTTCCGTACCGCGCCGCCGGACAGCCTCCAGGGCCGGGCGCTTGCCGACGTGATGCTCCGGGACGGCCCGCGCAAGATCGCGATCCTGGCCCGTAAGGACTCCTACGGCGAGGGCCTCCAGGAGAACGTCCGCTCCGAGCTGGACAAGGCCGGGATCGGCGCGGACCGGGTCAAGCTGCTGACCTACGAGCCGCCCGCGGACCCGAAGACGCCAGTGGACTTCAGCGGCGTCGCCAGGGAGATCAAGGCCTTCGGGCCGGAGGCGCTGCTGCTCATCGGCTTCGCCGAGTCCGCGCCGGCCATCCCGGCGCTCGACGACGCCGGAGTCGACATCAAGCGCTGAGGCGCACCGACGTGGAGGGCCGCACCGGATGACACCGGTGCGGCCCTCGTCGTCTCCCGCCGTCCTCAGCGTGACCGGCGCCGCTCCAGGAACTCGGTCATCCGCCGGCGCTTCTCCTCGTCCTCGAACAGCACCGCCTGGCTCAGCAGGTCGAGCTGCGGGTGCGCGGCCGCCGGGGCGTCTACCGCCAGCTTGGTCAGCCGCAGCGCCAACGCGGAACCCTTCGCCATCTCGTCGAGCAGGCCGTGCGCGGTGGGCAGCAGCTCCGCCGGTTCGGCCACCACCCGGTTCACCAGCCCGATCCGCAGCGCCTCCTCGGCGTCCACCCGCCGGCCGGTGAACAGCAGTTCCTTGGCCCGGGCCTCACCGATCAACGCCGGCAGCCGGTAGGTCGCGCCCGCGCCGGCCAGGATGCCCAGCCGCACCTCGGGCTGGCCGAACACCGCGCGGTCCGTGCACACCCGGAGATCGCAGGCGTACGCCAGCTCGGCGCCGCCGCCCAGCGCCGGCCCGTCGACGGCCGCGACGGTGGGCATCGGCAGCGCCCGGATGCGGGCGAAGACGCCCTGGTTGATGGCGGCCAGCGCGTCCAGCCGGCCGCGTTCGCGGAGCTGAGCGATGTCGGCGCCGCCGGCGAAGATGCCCGCCGTCCCGCCGGTGAGCAGCAGCAGCCGGGGACGCGCCTCCAGGTCGGCGCAGACCGCGTGCAGCTCGCCCACCAGGTCGGCGTCGATGGCGTTGCGCTTCTCCGGCCGGTCCAGCGTCACCACGAGCCGGTCCGGCAGCTCCTCGATCCGCAGCCCCGTCATTGCCTCACGCCGTCCTTCCAGGTGTAGAAACCCTGCCCCGACTTCTTGCCCAGCTTCCCGGCGGCGACCATCTCGACCAGCAGCGGCGGCGGCGCGAAGCGGTCCCCGTACGCGGCCTGGAGGGTGCGGGCGATGTCCAGCCGCACGTCCAGCCCGACCAGGTCGGTCAGCTCCAGTGGGCCGATCGGGTGCCGGTAGCCGAGCACCATCGCCTTGTCGATGTCGGCCGGGCTCGCCACCTCGTCGGCCACCATCCGGATCGCCTCCAGGCCGAGCGTGACGCCGAGGCGGGAGGTGGCGAAGCCGGGCATGTCGCGTACCACGACGGGGTCCTTGCCCAGCCGGGCGGCGAGCGCGACGGCCGCCTCGGTCGTAGCCGGCGCGGTGGCCGGGCCGACCACGACCTCGAGCAGCGCCATCGCCCACACCGGATTGAAGAAGTGCAACCCGAGGAAGCCGGCGGGACGCTCCAGCCCGGCGGCCAGGTCGGTGATCGGGATGCTCGACGTGTTGCTGCCCAGTAGCGCCGGACGGCGGCTCTCCGCCTCGCGCAGTACGGCGCGCTTCAGGTCGAGCCGCTCGGGCACCGCCTCCACGATCACGTCGGCGCCCTCGGCCACCTCGGCGAGCCCGGCCCGGAGCGTGACGCGGGCCCGGTTGGCGGTGGCGGCCTCCTCGGTCAGCTTGCCGCGCAGCACACCCCGGTCCCAGAGTTCGCCGAGCCGGCGCAGTGCCTCGGCGCCCCGGGCGGGGTCGACCTCGACCAGTTCGACCGCGTACCCGGCGCCGGCCGCCACGTACGCGATGCCGAGGCCCATGGTGCCGGCCCCGACGACCACAAAACGACCACTCATCGACGTCCCCTCGCCGCGGCGGGGGCGCGCGGGGTCTCCGCCGCCGGGCCCGTCCGCTCGCTCGTTCCTGCATGCGACCCTATGCATGGCCGGGCCGCCGGGATGCGTGGGGGCGGAGCGGACGGGGTAAGGACGGCCGTCAACGCCGAAGGAAGGAACGAGATGAGCCAGGCACCGGAGAGCGCGGAGAGCACCGAGACGGTCGAGACCCGCGGCGACGAGCGGATTGACCTGCTCCGCGCGGACACCAACAACGACGGCAAGACCGACGTGTGGGTGGTGGACACCGACGGCGACGGCAAGGCCGACCTGTTCCAGTTCGACACCGACGGTGACGGCAAGGTGGACATCACCATGGTGGACATCGACGAGGACGGCACGCCGGACGAGGTGGTCGACGGCGACGGCGGGCTGCCCCCGGAGCAGACCACCCCCACCGTCCAGGTCTGAGCATGTAAGGAAGGGCCCCTTCTTAACGCCTAGGCGCTTGAAAGGGGCCCTTCCTAACGCCGCAGCTCCAGCGTGGCGAGGTAGTAGGGGTGGTCGGTGTCGTCCACGTCGGTCAGTCGCCACGGTGAGCCGTGGACCAGTCCGGCGAACTCCTCGGGCGAGCAGACCAGATAGTCGAACCACTCGGTGCCGAGCAGGCGGTAGCGCAGCCGCAGCCGCAGTTGCCCGCCGATCCGGCCCCGCTGCCGGTTGCGCTCGTGATAGGCGGTGTGCACCGGGTCGGTGGTGCCGTACGGGTCGGTGCCGTGGGCGATCACCCGCGCGCCGGGGCGGGCCAGCGCGGCGAGCGCGGCGAGCATCGCCGGGGCGCGTTCCCGCCCCTCGAACAGGCCGAGGTTGTTGCCGAGCAGCAGGAACGTGTCGTACCGGCGGCCGTCGGCGGCGTGCTCGTCGACGGTGCCGTGCACGAGGTCGCGTACGCCCCGGTGGCGGCTGACGCGCAGCGCGCCGAGCGAGGTGTCCAGCCCGGTGACCGGCACGCCCCGGTCCTGCAGGTGCAACGCGATCCGGCCGGCGCCGACGCCGACGTCGAGCACGTCCCCGCGTACCCGGTCCACGGCCCGGTGGTCGTGCGGCTGCCACAGCTGCGGCGGGTCCAGGTAGTGCCCGGCGGGTGCGCCGTTGACGAGCCCGTCGTCGCGTTCGATGATCTCGATGACCGGCCGGGGCAGGCGACCGCCGGCCATCGGGCGCGGCCCGATTCCGGTGGCGACCGCGTACGCGTCGCGGATCATCTCGCCGAACACGTCGCCGATCTCGGGTTCCCCGGTCATGCCCGCAACGCTATCCGGGGGCCGGAGACGCCGTATCCTTGGCGGCGTGACCGACCTGGACCGCTTGGCGGCGGAGAAGTACGTCCTGCTCACCACGTTCCGCAAGGACGGCCGGGCGGTGCCGACTCCGGTGTGGGCGGTACGCGACGGCGACGGGCTCGCGGTGTGGACGGTGGCCGACTCCGGCAAGGTGAAGCGCATCCGGCGGGACGGCCGGGTCACCGTGGCGCCGTGCGACGTGCGCGGCCGGCCGCACGGCGCGGCGGTCCCGGGGCACGCGACGATCGCCGACGCGGAGAGCACCGACCGGGTGCGGGGCCTGCTCAAGCAGAAGTACCGGCTGATCGGGCGGCTGAGCCTGCTCGGTAGCCGGCTGCGCCGGGGTGAGCGCGGCACGGTGGGGCTGCGGATCGTACTGGACGGGTCGACCCCGGAAACGACTGAGCCCGGACACGATTAAGGGCGGTGGATCGTCGCTGCCGCGACGGCACCGCCCCTGATCGGAACGCCGGAGAACGCCGGTTCGTCAGTCTCCCTGGCGCTGCTGGGGGATCTGCCCCTGTAGCAGAGCTCGAACCTCCGACTCGCGGTAGCGGCGGTGGCCGCCCAGGGTCCGGATGGCGCTGAGCTTGCCAGCCTTGGCCCACCGGGTCACCGTCTTCGGGTCGACACGGAACATCGACGCCACCTCGGCCGGTGTGAGTAGCGGCTCAGGTTCGTGCGTTCGCGATGCCATCGGGGTCACTCCTCCACATGTATAGACATCGGCCGGGGTCCCGCCGGCCGACGCGTCTCCCATGGTCCGGCTAGTCCCCGATGTCCGACATGGGCCGAACGGCTGAAGGTCCCTAGACGGACGGATGAACCATGCCCGATTTTTACGACTTTTATGCCGCAGAAACTACCTTATTCGGACTCATGATCACGGTTCGTGATGCATCAACTACGAGACACACTCGTGTCCAAGGCCACTAAGTGTGGCAAACCGGGCGTCAGTTGCAGCGCTCCAGCAGTTGCACCGCGCGCCAGCGGGCGACCAGCTTGTCGTACGCGGCGGACGCCTCCTCGGCCTCGCCCCGGCCCAGTCCGGACAGTCCGGTGGCGACCAGCTCGGGCGAGTCGTCGGCCTCGAGCGTCTCGTCCGGCAGCAGTTGCACCAGGCCGCCGTAGTCCAGCTCGACCACGGAACGCGGGTGGAACTCCTCCAGCCACCGGGCCGCCTCCTCGACCGCCTCGGTGATCGGCGCCTCGCCAATCGACTTGCGCAGCACCGACAGCGCCCGGGACGCCCGGCGACGCGCCTTGGAGATCTCCGTGCGGTAGCGCAGCGCCCGCCGCTCCGGCTCGGTGACCAGGTGCCGCTCACCGGCCTCGAACAGCACGAACCAGCGCAGCGGCACCCCCCAGGTGGCGATCTGCTCGTGCACCCGGGGCACCCCGTGCTCCAGCACCCGGGCCCCGCTGCGCCAGTCCTCCACCACTGCCTTCGCCTGCCCGGCGAGCACCGGCGGCACGAACGCGTCGGCCAGCACCGAGGGCACGCCGTCGCGGGCGCTCAGCGCCGCCTCGGCGACCCGGATCCGCAGGTTCCACGGGCAGACCAGCAGCGCGTCGTCGGCCTCCAGGACGTACGCCTCGTCGGGCAGGTCGGGCAGCCGGGTCCAGCCGGCGCCGAGCGCCTCGATCACCGCCGTCCGCTGCCGTACCGGCCCCTCCAGCGGGGCTATCGCGCGGCCCTCGCTGACGTACCGGCGCCAGTACGACTGCCGATCCCGGTCGAAGGCGGTGAGCGGCTCGTACACGCGCAGGTATGAAGCGAAGAGCGACGGCACGGCGCGATCCTCCCACGAGACGGGACCATCCGTCGCCGCCCTTGGGCCCGTGGCGTGACATGCGCGACAGTACGGTTCGGGCCGATATTAGGCTCGACGACACCGGCAGCATCCCGCCGGCGTGCCACCAGGTTCCGCACCCCACAAGGGCGCTCACCGACACAGGAGTCAGCCATGAGCGTATTCGCCAGTACCGACGACCCCGTTTCCACAGGGCATGAGCAGGTCGTGTTCTGCCAGGACAAGCAGTCCGGCCTGAAGGCGATCATCGGGATCTACTCCACCGCGCTGGGCCCCGCGCTCGGCGGCACCCGGTTCTACCCGTACGCCAGCGAAGCCGACGCCCTCGCCGACGTGCTCGACCTCTCGCGCGGCATGGCCTACAAGAACGCCCTGGCGAACCTCGACCTCGGTGGCGGCAAGGCGGTCATCTGGGGTGACCCCGAGCAGATCAAGAGCGAGGCGCTGCTGCGCGCGTACGGCCGCTTCGTCGAGTCGCTGAACGGCCGCTACTACACCGCCTGCGACGTGGGCACCTACGTGGCGGACATGGACGTGATCGCCCGCGAGACCCGCTTCGTGACCGGCCGCAGCGTGGAACACGGCGGCGCGGGTGACTCGTCGATCCTCACCGCCTGGGGCGTGTTCCAGGGGATGCGGGCCGCCGCCGAACACGTCTGGGGCAGCCCGACGCTGGCCGGCCGCCGGGTCGGCGTGGCCGGGCTGGGCAAGGTCGGCAAGTACCTGACCGCCCACCTGCTCGACGACGGCGCCGAGGTCGTGGCGACCGACGTCAGCCCGCGCGCCCAGGAGTGGGCGCGCACCACCCACCCGCAGGTCACCCTGGTCGACGACACCGCGGCGCTGGTGACCTCCGACATCGACGTGTACGCCCCGTGCGCGCTCGGCGGCGCGCTGAACGACGACACCGTGCCGGTGCTGCGGGCCAAGGTGGTCACCGGGGCGGCGAACAACCAGCTCGCCCACCCGGGCATCGAGAAGGTGCTCGCGGACCGGGGCATCCTCTACACGCCCGACTACGTGGTGAACGCGGGCGGCGTGATCCAGGTGGCCGACGAGATCGACGGCTTCAACTTCGACCGCGCCAAGCTGCGCGCGACCCGGATCTTCGACACCACCCGGCAGATCCTCCGGCTCGCCGACGACGAGGGCGTGCCGCCGGCGGTCGCCGCGGACCGGCTCGCCGAGCGGCGGATGGCGGAGGTCGGCCGGCTGCGCGCGATTCATCTGCGGTGAAGCTCACCCGGGGGTGGAGCGGCGGCTCCACCCCGGGGGCCGCGCGCGTTAAGCTGACCATCGGCACCGTTCATGCCGGTATGTCCGGTGTCATGGCCAGCCCCGGGTCCTACCCCTTACCCGGTACACTTTGTGACGGCTGGACCACCGCAACGCGCAGGTCCGGTCGACGGTGACCCGAGGTGCCGAACGATGGCATCCCCATGTACCGTAAGAGCCACGAGAGATGCCTGACGTCATCGGGGCCCGCCTTCGGGCTGCCCCGCATTCTGTGCGAGGGGGTCGAGCCATGGGGCGCGGCCGTGCTAAGGCCAAGCAGACGAAGGTGGCGCGGGAGTTGAAGTATCACTCCCCGAACACCGACCTAACCGCCTTGCAGCGCGAACTGGCGGGTAGTGGAAAGTCTGAGCACAACTTCGACGACGACTACAAAGAGTATGTCGACGACGATGACGAGGACCACGCGGACGACGACCCGGACACCTGGGCTCGTCCGACCCGCTGACCTCCGGTCACATCTGAGCACGCGGTAACCCCCGCGTGCTCACGCATGTGCTCTGCTGAGCCGGCGTACGACCGACGATGCAGGGGCCTGCCGTGCCGACTCGCCGGCAGGTCCCTGATCGCGGAACCGCCCTTCAGCGTGGCCGGTTGTTCCAGTTGTAGAACGTCGGGATGTTCTCGAAGTGGTTCCACGCGCAGACCGCGTCGGCACCGTCGCCCGACACCTCCGCCCGCAGCAGCCGTGCCGCCTCCGCCTCACGGAGCAGAGCGGTAAGCCCCGCAGCGGCCCCCCGTACCCGGTCGGCGACGACCTCCCGGTCGGTGTCACTGATGGTCTCGGGCATGCTCCAACACTCCCTCCAGTAGGCGGATCTTGCTGTTGCGGCAGTGCTCGGTCTCCGTGCCGTCGAAACGCCCCAGCTCGAAGTAACGGTTGGCGGCGTGCCCGCCGCCGCAGAACCCGAAGTACGCGCAGGACTCCCGGCACGCCTCCACGCCGGTGAGGAACTCGCTCACCCACGGCGTGCCGGCCGCGCCGGCGAGGATGTCGCGCAGCGGCGTGGTGAGCACGTTTCCGCTGGCGAAGTCGCCGTAGTGCGGGTCGGTGAACCCGGCCAGCTCCGGCGAGAGCACCACCACCGAGCCGTCATGCCCGACCGTCGGGATCGGGTCGAGGCTACGGGGCAGCAGGTCGTGCGCGGTGCCGGCCAGCACCGCGCCCGCGTACCGCAGCGACCACTCCACCTCACGCAGGTGGATCCGGGGATCCCGCCGCCAGGCCGCCACCAGCTCCGCCCAGAACCCGGTGACCGCGCCCGCGTCCCGGGCGTTCGTCCGGGTGTTGACGCCCTCGGTCTCCTCGATGTTGACGCCGAGCACGTCGCAGCCCAGGTCGAGGAAGTAGTCGTACAGCTCGGTCGCCAGGCCCGGCTCCGGCCGCGAGACCACAGCGAGCGCCGAGAACGGCAGGCCGTGACGGCGCAGCGCCGCCACACCCGTCACGATCCGGTCGTACGCGGGCCGCCCGCCCCGGTTGACCCGCTCGGCGTTGCGCGCCCGCGGCCCGTCCACGCTGACGCTGACCCGCACCCGGTGCTCGGCGAAGAACGCGCACCAGGCGTCGTCGATCAAGGTCGCGTTCGTCTGCACGTGGTGCTCGACATCCGGCCCGAACGGCGCCAGCAGCGCGGCCAGGTGCTCCCGGCCGGCCGCGAGCGGCTCACCGCCGTGCCACACCACGGAGAAGCGACCGCTCGCGGCCCACTGGTTCACCGACGCCGCCACCGCCTCGGCGACGGCCACCGGCATCCGCCTGTCGACCGCCCGCAGGGGCAGGTAGCAGTAGGCGCAGTCGAGGTTGCACAGCGTCGTCGGCTGCATCACCACGTACGACGGGACGACGGCGATGCCCCGCATACCCTCAGGCGTGCGCGCGGCCATCAGCACCTCCCCCGCCTGCCTGAAAACCGAACCTCCAGGCTAGGCCGAGGCGACCGCCCGGGTGAACCCCCGATCAGGTGCCCGGCCGATGGGCGCAGGGTGATCAGCCTCGGGTGTGCTGCCCGACCATCTGCACGTTGCCGGACCCCTCGATGATCTCGCCGGCCTGCCAGGCGTCCACGCCCCGGCCGGTCAGGGTGGCCAGCGCGCGGTCGGCGTCCTCGGCGGAGACGATCGCGAACATGCCGACGCCCATGTTGAAGGTTGCCTCCATCTCCGGGTCCTCGATCCGGCCCTTGGACTGGATCAGGTCGAAGATCGGCTGCGGCTTCCAGGTGGAGCGGTTCACCACGGCGTCGACGTGCTCGGGCAGCACCCGGACCAGGTTGCCGGGGATGCCGCCGCCGGTGACGTGGGCCAGCGCCCGCACCTCGGCCTCGGCGATCAGCTTGAGGCAGTCCTGCGCGTAGATCTTGGTCGGGGTTAGCAGCTCCTCGCCCAGCGTCCGCTGGCGGCCGAAGTCGTCGATCACCACGTCCAGCCGCATCCGGCCGGCGCCGAGCAGCACGTGCCGGACCAGGGAGTAGCCGTTGGAGTGCAGGCCGGACGAGCGCATCGCGATCACGACGTCGCCCACCTCCACCCGGTCCGGGCTGAGGATCTCGCTCTCCTCCACCACGCCGACGCCGGTGGCCGAGATGTCGTACTCGTCGGGGCGCAGCACGCCCGGGTGCTCGGCGGTCTCGCCACCCAGCAGCGCGCAGCCGGCGTACCGGCAGCCGTCCGCGATGCCGGCGCCGATCTCGGCGACCTTGTCCGGCACGACCTCGCCGGTGGCGATGTAGTCGAGCAGGAACAGCGGCTCGGCGCCGCAGGCCACCAGGTCGTCGACGACCATCGCGACCAGGTCGATGCCGACCGTGTCGTGGATGTCGAGCTGCTGGGCGATCACCAGCTTGGTGCCCACGCCGTCGGTCGAGGACGCCAGGATCGGGTTCTTGTACTTCTTCGTGTCCAGCCGGAACAGGCCGGCGAAGCCGCCCAGGTCACCCATGACCTCGGGGCGCCGGGTCTCCTTGACCTTGGACTTGAGCAGTTCGACAGCGCGGTCGCCCGCCTCGATCGACACCCCGGCGTCGGCGTACGAGACCGAGCGTTTGCGCTGCGTCCGGCCGGACCCGGCCGACCAGGGCTGGCGGTCGCCGCCGGCGCCCGTCGGGCTGGATCCTGCGCCGCTGCGCTCGGACACGTGCGTCACGGTTCTCCCCTTTGTGGTTCCCGCGAGCCCGGAGCGGCCGGACCCGCGTCGGTGGTGCTACGGGTGGTGGGTCGGTGTGGCGACGAGCGGACCGGTCGGCCCGGCCGCCTCGGCGGCGACCCGGCGTCCCACTCCTTCGAGCACGTGCTTGCCGATCAGGTTCCCGGCCGGCAGTTCGATCGGGTACTCCCCATCGAAGCACGCCCGGCAGAGCCGGCTCTTCGGCTGCTCGGTCGCGGCGATGAGACCGGGCAGCGAGACGTAACCGAGCGAGTCGGCACCGATGGACCGCCGGATGCCGTCGTTGTCCAGCCCGTTCGCCAGCAGCTCGGCGCGGGTGGCGAAGTCGATGCCGTAGAAGCACGGCCAGCTCACCGGCGGCGAGGAGATCCGGACGTGGACCTCCAAAGCGCCCGCCTCGCGCAGCAGCCGGACGATCGCCCGCTGGGTGGTGCCCCGCACGATCGAGTCGTCCACCACGACCAGGCGCTTGCCACGCACGTTCTGCCGCAGCGGGTTCAGCTTCAGCCGGACGCCGAGGGCGCGCAGCGTCTGCGAGGGCTGGATGAACGTGCGCCCGACGTACGGGTTCTTCATCAGGCCCTGGCCGTAGGTGATGCCGGACTCCTCGGCGTAGCCGATCGCGGCCGGGGTGCCGGACTCGGGCACCGGGATCACCAGGTCGGCCTCGACCGGGTGCTCCTTGGCGAGCTGGCGGCCGATCTGCACCCGCGCGGCGTGCACGTTGCGGCCGGCGATGGTGGCGTCCGGCCGGGCGATGTACACGTACTCGAAAAGACAGCCCTTGGGCTCGGGCGAGGCGAACCGGCTGGACCGCAGCCCGTTCTCGTCGATGGCGATCAGCTCGCCCGGCTCGACCTCGCGGACCACGCTCGCGCCGACGATGTCCAGCGCGGCCGTCTCGCTCGCCACCACCCAGCCGCGTTCGAGCCGGCCGAGCACCAGCGGGCGCACGCCGTGCGCGTCGCGCGCCGCGTAGAGCGTCGACTCGTCCATGAAGACGAAGCTGAACGCGCCGCGCAGCTGGGGCAGCACCTCCAGCGCGGCCGCCTCGACCGACAGGTCGGGCCGGCTGGCCAGCAGCATCGTGACCAGTGAGGTGTCGTTCGTCGAGCCGTCGGAGTCGAGCCCGCGCACGGCGGCCTCGCGCTGCAACTCGGCGGTGTTCACCAGGTTGCCGTTGTGCGCCAGCGCGATCGTGGTGCCGGCGCTCGTGGCCCGGATGGTCGGCTGGGCGTTCTCCCAGGTCGAGCCGCCGGTGGTGGAGTAGCGCGCGTGCCCGATCGCGACATGCCCGCGCAGGCTGGCCAGCGTCGGCTCGTCGAACACCTGGGCGACCAGGCCGAGATCCTTGTAGACCACGACACCGGAGCCGTCGCTCACCGCGATGCCCGCGGCCTCCTGACCGCGGTGCTGAAGGGCGTAGAGCCCGAAGTAGGTGAGGTTGGCGACCTCTTCACCCGGCGCCCAGACGCCGAAGACGCCACACGCGTCCTGTGGGCCGGGTCGCTGGGGGTCAAGGTCGTGGCTCAGCCGGCCATCGCCTCGGGGCACCTGCCGCTCCCTCGCAGTGGGGTCTGGACTGGCCTGGCGGAGTCGGGGGGTCAGCTCCGCACACATGGGCCGGGACCGTCGTCGGGTTCTCAGTGTACGCGACCAGCAGTCGATACCGACAGTCACGAGATGTCAGCCCAGCGTGAGCAGGATTTTCCCTGCCCAACGCCTAAATGGGGAGGTACGGGGATAGGTCAGCCCGGATTCCGGACACCCGGATGCGACCTTCGGTGACCGTTTCCGCCCAACCCGCGCGGCCGGTGGCGATCGCCAGCCACGTCGGCGGATCCATCTCCACCACGTTCGGCGGCGTGCCGCGGGTGTGTCGTGGGCCACTCACGCACTGGACCGCACCGTAGGGTGGGACGCGCACCTCCACCGATCGGCCGGGGGCACGATCCGCGAGGGCAGCCAAGAGCATCCGGACCGCCTCCCGGAGCACCGGCCGTTCGGGCGTACGCCCCTCGTCCAGCGCCGCCAGTGCGGCGAGTACCGCTTCGGAATAAGCGTGCGGAGAGGACACGACGGGACGATACGACCCGGCGGGACGCCGCCCGACGGCGGCCCTGGGTAGAGATGATCCGGTCAGACAAGGCATAGTTGCCGACGGCGTTATTCGTACCGTGAGTGATCAACCTCGGCCCTGGCGGCCGGCGGAGAGGTCAGACCCGGAAGGCGGTGGACGTGTCAACACACCGACGTGCCTGGAAGCAGCGGGCCGGTGTGGTCGTAGCGCTGGTCTTCGGCGCCCTGCTCACCGTCCCCGCAAGCCCCGCCCTCGCCGCACAGATTGTCACCGCCACCAACTCCGTGACGGTCGAGGCGGGCAAGAACAGCACTGTAACGGTCACGGTCCGCCCGACCGGTGGTGAGACATCCACTGACATCGACGTGCAGGACCTACCCGACGGCGTCAACTGTGGGGGCTGCGGTCGGGTCGATTTCAATGGCGATCAGGATCAGACGGTCACGCTGACTCTGACGGCGGCTGCGAGCGCGCCAGCCAACAACCAGTCAGCGAGGATCACGGTCAGCGGCGGCCCACCTCGGCAGCTCCGGGTTACCGTCCGGGCTGCTGCCCCGCCCACGCCGCAGCAGCCGCAGACGGTCAAGACGGTCTCCGGCAAGGTGGTGAACGCCGACGGCGACCCGATCGAGGGCGCCCTCGTCATGCTCCGCGACAGCGCGGGCAAGGAGCGCCGCACCAACACCAGCGGGAACGGCAACTTCAGCTTCAGCGGCTCCGAGTCCAACCCGATCGCACCCGGGCGGATCGAGGTGGGTGCCTCCACCGACGGCGCCACGCCCGTCGCCAAGTCGGTGAACGCGAACGCCGGACAGTCCGTGACCGGCGTCCGGCTCAGCATCCAGGTGCGGGCGTCGGCGAGCCCGAGCGCCACCCCGTCGGCGAGCGAGTCCGCCGCGCCGTCCGAGGAGCCGCTCGAGGAGGAGACGGCCGACACCCCGTCGGCCGAGGCGCCCGCCGCACAGCAGCCGACCGCGAACGAGGACTCCGGCGGCTTCGGCTCCTGGCTGCTCATCCTGCTCGGTGGCCTCTTCGTCGCCGTCGGCGTGGGCACCATCGTGCTGCTCTACCTGCGCCGCAAGAACGAGGACGGCGACGGCGACGGTCCGGGTGGGCCGGCCGGTCCGAGTGGCCCCGGTGGCGCCGCGGCCGGTGCCATCCCGGCGGCCCGGGGCGCCTACCACGGCACTGACGACCAGACCCGGGTGGTGAACGGCATGGGCGCCGGGCCGGCCGCGACGATGGTCGGTGGCCCCTCGATCAGCGACGCCCCCACCATGCTCCAGCGCCCGGTCGTGGACGACGTCCCGCCGGACCCGTACGGCGCACCGCCCGGCCCGGCCTACGGTGTCGGCGGCGGCCAGGGCGGTTACGGCTACGGCGACGACGCGCCCGGCCAGGGCGGTTACGGCGCGGGTGGCTACGGCAACGCGCCCTCCTCGGGCGGCGGCTACGGCAACGGCCCGTCCTCGGGCGCCGGCTACGGCAGCCCGGACTACGCCGCCGGCGCCGCTGCCGGTGCGGCCGGCTACGCGGCCCAGGGCGGCGGCTACGGCAACGAGCGCTTCGACGAGCCCACCGGCCGCTACACCGGGGACAGCACCCAGTACGCCCCGGCGGCCGACCCGTACCCGACCAGCACCTACCAGCCGGAGCAGGACCGCGGCTACGACCAGGCCGGCTCGGCCTCGTACGGCCGTGGCCCGGAGCAGGGCGACGGGTACGGTGCCGCCGGTGGCTACGGCACCGCGCCGGGCGGCTACGACACCGGCCGCCAGCAGGGCGGATACGGCGAGCCCACCGGCGCTTACGGCAACGCCGCGGGCGGCGGCTACGGCGACAACCCGCCCGGCGGCTACGGCGACGCTCCGGCCTACGGCGGCGGCCAGGCGGCGGGCGGCGGCTACGGCGACGGCGCAACCGGCGGCTACGGCAACGCCGGCGCTGGTGGCTACGACAAGCAGTCCGGTGGCTACGACGGCGGCCGCCAGCAGGGCGGATACGGCGACGCGCCGACCGGCGGCTACGACAACCCCAGCGGCGGATACGACACCCGCTCGCCGGGCGGCTACGACACGAGCGCCGGTGGTTACGACAGCGGCGCGACCGGCGGCTACGACGGCGGCCGTCAGCAGGGCGGGTACGGCGACGCGCCGGCCGGCGGCTACGGCAACCCCGGCGGCGGATACGACGGCGGTCACCAGTCGGGCGGCTACGGGCAGCAGGGCGGCGGATACGGCGACGGCTACGGCCAGGCCCCGCAGGGCGGGTACGGCCAGCAGGGCGGTTACGGCCAGGAGCCGCCGCAGCAGCGCGGGGGCGGCTACGACAACCCCAACGACCCGGCGCAGGCCGGTCGCGCCCGCCCGGACGCGCAGCCGGACCGTTCCGGACGGCGCCTCGACTGGCTGGACGACTGACCCGTACCAGACAGAGGAACTGGGGCCGCCCGCGAGAAGTGGGCGGCCACAGTCGTCAGCGCGCCGAACACATGCCGCGTTGCCCGCAGGCGAGAGGGCTGCGCTCAGGCGGGGGCGAAGTAGTCCTGGCGGAGCACCGGCACCACGTCGGAGACACCCACAGCGGTCGCCACCGCGACGTCCTCCGCGAAGCCGCCCTCGGCGAGTTCCCGCCCGGAGACGCATCCCCGGACCGCGGCCGGCACGTCCGGCGTGCTCGCCAGCGCGGCGAGCGCCATCGCGGCCTCCACCGAGAGCCCACCGGGCACCTCGGCGAGCGCGTCGAGCACGCACGCCGCACCGAGCTGGTCCTCCACGCAGGGCCGCAGTGACCCGTCGGGCCAGCGCTCGCCGGCCGCCACCACGCCCACCGGGGCGTCGTTCGAGCCGTACCCCTCGGCGCGGAGCCAGCGCCCGACGGCGGGTGCGTTACGCAGGCACGCCGCGACCACCGGCACTCCGGTGGCGCTCGCGGCGGCGCTGATCGCCGAGCCGTTCGGCGACGGCAGCACCAGGTCGGCCACGACCGGCGCGGACCGCAGCGCCGCCGGGGAGAGCGACCACGGATGCTCCGCGGTCGTCCTCCGGCGGCCCACAGCGGCCACCGCCCCCACCCGGCGGGCGTAGTCGGCGGCCTGCTCACCCCACGGGAACGGGTGCACCCGCATGCCGCGGCTCACCGCCACCTCCACGGCGGTGGTGAACGACAACACGTCCACCACCACCAGGGCGGCGCAGACCCGGCCGAGCTCCGCCGCCCCGGTCAGTCCCCAGTCGAACCGGGCACCGGCGCCGGGTTGGGCGAAGACGGCCAAGGCCAGCGCCTCAGCGCTGACCCGGCGCCGGCTCACCGGAAGCCGGACCGTCGGACCCGTCGGCGGGCGCCGACTCGTCCTGGGCCGGGGTTCCGTCGACGGCAGGAGTCGCGCCGGCCGGTGCGTCCCCGTCCGACGCCGTAGCCGGCGCGTCGGGCTCCGCCGTGGCGGCGGGCGCGGAGGCCCCGGCGTCGGACGGCGGGGTGTCCCGGCCGGCCTTGGCGATCGGCTCGGCGTCGACAGCGGCCGGGTCGATGCCGACCGGCTGCTCGGCGGTCGCCGGAAGCACTGTGGTGGTGCCGGTACGGGTCGCCGCCACCTCCACCCGGGCCGCCTCGGCGGCACCGAACAGGCGCGGGAGCGTACCGGTGTGCGCCTCGCGCAGCTCGTCCAGGCCGATGCGGAACTGGCCGTGCACCTCCAGCGCGCCGGAGGCCGGGTCGGTCACGCCGACGAACTCCCACGGCACGCCACGCTCGGCGCACAGCGCGGTGAACGCCTTCTCGTGGCCGCGCGGCACCGACACCAGCACGCGGCCGGCGGACTCGCTGAACAGGAAGACGAACGGCATCGACCCGCCGGCGAAGTGCTCCGGCACCACGACCCGGGCACCGACGCCCCGGCGCAGGGCCGACTCGACCAGGCTCTGCGCCAGGCCGCCGTCGGAGAGGTCGTGCGCGGAACTGAGGTGCCCGACCCGGGCCGCCTCGGCCAGCAGCTCGGCGAGCTGCCGCTCGCGGGCCAGGTCGACCTGCGGCGGGATGCCGCCGAGGTGCTCGTGGGTCACCCAGGCCCACTCCGAGCCGGACAGCTCGACGTGCGTCTCGCCCAGCAGGAAGAGCTGGTCGTGGTCGCCGGCCGGGCGCGGCACGAAGCCCATCGGCACCCGCTCGGCGACGTCGTCGAGGACCCCGAGCACGCCGACCACCGGGGTCGGGTGGATGGCCGCGGCACCGGTCTGGTTGTAGAAGCTGACGTTGCCGCCGGTCACCGGGATGCCCAGCTCCAGGCAGCCGTCCGCCAGGCCGCGTACGGCCTCGGCGAACTGCCACATCACGCCCGGGTCCTCCGGCGAGCCGAAGTTCAGGCAGTTGGTCACCGCGATCGGCTTCGCGCCGGTCACCGCCACGTTCCGGTACGCCTCGGCCAGCGCCAGCTTCGTCCCGTGGTACGGGTCGAGGCGGGCGTACCGGCCGTTGCCGTCGACGGAGAGCGCGACGCCCAGGCCGCTGCGCTCGTCGATCCGGATCACGCCGGAGTCCTCCGGCTGGGCGAGCACGGTGTTGCCGAGCACGTACCTGTCGTACTGCTCGGTGACCCAGGTCTTGTCGGCCAGGTTCGGCGACGCGATCATGCGCAGCACGGTCTCCCGGAGCGCATCCGGGGTGCTCGGCCGGGGCAGCGTCTCGGCGCGGTCGGCCTGGAGCAGGATCAGGTCGGCCGGCTCGCGCATCGGCCGGGCGTACACCGGGCCGTCGTCGACGAGTGAGCCCGGCGGCACGTCCACCACGAGCTGGTCGCGCCAGGTGACGACGAGCCGGCCCGGCTGGCCGTCCGCCGACGGGGCGGTGACCTCGCCGATGGCGGTGGCCCAGACGCCCCACTTCTCGGCGGTCTTGAGCACGGCGTCGAGCTTGTCGGGCGAGACGACGAGCAGCATCCGCTCCTGGGACTCGCTGGCCAGGATCTCGTGCGGCTCCATCGAGGGCTCGCGCAGCGGCACCCGCTCCAGCCAGACCCGCATGCCGGTGCCGGCGGAGGCGGCGGTCTCGGTGAGGGCGCAGGTCAGGCCGGCGCCGCCGAGGTCCTGGATGCCGACGACCAGTTCGGCGTCGTACAGCTCCAGGCACGCCTCGATGAGCAGCTTCTCCATGAACGGGTCGCCGACCTGCACGGACGGGCGGCGCTGCTCGCTGCCCTCGTCGAAGGTGGCGCTGGCGAGCACTGATACGCCGCCGATGCCGTCGCGGCCGGTCTTGGCGCCCATCAGGACCACGATGTTGCCGGGGCCGGTGGCGTCCTTCTTCTGCAGCCGGTCGACCGGCAGCACGCCCAGGCAGAGCGCGTTCACGAGCGGGTTGCCCTGGTAGCAGGGGTCGAAGACGACCTCGCCGCCGATGTTGGGCAGGCCGAGGCAGTTGCCGTATCCGCCGACTCCGGCGACCACGCCGGGCAGCACCCGGGCGGTGTCCGGGTGGTCGGCCGCGCCGAAGCGCAGCGGGTCCATCACTGCCACCGGGCGGGCGCCCATGGCGAGGATGTCGCGGACGATGCCGCCGACGCCGGTCGCCGCGCCCTGGTACGGCTCGACGAAGCTCGGGTGGTTGTGCGACTCGACCTTGAAGGTCACCGCCAGCTCGTCGGAGACCTGGACCACGCCGGCGTTCTCCCCGATGCCGGCGAGCAGCCGGTCGCTCGGCGGCGCCTTCTCGCCGAACTGGCGCAGGTGCACCTTGCTCGACTTGTAGGAGCAGTGCTCGCTCCACATGATCGAGTACATGGCCAGCTCGGCCTGGGTGGGCCGGCGGCCGAGGATGTGCCGGATCCGGTCGTACTCGTCGTCGCGGAGGCCCAGCTCGGCGTACGGCTGAAGCTCCTCCGGCGTGCCGGCGGCCCGGGGGACGGTGTCCACGCTCAGCGCCCAGTCGTCGGTCGCGCCGGCCTGCGGCGCCACGCCCTGGCGCTCGCGCGGGGCCGGGTCCGGATGGGTGGTCATGACGTCTCCTTGCTGCGCTCGCCGCCGGTGCGGCGGGTGAGCCGACCGATGTTCCCGGCCACCATCACGCCGGCGCTCCCACCAGGTGCTTGAGCACCGAGGTGAAGAAGCCGAGGCCGTCCAGGGAGGGGCCGGTGAGCGCCTCCACCGCGTGCTCGGGGTGCGGCATGATGCCGACGACGTTGCCGGCCTCGTTGGTGATCGCCGCGATGTCGCGCTGCGATCCGTTCGGGTTGCCGCCGACGTAGCGGGCGACGACGCGGCCCTCGCCCTCCAGCCGGTCGAGCGTCGCGGTGTCGGCGACGTAGCAGCCCTCGCCGTTCTTGACCGGGATGAGGATCTCCTGGCCGGGCTGGAACGCGTTCGTCCAGGCGGTGCCGGTGCTCTCGATCCGCAGGACCTGGTCCCGGTTGCGGAAGTGCAGGTGCTGGTTGCGGGTGAGCGCGCCG
The DNA here is from genome assembly GCF_040648395.1 of Micromonospora sp. NPDC049151. Lineage (NCBI taxonomy): Bacteria > Bacillati > Actinomycetota > Actinomycetes > Micromonosporales > Micromonosporaceae > Micromonospora > Micromonospora sp. NPDC049151. The sequence continues at coordinate 132,042 of NZ_JBEZDP010000003.1, forward strand.
GGCAGCAGGTGCGCCTCGCAGAGGATCTGGAAGCCGTTGCAGATGCCGAGCACCGGCAGGCCACCACGCGCGGCCTGGACGATCGTCTCCATCACCGGGGCGAACCGGGCGATGGCGCCGCAGCGCAGGTAGTCGCCGTAGGAGAAACCGCCGGGCAGGACGACGGCGTCCACCCCGTACAGGTCCGGGTCGCCGTGCCAGAGCCGGACCGCCTCGGCGCCGGCGATCCGCACGGCCCGGGCCGCGTCCCCGTCGTCGAGGGAGCCGGGGAAGGTGACCACACCGACCCGGGCGGTCACGACTGCGCGCCCGCGGTCTCGTCGGCGGTGACCACGCGGACGGTGAAGTCCTCGATGACCGGGTTGGCCAGCAGCTTGTCGGCGATCTCCCGGGCCCGGTCCAGGTCCGGTTCGCCGGTGAACTCGATCTCGATCCGCCTGCCGATCCGAACCGAGGCGACGTCGTCGACGCCGAGTCGGGGCAGCGCGTTTGCGACGGCCTGGCCCTGCGGATCGAGGATCTCGGGCTTGAGCATGACGTCGACTACGACGCGAGGCACGGGGCACTCCTGACTGTGTACGCAGTTGGGTGCCGGCCCAACAATCGGGCGAGCGCAGCCAGCCTACCTGGCAGATACCGCCCGGCCCGCACCGGCCGGGGGCAGTTCCGGCGCTGACGGACGGGCCCGGCGGCGGTGAACGGGTGTCGTTGCCCGTTCGTTGCGACGTCGATGCGAATTCGTTGCGCCCGACGCTTGCGGGCGACCCCCGGCAGCACCTCCCAGCAGGCATTCTGCCGCGAAACACCCCACCTTGGACCGGTATCCGACAGCAGGTCGGCGCGGCGCGCGGCGCGCGTCACGTCATCGGCATGACTCGATCCACACCTTGTGACACCGGGCGGCACGGCCGTAACATGCATCGTCAGATGTCGATGCACTGGATCGACCTCCCTCGCCGGCCCCACCCCATCCGGCGGGTGTCACCCCCTGCCCGGCAACCCCGGGCGCCTGCGCAGAAGGAGCCCCGACATGCGCCTCCGTCCCCTGCTCGCCGTGCTGACCACCGCGCTGGCCGGCGTCCTGGCCACCGCCTCCGGCGCCACCGCCGCGCCGGCCGGCCCGCAGCCGATCATCGGCGGCGGCACCGTCTCGTCGGCGCCGTGGGCCGCCGCCGTCTTCAGCAACGGCTCGTTCACCTGCTCCGGCAGCGTGATCGCGCCCCAGTGGGTGCTCACCGCCCGGCACTGCGTCAGCGGCACCATGTCGGTCCGCGTCGGCAGCGTCTACTACGCCTCGGGCGGCGTCACCCGCACCGTGAGCGCCTCCTACACCCGCTACGACCTGGCCCTGCTGCGCCTGTCCAGCACGGTCAGCACCTCCGCCGTGTCGCTGGCCACCAGCAACCCGCCGGTCGGCTCCACCAACACCATCTACGGCTGGGGCATGACCTGCTACAGCGGCTGCGGCGCGTCGCCCCAGCTCAAGACCGCCAGCGTACGGGTGACCAGCACCAGCGTCACCGACGCGTACGGCGGCCAGGCGATCCGGAGCACCCGGGTCAACGGCAACGCGTGGCGGGGCGACTCGGGCGGCCCGCAGTTCTACAACGGCCGGCAGGTCGGCGTCGCCTCCACCGCCGACGGCCAGAGCATCCAGAACTACGGCAGTGTCGCGTACAACCGGTCCTGGATCACCTCGACGGCCGGTGTCTGACGGTTGATGCCGGTGCGGCGCGGATCGGCCGGGTGCGGCCCGGGCGTCCGCGCCGCGTCGTTTTTCAGCATCCGATCAGCTGAACACGGCTCGCGAACCACCCGGCCGAGGGCTGACAGCATCGGAAGTGTGCTGGTCGTGACGACGGATCAACTGCCCGGCTACGAGATCCGCCAGATCCTCGGCGAGGTGGTCTCCTCGATGGCGAGGACCCGCAACCCGTACCGCGAGGGGGTCAAGAACCTGCGCGGTGGCGCCTACGACCCGTTGGCGCCGGACAACCTGACCCGCTGGCGCACCGACTCGGTGGCCCGCCTCGGCGAGGAGGCCCGCCGCCTGGGCGCGAACGCGGTGATCGGCATGCGCTTCGACAGCCGCGACTGCGGCGAGATGTGGATGGAGATCTGCGCGTACGGCACGGCGGTGATCGTCGCGCCGAAGACGCCCGACGTGATGCCGCCGGACCAGCCGGCGATCGCGGCCGAGACCGCCCACGACCCGGAGATCGCCTCCGCGCCGGGCGGCATCGCCGAACCCGCGTCCGCCCCCAACCTGAGCTCCGCCGCCGAAACCCCCACCGGCACCTGACGGATCCTCGCCACCCCGGTTGATCAAGGAGTTTGTGTCACTGCGGCGCCCCGTACCGGACACAAACTCCTTGATCACCGAGGGAAGGCGGGCGGTCAGAGGATGGGGGGCGGGGAGTAGGTGGCGGCCTCGGGGTGGGTTTCCACCACCCTGGTGATTCTCGCGGCCACGCGGTTCACCTGGTCGGTGGCGGCGCCCACGAAGGCGTTGCGGTCGGCGACCAGGGTGTCGATCTCGGCCCGGGTCAGGCCCAGCCGGCCGTCGGTGGCCAGGCGGTCGAACAGGTCGTTCTCGGCCGCGCCCTTCTCCCGCATGGCCAGCGCCACGGCGACCGCGTGCTCCTTGATCACCTCGTGCGCGACCTCGCGGCCGACGCCCCGGCGGACGGCCGCGACCAGGATCTTCGTGGTGGCCAGGAACGGCAGGAAGCGCTCCAGCTCCCGGTTGATCACCGCCGGGTACGGGCCGAACTCGTCCAGCACGGTGAGGAACGTCTGGAACAGCCCGTCGGCGGCGAAGAACGCGTCGGGCAGCGCGACCCGGCGCACCACCGAGCAGGAGACGTCACCCTCGTTCCACTGGTCGCCGGCCAGCTCGCCGACCATCGACAGGTAACCCCTGATGATCACCGCGAAGCCGTTCACCCGCTCCGACGAGCGCGTGTTCATCTTGTGCGGCATCGCGCTGGAACCGACCTGGCCCGGCTTGAAGCCCTCGGTGACCAGCTCCTGGCCCACCATGAGCCGGATCGTGGTCGCCAGCGACGACGGCGCGGCGGCCACCTGGGCCAGCGCGGCGACGACCGCCATGTCGATCGAACGCGGGTAGACCTGGCCGACGCTGTCCAGCACCCGGCTGAACCCCAGGTGCTCGGCCACCCGGCGCTCCAGCTCGGCCACCTTGCCGGCGTCGCCGTCGAACAGGTCGAGCTGGTCGGCGGCGGTGCCCACCGGTCCCTTGATCCCCCGCAGCGGGAACCAGCCGATCAGATCCTCCAGCCGCTCGTACGCGATGAGCAGCTCCTCGGCCGCCGACGCGAAGCGCTTGCCCAGCGTGGTGGCCTGCGCGGCGACGTTGTGCGACCGGCCGGTCATCACCAGCGCGGAGTACTCGCCCGCGTGCCATCCCAGCCGGGCCAGCGTGGCGACCACCCGGTCCCGGATCAGCTCCAGCGAGGCCCGGATCTGGAGCTGCTCGACGTTCTCGGTGAGGTCGCGGGAGGTCATCCCCTTGTGCACGTGCTCGTGCCCGGCGAGCGCGCTGAACTCCTCGATCCGGGCCTTCACGTCGTGCCGGGTGACCCGCTCCCGCGCCGCGATCGAGGCCAGGTCGACCTGGTCGACCACGCGCTCGTACGCCTCGACGACCCCGTCCGGCACCGGCACGCCGAGGTCACGCTGGGCCTTGAGCACCGCCAGCCAGAGCCGGCGCTCCATCCGGACCTTCTCCTCCGGCGACCAGAGGGCGACCAGTTCGGGCGAGGCGTACCGGTTGGCGAGCACGTTCGGGATCGTCGTCACGTACCTCAGTCTTTCATGACGCCGGGGTGGGCCCCGGCGACGCCGGTCCCCGGTCCGGCCTGTGGGCAGGCCGGACCGGAAACGCCCTCAGCCCAGCCGGATCTTCCGGTCCAGCGCGACGGCGGCCATCTCCCCGGCGGTCAGGAGGTGCCGCTCGGTGAACGAGTTCGTCTGCACGCTCACCCGGGTGCCGTCGGTCCGCTTCACGATCACGAACCGCACGTTGATCGGCTTCCGCCCGGACGTGGGCGGCGCACGGAAGCCCCGCACGTCGAACGTCACCACCCGCTCGCCGTCCGGCCCGGTGAACGAGCGGCAGTTGACCATGCTGTCCTCGCACTCGTCCGGACCGCTCGCCTGACCGGGGAGCGGCCTTCCCACGTCGATGGTCAGGTACGACCGGACCTCGCCCCGGGCGGCGACACCCACCCCGAACCAGCCCGTCATCGACTCCCAGCGCAGCGGCTGCACCGACCACTGCGGCGCGTCGGTCAGCGGGCCGCCCCAGGTCTCCGGGTCGGTGGCCGCGGCGCCCCGGACCCACCGCAGGTCCGGCGCCTCCCGGTCGAGCGCGGCCAGCATCGCCGTCCGCAGTCGCTCCGGGTGGGTCCGCGCGGTGGCGGACGCGGCCGAGGAGGCGGGTGCCGGGCCACCGGACGCTCCCGGCTGCACGACCACGCCGGCGCCGAGCGCCAGCGCCAGCACCGCTGTCGCCGAGGCGTACGCCCCCACCCGCCGCCGCCGGCGCCGGCCCTCCCGCGCCACCAGGGCGTCCACGTCCACCGCCGTCGGCGGCGCGGCGCCGATCGCCTCGTCGAAGATCTGCCGGTACGTCATCTCTGCCTCCCGTTCTCCACTGCCGGATGGTGCGAGGCGAGCAGCCGCAGCGTCTCCAGCGCACGGGCGGCCTGACTCTTCACGGTGCCGGTGCTGACGCCCAGGATCTGCGCGGTCTCCTCGACCGACAGGTCGCAGTAGAACCGGAGCACCACGACCGCCCGTCGCCCGGGCGCGAGCCGGCCCAGCAGCTCCAGCAGCATCTCCCGCTCACCGACCGCCGGTTCCGCCGCTGCCAGGTCAGCCCGGTCCGGCACCTCGTCCGTGCTGCGCTCCCGCCGCCACGGCCGGCGCCGTTCGTCCAGCCACGCGTTGGTGAGGATCCCCCGCACGTACGCGTCGAGGTTGTCCGCGCCGAGCGCCCGGGCCCAGTTGCGGTAGAGCTTGCTCAACGTGATCGACACCAGGTCGTCCGCCGTGTGCCAGTCCCGGCAGAGCAGGTACGCCGTCCGGCGCAGCGGCTCCAGCCGCGCGGTCACGTAGTCGCGGAACTCCTCGTCGCGCCCGGTCACGGAGTGCCGTCCCTCGTTCGCCTCATGCCCAGGGGACGGAACGGGGTGCCGGCCGGGTTGCCGGCGACCGTCACCGATCTCCGCCGCTGCTCATGATCCGGCCGATCCGATATGTCAGGCGGGACAGCCGTGCCGGGGCCGCCGGACGAGGATCGAGCCCGACCGTTCCTTTCTCCACGGGGGATAACCAGATGCGCAGACCGTCCCTGAGCGGGCTGACCGTGGCCGCACTGGCCGGCGGCTCCCTGCTGCCGCTGGCCGCACCGGCCCAGGCAGCCGACGCGACGACGCTCTACGTCCGGCAGAGCTCGGCCGCGTGCTCCGACACCGGCCCCGGCACCGAGGCCGCGCCGTTCTGCTCGATCGGTCCGGCGGTGGCCCGGGTCGAGGCCGGGCAGACGGTCGACATCGGCGCCGGCACCTACGCCGAGCGCGTGACGGTCGCCCGCTCCGGCACGCCCGACCAGCCCGTCACCATCCGCAACACCGCCGGCAGCAACGGCCGCATCAGCGGGCCGGAGGCCGGGGTGCTGGTCGACGGGCAGCACGACGTCGTGCTCCGCGACCTGTGGATGACGGCGCTCGCCGACGTGCCCGGCCTCGACCTGCGGGACTCCAGCGCCATTACGGTGCAGGGCGGGTCGTTCACCATGGCCGGCCCGTCCGCCACGCCTGTCGTCCGGTTCGCCGGGGTCACCCGGTCGGTCCTCTCGACGAGCAAGATCAACGGAGGCACCGGTGTCACCGGGGTGACCCTCGACGCCACGACGACCGAGGTGACCGTCCGGGCCGCGAGCGTGACCAGCAACGTCGTCGACAACGCGGCCGAGCGCGGCGTCGCCATCCGGGTCGACGGGCCGGGCAACGAGGTGTACGGAAACATCATCGGCGGGTTCACCGGCGCCGGCATCCTGCTCGGACCGGGTGCCGCCGACACGAGGGTGGTGAACAACCAGGTGTCCGGCGGCAAGGGCGTCGGCATCCACAACAACGGGGCCGCCCGCACCGCGATCACCAACAACGAGGTCCGGGACCGCTGCTTCGAGAGCGTCCGCGTCGACGGCGCGTCGGACGGCGCGTCGCTGCAGAACAACGTCCTGTTCAGCAGTGGCGCCCAGAACGATCCCTACTGCGACAGCACGGCCGAGCAGACCGCCGAGATCGGGCTCTACGACGACTCCGGCCGGCGGGTGACAGTGGACTACAACAACACCGCGCACGGCAGCTTCATCCCTGGTTCGTCGAACTACTCCTGGAACGGAACCCGGATGGGGCTGACCCGCTTCCGGGAGGTGTCCGGGCAGGCCGCCCACGACAAGGAGGGCAGCGGGCCGGGCGACCGGGAGGACTCGGCGAACTCGGCCGCGCCCGGCTACCCGGCCACGGACCGCACCGGCGCGGGCCGGGCGGACAACCCGGCCACGCCGAACACCGGCGCGGGTCCGGTCCCGTACGCCGACCGCGGCCCCACGGAACTGCTCGGCAACCCGTACGCCGTCCTCGATGTCAGGTACGACGCGGACACCTCCTCGGTCACGCTCGACGCCTCCGCGTCGACCCCCGGGTACGTCCCGCTGACCACGTACGTGTTCGACTTCGGCGACGGCACGGTGGTGACCCAGGACAAGCCGGTCGCCTCCCGCGCCTACACGAGGACCGGCACCTTCACCGTCTCGGTCAAGGTCTCCGGCAGCGACGGCCGGGTCGGCACCACGCTCGGCCAGGGCGTGAGCGTGCTGCCCCGGACCGGATCGATCGGGCTGCTGTCGCTGCACAACCTGCGCTTCGCGAACGCGTCCACCGCCGGATCGAACGTGCAGGCCGACCAGGCGACGATGGGTGCGGGCAGCCAGTTCGACCTGATGGACGCCGGCAACGGGCGGATCGCGCTCCTCTCCCGCGCCACCGGCAAGTACCTGAACAACGGCGGCGACAGCATTCGGCCGCTCTTCGCGGCGGTGGGCTCGAACTCGACGTTCGAGCTGCTCCGCAACGCCGACGGCACGATCAGCCTCCGGTCGGACGGTGGCAGCTACGTGGGTGTCTCGTCGAGCACCGCGCTGACCGCTCTCGCGCCCATCATCAACAACCGGGAGAAGTTCTACCGGGTGAACGTCGCCGACTCGAACCGCACGCTCAAGGCCGCCGTCAACAGCAGGTACGTCAGCGCGGAGAGCGCCGGCGCGAAGCCGCTGATCGCCAACCGCGACACCGCCGGCCCGTGGGAGACGTTCGACCTCGCGGATCTGGGTTCCGGGCAGGTGGGCGTCTTCTCGCACGCCAACAGCCGCTTCGTCTGCGCTGACAACGTCGGCCTCAACCCGCTCATCGCCAACCGCACCAGCGCGGGCGCGTGGGAGAAGTTCACAGTGACCCGCAACGCGGACGGCACCACCAGCCTCAAGGCGACGATCAACAGCAAGTACGTCAGCGCCGACAACGTCGGCACCAACCCGCTGATCGCCAACCGGGCCACGATCGGTCTCTGGGAGAAGTTCACAGTCGGCGGCTGAGCCGTCACGACGTCCGACGCCCGCCCGGCCGCTCGCCGGGCGGGCGTCGCCGTCAGCGCTCCAGGATGGCTGTCACGCCCTGCCCGCCGGCCGCGCAGATGGAGATCAGGCCGCGCCCGCTCCCCTTCTGGTCGAGCAGCTTGGCGAGCGTGGCGACGATCCGGCCGCCGGTGGCGGCGAACGGGTGCCCGGCCGCCAGCGACGACCCGTTGACGTTGAGCTTGTCCCTGTCGATCGAGCCGAGCGGGGCGTCCAGGCCGAGGCGCTCCTTGCAGAACTCCGGCGACTCCCAGGCGGCCAGCGTGGCGAGCACCTGCGAGGCGAACGCCTCGTGGATCTCGTAGAAGTCGAAGTCCTGGAGGCTCAGCCCGGCCCGGGCGAGCATCCGGGGCACCGCGTACGCGGGGGCCATCAGCAGGCCCTCGTCGCCGTGCACGAAGTCGACGGCGGCGGTCTCGGACCAGGAGAACCAGGCCAGCACCGGCAGGTTGTGCGCCTTGGCCCACTCCTCGGAGGCGAGCAGCACGGTGGACGCGCCGTCGGTGAGCGGAGAGGAGTTGCCGGCGGTCATGGTGGCCCGCTCGGCGTCCGCGCCGGAGGCGCCGAAGACCGGCTTGAGCGAGCCGAGCTTCTCCAGGCTGCTGTCCGGCCGCAGGTTCTGGTCGCGGGTGAGCCCCAGGTAGGGGGTCATCAGGTCGTCGAAGAACCCCTTGTCGTACGCGGCGGCGAGCCGCTGGTGCGAGCGCAGCGCGAGTTCGTCCTGCGCGGTCCGGTCGACGTTCCAGCGCAGCGCGGTGCGGGCCGCGTGCTCACCCATGGAGAGCCCGGTGCGGGGCTCGGCGTTGCGCGGGATCTCCGGCTTGAACGGCTGGTGCGGGCGCAGCTTCGCCGCGACCTTGAGCCGTTCGCCGAGCGTACGGGCCGAGTTGAGCTGGAGCAGGGTGCGCCGCATGTCCTCGTTGACGGCGAGCGGCGCGTCCGAGGTGGTGTCGACGCCACCGGCGATGCCGACCTCGATCTGCCCGAGGGCGATCTTGTTGGCGACCAGGATGGCGGCCTCCAGCCCGGTGCCGCAGGCCTGCTGGATGTCGTACGCGGGGGTGTGCGGGTCGAGCCGGGAGCCGAGCACCACCTCACGGGTGAGGTTGAAGTCGCGGGAGTGCTTGAGCACCGCGCCGGCCACCACCTCGCCGACCCGCTCGCCGGCGAGCCCGAACCGGGCCACCAGCCCGTCGAGCGCCGCACCGAGCATGTCGGCGTTCGACGCGTGCGCGTAGCGCGAGTTGGACCGCGCGAAGGGGATGCGGTTGCCCCCGATGACCGCGACCCGCCGGACACTCTGCACGATCGGCCTCCCTCGAAACTGTTGCCCGAACCCTACTCGCCAGTAGGCTACGCCTATGACCGACAGGTACGCGAGCTTCGTCCAGACGGGGGCCGGTCGCGCGCTGGTCAAGCGCCTCGGGCTGCCCGACCCGCCCCGACTGCGCCGGCACACGCCCGGCGACCCGCTCGTTCCCGGGCCGGTCCTGCTCGGCTCCTCGGCCGGTGGCCGGATCGCCGAGCCGGCCGGCAAGATCCTGACCGCCGCCGGGGTCGAGCTGGCCGACCCGGTCGCCGCCCACGACGCCGACCGCCGCTTCGCGGCCCTGGTGTACGACGCCAGCGGCATCACCGACTCCACCGGGCTGCGCCAGCTCTACGACTTCTTCCACCCGCAGGCCCGCTCGCTGCTGTCGAGCGGCCGGGTGATCGTGCTGGGCACGCCGCCGGCCGAGTGCGGCTCTCCCCGGGAGGCTACCGCCCAGCGCGCGCTGGAGGGCCTGACCCGCAGCATCGGCAAGGAGTTCGGCCGGGGCGTGACCGCCCAGCTGGTGTACGTGACCCGCGAGGGTGACGCCGGCACCCCGGTGAGCCTGGAGTCCACGCTGCGGTTCCTGCTCTCCGGCCGGTCCGCGTACGTCTCTGGCCAGGTGATCCGGGTCGGCACCGGCACCGCCGTCGCGCCGGCCGACTGGGACCGGCCGCTCGACGGGCAGGTGGTGCTGGTGACCGGCGCGGCGCGGGGCATCGGCGCGGCACTGGCGAAGGTGCTGGCCCGCGACGGCGCGCAGGTGGTGGCGCTGGACATCCCGGCGGCCGGGGACGAGTTGGCCGCCGTCGCCAACGACATCGGCGGCAGCGCGGTGCAGCTCGACCTGACCGCGCCTGATGCGCCGACCCGGCTGGCGGAGCACCTGGCGTCCCGGCACGGCCGGGTCGACGTGGTGGTGCACAACGCGGGCATCACCCGGGACAAGACGCTGGGCCGGATGGACGCCGACCGGTGGGACTCGGTGATCGACGTGAACCTGTCCAGTCAGGAGCGGATCAACGACGTACTGCTGGAACGCGACCTGATCCCGGCCGGCGGCCGGATCGTGTCGGTCTCCTCGATCGCCGGGATCGCCGGCAACCGGGGGCAGACCAACTACGCGACCAGCAAGGCCGGCGTGATCGGCTTGGTCGACTCGCTCTCCCCGGTGCTGGGCGAGCGCGGGATCAGCCTGAACGCTGTCGCGCCGGGCTTCATCGAGACCCGGCTGACCGCGCGCATCCCGTTGACCATCCGGGAGGCGGGCCGCCGGATGAACAGCATGGCCCAGGGCGGCCTGCCGGTGGACGTGGCCGAGACGATCGGCTGGCTCTCCTGGCCGGCGACCGGCGCGGTGAGCGGCAACGTGGTCCGGGTCTGCGGCCAGAGCCTGCTGGGGGCGTGATGGCACAGGATCACGAGGACGACCTGAGCCTGCACGACCTGATCGAGGGCCCCACCCGCGACCTGACGTCGGCCCGCGCCGCCGCCCTCGCCCAGACCCGCCCGGCTTCCGGCGATCATGAAGTTGACGGCACTTCTGGAGATCCACAAGGCAGCCAACCTCATGATCGCCGGGGTGAGGGGGCAGGGCGGCGACGGGTGGAGCTGGAGCGGTTGCCTGCGAGTGGGGCGCTTTACCGGCGTGCGCTGCTCGGGGTGGTGCCGGGGGTCGGAGGTCGGCCCGGGGCGGACGTGCCGGGGCTTGAGCTGGGTGTCTCGGGGGTCGCTGTGGATCAGCGGCACCTGGCGGACTACGACCGGGTGTGCGGGTTCCGGCTGACCGACCGGCTGCCGGCGACGTACCTGCACGTGCTCGGGTTTCCGCTGTCGCTGCGGCTGATGACGAGCCCCGGCTTCCCCATCCCGCTCACCGGCGTGGTGCACGTGGCCAACCGGATCACCGTCCACCGCCCGGTCGAGGCCGGCGAGCGCGTCGACTTCCACACGTACGCGGAGAACCTGCGCCCGCACGAGCGGGGCCGCCAGCTCGACGTGGTGCTGATCGGGTCGATCGGCGGCGAGGAGGTCTGGCGCGGCGTGTCCACGTACCTCGGGAAGGAGCGCGCCGCCAGCGGCGGCCCGCGGCGCGACAGGGGTGACCGCCCGGCGCCGCCGGCCTCCTCGGCCCGGTGGCGGGTGACGCCCCGGGTGGGTACCGACTACGCGCGCGTCTCCGGCGACCACAACCCGATCCACACCTCGAAGGTGGGCGCGCGGCTGTTCGGCTTCCCGCGCCCGATCGCGCACGGCATGTGGAGCAAGGCCCGCTGCCTGGCCGCGCTGGCGCCCAGACTGCCCGAGGCGTACACGGTGGACGTGTCGTTCAAGCTGCCGGTGCCGCTGCCGTCCACTGTCGCGTTCAGCGCCTCGGCGGCCGGCGCGGGCTGGGAGTTCGCGCTGCACAGCGCCCGGGACGGAAGGCCGCACCTGGTCGGTTCGGTGCGCTGAGCGAAAGAGGGGACTTGCCGTCCCCTCTTTTCGACGCTAAGTTGTTCTCAGATTGAGTTGTTCTCAACCTGAGAGAGTGAGTCGCCGTGAACGAGCAGGACTTCCTCGCCGGATACGACCCCCGGGACTACCCGGCGGTCGCGGTCACCGTCGACGTGGTCGCGCTGACCATCCGCGAGGGCGCGCTGCACCTGCTGCTGATCCGTCGCGGCGCGCCACCCTACGAGGGGCACTGGGCGCTGCCCGGCGGCTTCGTCCAGCCGGACGAGGACCTGGCCACGGGTGCCCGGCGCGAGCTGGCCGAGGAGACCGGCCTCGGCGGCGAGCGGCTGCGCCGGGTGCACCTCGAACAGCTCGGCAGCTACGGCGCCCCGCACCGCGACCCCCGCATGCGGGTGGTCTCGGTCGCGCACCTGGCGTTCGCCCCCGACCTGCCCGACCCGGTCGCCGACACCGACGCCGACGAGGCGATCTGGCTGCCGGTCACCGCGCTGAGCAGCCGGCAGCTCGCCTTCGACCACGGCCGGATCATCGACGACGGGCTGGAGCGCGCCCGCTCCAAGCTGGAGTACACGCCGCTGGCCACCCGGTTCCTCGCCCCCGAGTTCACGGTCACCGAGCTGCGCGAGGTCTACGAGACGGTCTGGGGCCACCCGCTGCACGCCGGCAACTTCCACCGCAAGGTGCTCTCGGTGCCCGGCTTCGTGGAGAGCACCGGCGCCAGCACCGAACGCGGCGGCGCGCGCGGCGGCCCCCGGGCCAAGCTCTACCGCGCCGGAGACGCCCGGCTGCTGCACCCGGCGCTGCTGCGCCCCGCCCGGGAGGAGACGGTGCGGTGAGGACCGAGGAGGCGATCCGGCTGGTCACGGCCGCGCGTACCGACGCCGACCTGTTCGGCACGCGGGAGCCGGCCCGCCGCTACCGCGAACTGGTCGGCGCGCTGCACCCCGACCGGCTGGGCGCGGCCGACCCCCGGGTACGCGCCGCCGCCGCCGAAGCGCTGGTCACCGTCACCACCCGGTGGCGCACCCCCGCCCCCGCGTACACCGGCGACGTCGCCACCCTGCACGACCGCAAGGAAGGGCCCCCTGTTAACGCCTCCGGTAGAGGAGGGGCCCCTTCTTATCACCTGGCCAAGGTGTGCCGGCACCCCGGCGACAACGACCTGATGGCCCGCGAGGCGCGCGCGTTGCGCCGGATCGCCGAGCGCGGCGACGCCAAGCACCTCGCGTACGTGCCGAGGCTCGTCGACTCCTACCCGGCGCGCGACCCGTCGACCGGCGTGCAACGGCAGGTCAACGAGCTGGCCACCGTACCCGGGCTGCGCAGCCTGGACGACGTGCGCCGCGCGTACCCCGACGGGCTGGACCCGCGCGACGCGGCCTGGATGTGGCGGCGGCTGCTCGTGGCGCTCGGCCTGGCCCACCGGGCCGGCGTGGTGCACGGCGCGGTGCTGCCCCGGCACGTGCTCATCGAGCCGGACGCGCACGGCCTGGTGCTCGTCGACTGGTGCTTCTCGGCCGAGCCGGGCGGGCTCGTGCCGGCACTCGTGCCCGGCCACGAGGACTGGTATCCGCCGGAGGTCGCCGCGAAGCGGCAGTGCGGGCCGGGCACCGACATCGCGATGGCCGCCCGCTGCATGACCTGGCTGATGGGCGACCGCGCGCCGCGCGAGCTGCGCGCCTTCGCCGACGGCTGTCAGGGCACTGCGCTCGCCACCCGGCCCGACGACGCGTGGCGGCTGCTGCGCGAACTCGACGAGGTGCTGCACCGGCTGTACGGGCCGCGCACCTTCCGACCCTTCACCCTCAACCCCTAGGGAGGCTGCCATGGGCAGTGGAATCTGGTCCACCGACGTGTACGACGCCGCCGACCGCTACCGGCGCCGCACCGGCAAGAGCGCGTTCTCGTACAGCGACAGCGGCGCCCGCAAGGTGCACCCGGCGCTCGACCCGCGCGACGCGCTGCGGGAGAGCCGCGACTCCGCCGAACACCCCCAGTCGACGCCGATCGCCGTGCTGTTCGACGTCACCGGCTCGATGGGGCACGTGCCCCGGGTGCTGCAGAGCAAGCTGCCGCAGCTGCTCGGCCTGCTGCTGCGCCAGGGGTACGCGAAGGACCCGCAGGTCATGTTCGGCGCGATCGGCGACGCCACCTGCGACCGGGTGCCGTTGCAGGTCGGGCAGTTCGAGTCCGACAACCGGATGGACGACGACCTCGGCCGGATCGTGCTGGAGGGCGGCGGAGGCGGCCAGATGATGGAGTCGTACGAGCTGGCGCTCTACTTCATGGCCCGGCACACAGCCACCGACAGCTGGGACAAGCGCGGCCGGCGCGGCTACCTGTTCATCATCGGCGACGAACTGGCGTACCCGGCGGTGAAGGCCGCTGAGGTGGCCCGGCTGATCGGCGACGACCTGCGCGAGGACATGCCGGTCCGGCAGATCGTGGACGAGGTGACCGCGCGCTGGGACACCTACTACCTGCTCCCGGCCGGCAGCCACTACGCGGGCAACCGCAAGGTGCTGGACTTCTGGCGCGGCCTGCTCGGGCAGAACGCGGTCGAGCTGGACGACCTGGACGCGGTCTGCGAGACGATCGCGCTCACCGTCGGCCTCGGCGAGCAGGCCATCGACCTGGACGCCGGGCTGCGCGACCTGGACCGGGCCGGCTCGACGGCCACCCGGACCGTCTCGAAGGCACTCGCCCAGGTCGGCTCCGGGCGGCGCGCGGTGGCGACGCTGCCGTTCAGCCCGGCCGACGGCGGAAGCGGGGTCACCCGGCTGTGAACCACGTGATGGTGGTCGACCTCGGCTACGGCGACGCCGGCAAGGGCACAGTGGTGGACCTGCTCTGCGCCACCCGGCAGGTGCACACGGTGGTCCGCTTCAACGGGGGCGCGCAGGCGGCGCACAACGTCGTCCTGCGCGACGGGCGGCACCACACGTTCGCGCAGTTCGGCGCCGGGACGTTCCGTCCGGGCGTACGGACGCACCTGGCGCGGCACGTCGTGGTGGACCCGCTGGCGCTGGCCGCCGAGGCCGACCACCTCGCGTCGGTCGGCGTGCCAGACGCGCTCGACCGGCTGACTGTGGACGGGGAGGCGCTGCTCGCCACCCCGTACCACCGGGCCGCCAACCGGGCCCGGGAGATCGCCCGGGGAGCCGACCGGCACGGCTCCTGCGGGCTGGGGGTGGGCGAGGCGGTCGCGTACGGCCTCGCCCACCCGGACGAGGCGCCCCGGGTGGCGGACTGCCGCCGCCCGGCGGTGCTGCGCCGCCGGCTGGCCGCGCTGCGCGACCGGCTCACCGCCGAGCTGGGACCGCTCGACGCGCCGCCGGTGGAGGACTGCCTGCCCGCGTACGCGGCCTTCGCGCGCCGGGTGGCGATCGTCGACCGGTCCTGGCTGGCATCCGCCCTGCGCGAGGGCACCTGCGTGTTCGAGGGCGCGCAGGGCGTGCTGTTGGACGAGTGGCACGGCTTCCACCCGTACACGACGTGGAGCACCACGACGTTCGCCAACGCCGAGACGCTGCTCGCCGAGGCGGGCATGGCCGGGGCCGCGCGGCGGCTCGGCGTGCTGCGGACGACCACCACCCGGCACGGTCCCGGGCCGCTGGTCACCGAGGACGCGGCGCTGCCGTTCCGCGACCGGCACAACGGGACGAACCCGTGGCAGGGCCGGTTCCGGTTCGGGCACTTCGACGCGGTCGCCCACCGGTACGCGCTGGAGGTCGCCGGTGGCGTCGACGGGCTGGCGCTCACCCACCTCGACCTGGCCGGGCCCGAGCTGCGGATCTGCCGCCGGTACGACGGCCTGGACCAGCTCGTTCCCGGCCCGGCCGGTGACCTGGACCGGCAGGCGGCGCTCACCGAGCGGTTGCTGCGGGCTCGACCGGTGCTGGACGAGTCACCGGCCGACTGGCCGGCGGCGGTCTCGGAGGCGCTGGGGGCACCTGTGGTGCTCACGTCGCGCGGGCCCACGGCCGAGGAGAAGGAAGGGCCCCTTGTTAACGCCTTTTGTATGGGAAGGGCCCCTGCTTAACACCGCACCCCCGAGCATGGGTGCATGGGGGACGTGCTCGACCTGCTGCACCACACGGTGACCTCGCCGTGGGTGTATCTGCTGATCATCGCGGTCACCGCGATCGACGCGTTCTTCCCGGCGGTGCCCGGCGAGACGGTGGTGATCACGGCCGGCGTCTTCGCGGCGGGCGGCGAGCCGAACCTGGTGCTGGTGATCGTGACCGCCGCGTTCGGCGCGCTCCTCGGCGATCACATCTCGTACGCGATCGGCCGGGGCGGCGGCGCGAACCGGCTGGCCCGCTTCCCGGCGGACAGCAGGCGGCGGGCCGGCTCGGAGTGGGCCCGCCGGGCCGTCGACAGGCGCGGCGGGATGATCCTGACCACCGCCCGGTACGTCCCCGGCGGTCGCACCGCCGTCACGCTGACCATGGGTGCGGTCCGCTACCCGTTACGCACGTTCTTCCTGTACGGCGGCCTGGCGTGTGTCACCTGGGGGATCTACTGCGGGCTGCTCGGCTACTTCGGCGGCCTGGCGTTCGAGCACAACCCCGTCTCCGGGCTCCTCGCCGGGGTCGCCATCTCGCTCGCGGTCACCGGCCTGTTCGAGGCCGTCCGCTGGGGCCGGCGGCGGGCGCACCGGCGGGCCGCCGCCCGGCGCGACTGTTAACAAGGGGCCCTTCCTCTACCGGAGGCGTTAAGAAGGGGCCCTTCCTTACACAGCGGCGGGTGGGTGCCAGGTGACGCCGCGCAGGAGCTGGTCGGCGCCGAGCCAGGCCACGTTCATCATCCGCGTGGCGGTCTTCCCGGCGTCGGCCTCGGGGTGGTCGGCCAGCCAGTCGGCGAGCGACTCACTGGCGCCGACCAGCCCGTACGCGACCACCTCCAGGTCGGTGGCGCCGATCTCACGGCCGGACGCGCGCAGCGCGTGGTCGAGCATCCCGGCGACCACCTCGACCAGCCGGCCGCGCATGGCGGCGAGTTCGGCGGCGAACGGCTGGGAGCCGCGCGCCTGCCGGTAGAGCACCGCCCAGCCGTCCCGGTGTGCGCCGACGAAGCCGAAGAACGCGCGCAGCCCGCGCCAGAGCCGCTCGTCGGCGGGCAGGTCGGGGGCGGCGGCGCCGGCGATCGCCTCCATCATCCGGGTGCTCTCCCGGTGCAGGCAGGCGATGAAGAGTTCCTCCTTGGTGCCGAGATAGGCGTAGACCATCGGCTTGGAGATGCCGGCGTCGTCGGCGATCTCGTCCATGCTGGCGGCGTGGAAGCCGCGGCGGGAGAACACCTTCACCGCCGCGTCGAGCATCTGCTGCTCGCGTACGGCCCGGGGGAGGCGCTTGAAGGTCGGCGTGCTGGACACCCTTGCGAGCATACCTACCCGTGCGTAAGGTTACGCCAGAGTAACCAAAATGGCCCCGCCCGAGAGGTGCAATCCCCCATGACTGACTTCGACCCCGCCAACTTCGCGAACGTCGGCCCGAAGGAGTTCGCGCAGCTGGTCAAGTCCACGCCGGACGCCAAGATCGCCGAGATCATGTCCGGCGAGTCGCGCGGCAAGATCCTCAGCGAGGTCTTCAACCGGATGCCCGCGCTGTTCCGTGCCGACCGTGCCGGCGCCACCAACGCGGTCATCCACTGGAACATCACCGGCCGCCCGGACGGTGGCACCGACACCTACGAGGTCGTCATCGAGAACGGCACCTGCACCGCCTCGGAGACCCCGACCCGCGACCCGAAGCTGAGCCTCACCATGGGCCCGGTCGAGTTCCTGAAGATCATCACCGGCGGCGCCAACCCGGTGATGATGTTCATGACCGGCAAGCTGAAGGCCAAGGGCGACCTGGGCCTGGCCGCCAACATCGCCAACCTGTTCGACATCCCCAAGGCCTGACATGGCCGAGTTCTCGCTCGACCTGAACGAGGAACAGCGGGACCTTCGCGACTGGGTGCACGGCTTCGCCGCCGAGGTCGTGCGCCCGGCCGCGGCCGAGTGGGACGCCCGGGAGGAAACCCCCTGGCCGATCATCCAGGAGGCCGCGAAGGTCGGCCTGTACGGGTTCGAGTTCCTCGCCACCTGCTGGGCCGACCCCACCGGCCTCTCCCTGCCGATCGCCAGCGAGGAACTCTTCTGGGGTGACGCCGGCATCGGCCTGAGCATCTTCGGAACCTCCCTCGCGGTCGCCGCGATCTACGGCGCCGGCACCCCCGACCAGCTCGTCGAATGGGTGCCGCAGTGCTTCGGCGACGTCGACTCCCCGGCTGTCGCCGCGTTCTGCACGAGCGAGCCGGAGGCCGGCTCCGACGTCGGGTCGATGCGTACCCGCGCCGTCTACGACGAGGCCACCGACGAGTGGGTGCTCAACGGGCAGAAGGCGTACGCCACCAACGGCGGTATCGCCGGGGTGCACGTGGTCACCGCCTCGATCGAGCCCGAGCTGGGCTCGCGCGGGCAGGCCGCGTTCGTCGTACCCCCTGGCACGCCCGGCCTGACCGCGACCCGCAAGCTGCGCAAGCTGGGCCTGCGCGCCTCGCACACCGCCGACGTCTTCCTCGACGACGTCCGGGTGCCCGGCCGCTGCCTGCTCGGCGGCAAGGACGCGCTCGACGAGCGGCTGGCCCGCGCCCGGTCCGGGCAGCGTGCCTCCGGCCAGGCGGCGATGCGGACGTTCGAGCTGTCCCGCCCGACAGTCGGCGCGCAGGCGCTGGGCGTGGCCCGCGCCGCCTACGAGTACGCGCTGGACTACGCCAAGGAGCGGGTCCAGTTCGGACGCCCGATCATCTCCAACCAGGCGGTAGCGTTCGCGCTCGCCGACATGAAGATGGAGATCGACGCGGCCCGGCTGCTGGTCTGGCGCGCGTCCTGGATGGGCCGCAACAACCGGCCGTTCACCGCCGGCGAGGGCTCGATGTCCAAGCTCAAGGCCGGCGAGGTCGCCGTCTCGGTGACCGACAAGGCGGTCCAGCTCCTCGGCGGCGCCGGCTTCCTGCGCGACCACCCGGTCGAGCGGTGGTACCGCGACGCCAAGATCTACACCATCTTCGAGGGCACCTCCGAGATCCAGCGGCTGGTCATCTCCCGGGCCATCTCCGGGATGCAGATCCGCTGACCGCCGGCGGGCCGCGGCCCGACCCGTGACGACGCCTCGTGCCGTCACGGGCCGGGCCGCCGCTCCCGGGCCGACCCGAACCGCGATCGGGCACAAGATCACGCCGAACCGGACGGCAGACCGTCCGGAGCCTGGTCGACGAACCACGAACGCGAAGGAGTTGCGCCTTGGACCTGCCGTTCATCGCCGCCACGCTGACCCGACGTGGACTACTCGCCCCGGGCGGACCGATCCGCGTGGTCTCCCAACTGAACGCGCTACGCCGGTGGGGCTGGAGCCTCGCCGGGGAGCTGCGCCAGGCCGCCGCCCGCGACCCCGGCCGCGTCGCGGTGGTCGACGAGCGCGGCGCCACCATGACGTACCAGGAACTGCTCGACCGCTCCGAGCGGCTGGCCCGGTCGCTGCGGTCCCACCTCGGCGTGCGGACCGGCGACCGGGTCGGCGTGCTCTGCCGCAACCACCACGGCCTGATCGAGGCGATAGTCGCCGCGATGCTGCTCGGCGCGGACGCCGTCCTGGTAAACACCGGGCTGTCCGCCGCGCAACTCGTGACGGTGGCCGAGGAACAGGGCCTGCGCGTCCTGGTGCACGACGGCGAGTTCACCGAACGGGTCCTCGGCCTCCCGCCCGAGCTGTACCGGGTCGACGAGCGGCGGCAGGAGGAGCTGATCGCCGCCGCCGTGCCCGGCGAGAAGCTCCAGCCGCCGGAGCGCGACGGCCGCACCATAGTGCTGACCTCCGGCACCACCGGCGCGCCGAAGGGCGCCCGCCGGCCCACCCCGCACGGCTTCGGCCCGCTGGTGTCCATCATCGACCGCATCCCGCTGCACGCGCGGAACACCGTGATGATCGCCGCGCCGGTCTTCCACACCTGGGGGTACGCGGCGCTCCAGGTCTCGTTCGCGCTGCGCGCCACAGTGGTGCTGCACCGCCGTTTCGACCCGGCCGCCACGCTCGCCGCGCTCACCGCCCAGCGGTGCGACGCCATGTTCGCCGTACCGGTGATGCTCCAACGGCTGATGGAGGTCGCGCCGCCGCAGCCCCGGCCGCCGCTCAAAGTGGTGGCGGTGAGCGGATCCGCGCTGCCCGGCAACCTGGCCACCGCGTTCATGGACCGCTACGGCGACGTGCTCTACAACCTCTACGGCTCGACCGAGGTCTCCTGGGCCTCCATCGCCGGCCCCGCCGAGCTTCGTGCCGCGCCCACCACGGCGGGACGCCCGCCGCACGGCACCCGGCTGGCCATCCTGGACGGCACCGGCCGCCCGGTCCGCGACGGCGAGGTCGGGCGGATCTTCGTGGGCAACGAGATGCTGTTCGAGGGCTACACGTCCGGCGCCGGGCGGGAGAGCCGCGACGGCCTGCTGGACACCGGGGACCTGGGCCGGCTGAACGCCGACGGGCTCCTCTTCGTCGACGGCCGCGCCGACGACATGATCGTCTCGGGTGGCGAGAACGTCTTCCCGTCCGAGGTGGAGGATCTGATCGCCCGGCTGCCGCAGGTCCGCGAGGTCGCCGTGATCGGCGTACCGGACCCCGACTACGGTCAGCGGCTGGCCGCGTTCCTGGCGCTGCACACCGGCGAGACGCTCGATCCGGAGGCGGTCCGCGAGTACGTCCGGCGCTACCTGGCCCGCTTCTCCGTGCCGCGCGACGTGGTGTTCGTCAAGTACCTACCGCGCAACGCCACCGGCAAGGTGCTCAGCCGGGAGCTGCGCCGCTACTTCGACTGATCCACATCGGTCAGACAGCTGGTGCCTCCCGATGCTACGGTCTCCCCCGATCGAACGGGGAGACGGGGTGTGCCACAATGGACCGATTTCGGCGTCGTACCGCTCTCGGCCTTCTCGTCGGCGGCGCGTCCGCCGCCGCCCTCGGCCCGCTCGACCCGGTCTTCGGCGGCCGGCCCGGCGACTCACCCAACCGGTTGCCGATCCCGCCGGTCTCGCCGGTCGAGCGGGAGAACCGCGCCGCCGGTGAGCCGTGGTGGCCGGAAGACGACGGCCAGGCCGCCGACGACCGGCGGCGCCAGATCCAGGGGTACGCCTCGACGACGAGCGTCGCCCCCGGCGAGGAGATCACGTTCCACGTCGCGGTCAACCCGGCCGGCCGGTTCCGGATCAGCGTGCACCGCCTCGGCTGGTACGGCGGCGCGGGCGCCCGCACGATGCTGACCAGCCCCGAGCTGCGCGGCGTACCGCAGCCCGTGCCGGACGCCGACCCCGACACCGGCGTGCTCGACTGCCGGTGGCCGGTGTCCTGGCGGCTGTCCGTCCCGCACGGCTGGGCCTCCGGCCTCTACCAGGCGGTCTTCACCTCGGCCGACGGCTGGCGGGCGTGCACGCCGTTCGTGGTGCGCGACGACAGGCGTCCGGCCGCGCTCTGCGTGGTGCTGCCGGTGACCACCTGGCAGGCGTACAACCAGTGGCCACGCGACCGGCGGAACGGCAAGAGCCTCTACGGCGGCTACCGGCCCGACGGGCGGCGCGACCCCGAGCTGCGGGCCCGCGCTGTCACGTTCGACCGTCCCTACTCCGGTGCCGGCCGGCCCTTCCACTCCGACCGCGACGAGAACGCGATCCGGTGGCTGGAACGCAACCTCTACGACGTCACCTACGCCACCAGCTTCGACCTGCACTCCGGGCGGCTCGACCCGGCCCGGTACCGGGGCCTGGTGTTCTGCGGGCACGACGAGTACTGGTCGGCCGAGATGCGCCGCGCCACCGAGGTCGGCCTGGCCGGGGGCACAAGCCTGGCGTTCCTCGGCGCGAACAGCGTCTACTGGCACGCCCGCGTCCACCCCGCCGCCGACGGCCGGCCCGACCGGGTCGTCGAGTGCGCCAAGACCGACCCCCGCCGGGGTGCCGACGGCAGCGACCCGACGTTGACCTGGCGCAACCTCGACCAGCCGGAGCAGGCGCTGCTCGGCGTGCAGTACAACGGCATCGTGCTGACCCCGCAGCCGCTCGTGGTGCGCGGCGCCGACCACTGGGTGTGGGCCGGCACCGGCGTGGCCGACGGCGACCGCATCCCGGGTGTGGTCGCGGGCGAGGCGGACGGGGTGCACACCGCCCTCGCCCGGCCCGCCGGGACCACGCTCAGCTCGTCGCCGTACCCGGCCCAGCAGGGCGGGCGGCGGGTCCAGAACAGCCACGTCCACGAGACGGCACGCGGCGCTGTGGTCTTCGCCAGCGGCACGCTGGGCTGGACCATGGCACTGGACCGGCAGGGGCACCGTGACCCGCGCATCGAGCGGGCCACGGAGAACGTGCTCGACCGGATGGCCGGCCGGCGTCGCACGACATCGACCTGATCCGAGCCGCTACCGGCTCCGGCCGCCCGCCACCCTGTCCGCCGAGCGGGAGAACATCATTCACGGATAGAGCGTCAGCCCTGGTGCCTGCGCCAGAGCCGCCAACTGACCGACGGTGAGCAGTGGATTCCGGGCCCCGCGGGTCGGCTCGCGGTTCGCACCGACCTCCGCGTTGCTGGTGGTCACCGTCACCGTGGTGCCGTCCGTCCGCGCCACGACCGCCTGGCGCTGCACCACCCCGGGCACCCCGTACGGCGTCTCGATGACCAGCAGCGCACCGCCGTCGGGCAGCTCGGTCGTCGTGCAACGGTCGCGGGCGAGGGTGTACTGCTCGCAGTCGAGCCGCTCGCCCGCCCCGGTGGGTCGGACCGAGACGTGCAGGGGCCCCTGCTCGGTGGCCGTGGCCAGTCGCCCGCCCGCGGTGTACTCCCGGTAGCTCCGCTCGTACTGGAACTGCGGCGCGGTGCAACCGGGCAGGACCCCGCGCACGGTGACGCCGGACGGCACGTCGTTCTTCAACGCCTCGCGCAACTCCGCCGACAGGCGCTGCACGGCCGCCGCCGGCGCTTCGGTGGGAAGCGTCCGCACCGTCGGATCCGACTGCATCGGCGCGGTTGGTCCACTCGGCCTCGGCGTCACCGGTGCGCAGGCGGGCGTCGTGGGAGAGCCGACGGGCCCAGGCCATCCTGGGGCTGGGCGGCCCGAGGACGGGTCGCCTCCTCCCAGGCCCCGCAGGACGGGCGGGGCGACGAGCACCGACGCCAGCGTCACCGCCACCACGGCACCACCCGTCATCCATCCACGCCTCCGGCGATCCCGGTGATAGGTGGTGATCAGTCGGTCCAGGTCGATTCGGCTGGGTGGCGCCTCCGCTGTCGCCGCCCGCAGTTCCCGCATCAGCTCATCCATCGGTCCGCACCTCCAGACGGCCTCGCAGCGTCTTGAGCGCTCGCGCGGCTTGGCTCTTCACTGTCCCCGGGGAGCAGCCGAGTTCCCGCGCCGTCTCCTCGACCGACAGGTCGCAGAAGTAGCGCAGCACCAGGACGGCTCGCCGTCGTGGTGGCAGCTCGGCCAGCAGAGCGAGGAGGCTGAGACGTTCGGCGCTGTCCTCCGACACGGTGTGGACTCCGGTGTCCGGCACCTCCGCCCAGGAGCGCTCCCGCCGCCAGGGTCGGCGACGCTCGTCCAACCACACGCGCAGCAGTATCCGCCGGACGTAGGCGTCGGGATCGTCCATCGCAGAGACCCGGCGCCAGTGCCGGAGCAGTCGGAGCAACGCGGCCGACACCAGGTCGTCGGCGGTGTGCCAGTCGCCGCAGAGCAGGTACGCGGTACGCCGCAGCGGCTCCATGCGCGCCACGACATACGCGCGGTAACCCTCGATGTCCACCGGCAACCCGGCCACCTCCTCGCTTCCCCCTTCAAACGGAGGAAGCGACCGGCCGGGTTGCCCGGATCAGCGGGGAATCGTGACCCGTCCGCCGACCGCCGCGGCGGCGATGTCGGTGCGGTGGTGGGAACCGGCCAGCTCCACGTCGCGTACCAGGGCGTAGGCGGCGTCGCGCGCGGCGGCCAGATCCGGCCCGGTCGCCGTACCGCAGAGGACCCGGCCGCCCGCGGAGCGCAACGTGCCGTCGGCGTCCCGGCGGGTGCCGGCGTGGATGATCCCGGCGCGGTCCGCGCCGGTGATCACATCACCGGTACGCGGGCCCGCCGGGTAGCCGTCGGCCGCCACCACGACGGTGACCGCCGCGCCGTCGCGCCAGCGCAGCGGCGGGTGCGCGCCCAGCGTGCCGGCGGCGGCGGCGTGCAGCAGCCCACCCAGCGGCGTCTCCAGCAGGGCGAGCACCACCTGCGTCTCCGGGTCGCCGAAGCGCGCGTTGAACTCGATCACCCGTGGGCCGGACGGGGTGATCGCCAGGCCCACGTAGAGCAGACCGGCGAACGGGGTGCCCCGGCGGCGCAGCTCCGCCAGCGTCGGGTGCACCACGTCGCGCATCACGTCGTCGACCAGGCCGGGCGGGGCCCACGGCAGCGGCGCGTACGCGCCCATGCCGCCCGTGTTCGGCCCGGTGTCGCCGTCGCCGACCCGCTTGAAGTCCTGCGCCGGCAGCAACGGCACGGCCGCCTCGCCGTCGGTCACCACGAACAGGGAGACCTCGGGACCGGACAGGTACTCCTCGATCACCACCCGGCCGCACTCCGCCGCGTGCCGCTCGGCGGCCGCCCGGTCGTCGGTCACCACCACTCCCTTGCCGGCGGCGAGCCCGTCGTCCTTCACCACGTACGGTGCGCCGAACTCGTCCAGCGCGTGCGCCACGGCCCCCGCGTCCTCGCAGGTGTACGCGCGTGCGGTCGGCACACCGGCGGCGGTCATCACGTCCTTGGCGAACGTCTTCGAGCCCTCCAGCCGGGCCGCCTCCGCGCTCGGGCCGAACACCGCGATGCCCTTGGCGCGTACCGCGTCGGCGACGCCCGCCACCAGCGGCGCCTCCGGCCCGATGACAACCAGGTCGGCCGCGACCTCGACGGCGAGGGCCGCCACTGCTGCCGGGTCGGTGGGTGTCACCTCCCGCAGCTGCGCCACGGCCGCGATCCCCGGATTCCCCGGAGCCGCGACAAGTGCCTCGACGGCCGGATCCCCGGCGAGCCCGAGCGCGAGAGCGTGCTCCCGCCCACCACCACCCACAAGAAGTACGCGCACGACCGGCATCCTACTGACCACCCCACCCCTCCCCGTCGATCAAGGAGTTTGCGTCTCAGATTCGCGTGCCGAGGTCCGCAAACTCCTTGATCACCGGCGCTTCAGGGCGTGTTTGACCGTCTGGGGGATGTAGTCGGGGCGCAGGGTGTCGGACCAGGTGAAGCGGAGGATCCGCCAACCGGCGTTCACCAGGCGGTTCTGCCGGAAGCGGTCCGCGTAGACGACCTCGGGCGTCAGGTGCGGGGCCCGGCCGTCCGCCTCGGCCAGGAATCCCCGCGCGGCAACCGCCCCCCGGCGTCCCGTGAGGTGCGCGAGCACCAGAGAGAGGTCGCTCTCGGCCAGGATCCCCTGGTTGAGCGCGGAGTCGAGAACGCACACCGCCGGGTAGCGCCGAGCCCGCAGCAACACGTCGGCGACCGTGCGCGCCGGGGTCGTAGCCGGGATGTCGCCGGCCCGGCACACGTCCGCGTCGGCGAGCGTCAACTGGTGCACGGTCAGGCCGGGCTCCCCCCGCCGCTGCACGTGCGGTCGATCCGGCGGCACCGAGACGTGGATCGCCTCCGTCTGCGGAAGGCCGGCGATGCCGTGCAGTTCGGCGGCGGTGCCCAGCACGGCGACCGCGCCCGGCCCGAGGCTCGCAATCGTCGCCCGGATCACGGCCTGTCGTAGCGCCACCGGTGCCGGAACGGCGGGAAACGGCAGGTAGCAGCCACGTGAGACGCGCGTCCATCGCCCGGAGCGGACGAGGTACCGGATCCGCTCCCGGCCCAGGCCCAGCCGCAACGCCTGCCCCGCCGTCACGAACCCGCCCTGCGTCGCGGCCAGCAGCGTCAGCTCGTCGAATTCACCCACCCGCGCAGGCTCTCCCGCGCTACCCCACAGCCGACACCCCTGTGGACAACCTTGTGGATAACGAGAACGCCCTGCCCGCCTCCGCCCCGCCCCCGGCCGCCCTCGCCCGCAACCGCCCTCGCCCCGGGGGGTGAGGGGTGGGGGTTAGGGGAGGAGGGGGTGGCGGAGGACGTTTTCCTCTCGGCCTGGGCCTACGCCTACCACGCTCACGCGGGTGCCGGTCAGTTCCTCGATGCGGGCGATGTAGCGGCGGGCGTTCTCGGGGAGCTCGTCCTCGGTGCGCGCCTTGGTGATGTCCTCCCACCAGCCGTCGAGCTCTTCGTAGATCGGCGTGGCGTGGTGGAA
This sequence comes from Micromonospora sp. NPDC049151, assembly GCF_040648395.1. Taxonomy (NCBI): domain Bacteria; kingdom Bacillati; phylum Actinomycetota; class Actinomycetes; order Micromonosporales; family Micromonosporaceae; genus Micromonospora; species Micromonospora sp. NPDC049151. The sequence continues at coordinate 157,872 of NZ_JBEZDP010000003.1, forward strand.
GTCGGTCTGCGTCATCGGCATGTCGTCGAAGCGCTCGCCGTTGATCTCGTAGCCGACGCAGATCGGCACCTTCGCGAGGCCGGTCAGCACGTCCAGCTTGGTGACCACCAGGTCGGTGACGCCGTTGAGGCGGCACGCGTACCGGGCCACGACGGCGTCGAACCAGCCGCAGCGGCGCTCCCGGCCGGTGGTGGTGCCGTACTCGTGGCCGACCTTGCGCAGGTGCTGCCCATTGTCGTCGAACAGCTCGGTCGGGAACGGGCCGGAGCCCACCCGCGTCGTGTACGCCTTGCTCACCGCGATGACCTTGGTGATGGCGGTCGGCGGGATGCCCGCGCCCACGCACGCCCCGCCGGCCGTCGGGTTCGACGAGGTGACGAACGGGTAGGTGCCGTGGTCCATGTCGAGCATGGTGGCCTGGGCACCCTCCAGCAGCACGGTCTCGCCGCGGTCGAGCGCGTCCCAGAGCATCACCCGGGTCTCGGCGATGTACGGGCGCAGCCGCTCGGCGTACCGGAGGTATTCCTCGACGGTCTCCTCGACGTCGATCGCCTTACGGTTGTAGATCTTGAACAGGAGCTGGTTCTTCTCGCGGAGCGCCAGCTCCAGCTTCTTGCGCAGGATGCCCGGGTCGAGCAGGTCCTGAAGCCGGATGCCCATCCGGGCGACCTTGTCGCCGTACGCGGGACCGATGCCCCGGCCGGTGGTGCCGATGCGGGAACTGCCGAGGTAGCGCTCGACCACCCGGTCCAGCGCCCGGTGGTGCGGCATGATCAGGTGCGCGTCGCCGGAGATGCGCAGGCGGGACACGTCCACGCCGCGCTCGGCGAGCCCGTCGATCTCCTGCAGCAGCACCTTCGGGTCGACCACCACGCCGTTGCCGATCACGATCATCGCGCTCGGTGACAGCGCACCGGACGGCATGAGGTGCAGCGCGTACTTCTGGCCGTCCGGCGTGATCACCGTGTGGCCTGCGTTGTTGCCGCCGGAGTAACGCACGACGTAGTCGACCCGCTCACCCAGCAGGTCGGTAACCTTGCCCTTGCCCTCGTCGCCCCACTGGGCGCCGAGCAGCACGATCGCTGGCATCTTCTCGCCTCCAGAAGGCTCGGGTGCCAGGTGGCGACCGGTCAGCGAGCCCGGGGTGTCAGGCTAACAAGTAGTGACGGTGGGACCAGCAGGGGTTGGTCAAGAAGCAGGAGGCTCCTTCGTGTACGACGTGGTGCTGCTCACCCTCGGCTCGGAGCGGGACGCTCCCGGCGGTGGCTGCGGCAGCGGCGGCGCCTGCTGCGGCGGCGCGGACGACACCGCCGCCGAGACCGGCGAGGAGCGCTGCGAGACGCCGCGCGTACCGGTGCTGGCCTGCGCGGACGAGCTGACCGCCCGAGGCGCGCGGGTGACCACCGTGACCGCCCGGTCGGACAAGGAGATCGACGAGGTGCTGGCCCGCCTCGACGGCCCGCCACGTGCCGACGGCCTCACCTGGCCGGACTCCGACGGCAAGACCCGGCTGATCGTCGCCACCGCCAGTGACGGTCAGTTGCGCGCCGTCCTGCGCCGGCTGGTGCGCCGGTACGCTCCGCCGCCGAGCCGCCGCCCCGACGATCTGGCCGACAACCGTACGGTGCCCGACCTGCCGCCGGTCGGCGTACTCCCGCTCGATCCGGCCCGGTCCGGGACGGCGCGGGACCTGGCCGCGCAGCTCGGGCTGCCCCGGGATCCGGCCGGCGTGGCCGCCGCGGTGCTGGACGGCACCGCACGGCGGCTGGACCTGCTGCGCAACGACGGCGGCTCGGTGACGCTGGACGGCGCGCTGCTCGGCGCCGCCGACGACGCGGGCCGGCCGCTGCACTGGCGGGCCCGGGTCGAGGTCGACGGTGCGGTGCTCAGCGACGGCTCCGAGCCGATCACCGCGTGCGCGATCGGAAACGCGGGCGGGTACGGGCGCCTGGGCGAGGTGGACCTGCTGGCCGACCCGGATCCGGCCGACGGGCGGGTGACGGTGGGCGTCGCCGTACCGGTGGTCACCCGGTCGGCGTTGGGCCGGAAGAAGGTCCGGCTGGAGGTACGCCGGGCGCGGGGACGCGCGGTGGCGGTCGTGCCCCGTGACGAGAAGGTCCCCTTCCTCGACGACGGCGTCGAGGGCGAGCTGAGCCGCAAACGCTCCTGGTGGACCGAGCCGGGCGCCTGGGCGGTCTGGACGGGCTGACCTCGGTCGATTCCCACCCGGCTCGCGCCGCTGGCCGAACCGCCTATCCTCGGCGGAGGGAATGGGGAGGAACCGTGGTGCACGAGAACGACGACCGGGCCCACGTACCGGGCCGACCGCAGGTGCCGCAGCGGGACGTCGAGCCGCTCTGGCCGCCGGAGGAGACCGACGCGGCGGCGGCCGCGATCCCGCCGTGGGCGTCGGTGCCCTGGCCGCTCCCGCCGGCCGACGCTCCCACGCCGGCGGCGGACGTCCCGGCGCCCGCTGTCGACCTGGACCGGCCGTTCACGCTCGACCAGGCGGCTTCCGGCCCGGCACCGGCCCGGCCGGAACCGGCGGCGTCCGGCTCGCCGGCCACGGCGCCGGTGAACCCGCCTTCGCCAACGCAGCAGCAGGTGACGCCCGTCCCCGAAACCACGCCGGTCCCGCAGGCCACGCCGGTTCCGGAGACCCCGCCGGTTCCGGGGGCCGGTGGCGAGGGTGCCGGGAACGGGCGGACCACCTCCCCCTGGGCGCAGCCGCCGCAGCGGACCACGCCGGAGAGCGCCACCACGCCTGATCCCGCTCCCGACGCCAGCGCGGCTGCGTGGTCCGGCGCACCGGAGGCCGACGGCACCGTCTCCGGCCGCGCCACCGTCGCCGGGCCACCGCCACCCGACGCCCTCGAGGCCGGGGGCCGGGCCACGGTCACCGCGCCACCGCCACCCGACACTTTCCAGGCCGAGGGCCCCATCTCCGGGCGCGCCACGGTGGCCGGGGCAGCGCTCCCGCCGCCGTCGCCGGAATCCGGCGCGGGGCCGGGAGGGCCGGGCGATCCCACCCCGGAGCCGCCCCGGCTCGGACCGTTCCCGCCGTCGCCGGGCGTGCCGGCGCAGCCGTCCCCCTACGGCAACGGCTACCCGCAGCCCGGGTACCCGCCGCAGCCCGGTCAGGCCGGCTGGTACCCGCCGCCCGGCTGGACGCCCCAGGCCGGCCCGCCCCAGCCGGGCGTCCCGGTGCCTCCGCAGGCGCCGGTGTCCGGCCCCGTCGTGCCCCCTCCACCGCATGCCCAGCCGGAGCAGGGCTGGACGCCTCAGCAGGCGGTGCCGCCGACCGCCGAGGACTTCGCCCGCCGCCGCCAGGCCCGGCCGGTCGACCCGGTGGCCACCATGGGCGTACGCGCGGTGGTCAACAAGATCGGGCTGGTCCGGCTCGCGCCCGGGCGGCACGAGCAGGAGGTGCGGCGCGACATCGAGATGGTCCGCCGCAACTTCGGCGGGCTGCGCCAGGTGACTGTGGTCAACCCGAAGGGCGGCGCCGGCAAGACGGTCGCCATCCTGCTGCTCGCCATGACGTTCGGCCAGAAGCGCGGCGGGTACGTGCTGGCCTGGGACAACAACGAGACCCAGGGCACCCTCGGCATGCGGGCCCAGCAGGACTTCCACGCCCGTACGGTGCGGGACATGCTGCGCGACCTGTCCCAGTTCCAGGGTCCGCACGGCCGGGTCGGTGACCTGTCGCAGTACGTCCGCTCACAGGGCGAGGGCATGTTCGACGTGCTGGCCTCGGACGAGTCCGCGACCGGCGGCGAGATGCTCACCGCCGCCGCGTTCGCGGAGATCCGTGAGGTGGTCAGCCGGTTCTACAAGCTGATCTTCGTGGACACCGGGAACAACGTCCGGGCGCAGAACTGGCAGGCCGCGATGGACGCCACCGACCAGCTCGTGGTGACCATGTCGGCGCGTAACGACTCGGCCGAGACCGCCGCCCGGATGCTCGACCACCTGGAGCAGAGCGGCCGGCAGCGGCTGGTCCGGCAGGCGGTCACCGTGGTGTCGATGCCGCCGTCGCGCAAGGAGATCGACCTGCCCGCCATCCAGGCCCACTTCGCGGCGCGGACCCGGGCGGTGCTGCTGGCGCCGTACGAGCGGCTCATCGACACCGGCGAGCCGCTGCGGTACGGGCAGCTCTCCTCCGCCACCCGCGACGCCTGGCTGAAGATCGCCGCGTCGGTGGCGGAGGGGCTGTAGGACGGGCGCGACGGCCGGCACCCGGGTCGGGGCCGGCCGTCGCGGCGGTGGTCACTCGCCGGACAGCGCGTCCCCGGCGACCGGGTCGCAGTCCCGGAGGAACTGGGCGCAGCGGGCCGCCTCGTCCGCCTCGCCGATCTCCCCCGCGGCACGGGACAGCACGTAGAGGCAGCGGAGGAAGCCCTGGTTGGGCTCGTGCGACCAGGGCACCGGGCCGTGGCCCTTCCAGCCGTTGCGGCGCAACTGGTCCAGGCCCCGGTGGTAGCCGGTGCGGGCGTACGCGTAGGCGGTGACGACCTGATCCGCGGCGAACGCGCGGCCGGCCAGCGCGGCCCAGGCCGCGCTGTAGGTCGGGAAGCGGGCCGCGACCTCGGCGTACGCCTCGTCGGTGCCCTGCTCGGCCGCCACCGCGAGCGCGGCGTCGGCCTCCTCGTGGGCCGGGAGCAGGGTGGCCGGTGGCTCAGGCAACAGGTTATGCATCGCCCCATTCAACCCGCTTCGCCCTCGGGTACGCGAGAGGGCCCGCCCGTACGGTTGGCTGAACGGCTGAGGGTTTCGTCACGCCTGCGGCGGGAGCACACGTACCCGCGGCCCATGCCGCCGCAGTGGTTCTTGCACTACAAATACAGATCCGGAGCCTCCCCAGGACCCGGTTACGCAGGAGCCCGGCGGCGTGCCCGCCGGGCTCCTGTCGTCTTCGCCCCCGGTTTCGGCACTTGCCGTGCGGGGGCAGGATGGCCTGGTGCCGACCCCACCACCCGCGGACGTCATCGAGCCGCACGCGCCCCACGTCAACGAGATCGAGACCCGCACCGCGTTCGAGCAGCGGCTGGCCGGGGGGACCCTGGCCGGGCTGACAGTGCAGGGCCTGCGTCTCGACCTCGACCCGGTACCCGACCTGCGCGACGTCGACGTCACCGGCACCCTCTTCGTGGGCTGCCGCTTCGCCGGCCGCGAGGTGGGCGCGGACCTGGTCCGCCGGGGCGCCAACGTGGTCCCGCCGTTCTCCGGGCTGCCCTACCCGACGCAGCCGTCGCACCTATACACCGCCGACGAGCTGGCTGCCGGGTTCGCCGAGGGCGGCTTCGCCGGGATGTACGACACCCGGGTGTACGCGCACTTCCGGGCGCACGGCGGCGCGCTGCCGGACGTACGCGAGGCGCTCGGGCAGCGACTGCACGACCACGGCGTGGACAACGCGCTGGCCGACGCCACCCGGTCGTGGCTGGCCGCGCACGGGCCGCAGTCGGTGGTGGGGGTGATGGGCGGGCACGCGGTGCCGCGCGGCAGCGTCGCGTACCGGATGGCCGCGGTGCTGGGCTGGGAGCTGGCGCGGGCCGACCGCCTGGTGGTCACCGGCGGCGGTCCGGGCGTGATGGAGGCGGCGAACCTCGGCGCGTTCCTCGCGGCCTGGCCGGCCGAGGAGCTGACCGCCGCGATCGACGTGCTCGCCGTCGCGCCGGACTTCACCGACCACGACCGGTACACGGCGGCGGCGCTGGCGGTGCGCGAGCGGTACTCGGGCGGCCCGTCGCTGCCCTCGCCGCGCCCGTCGGCACCCGGCACCGAGTGGGCCCGTTCCGGCGGGCTGGCCATCCCCACCTGGCTGTACGGCCACGAGCCGGCGAACCTGTTCGCGGGCCGGATCGCGAAGTACTTCTCCAACGCCATCCGGGAGGACACGATCCTGCGGCTGGCCCGGGGCGGGATCGTGTTCGCGCCCGGCAAGGCCGGGACCGTGCAGGAGGTGTTCCAGGCGGCCACCAAGACGTTCTACGGCACCGACGGGGCGAGCGGGGCGTACGTGTTCCTGGACCGCACGTACTGGACGACCGAGCTGCCGGTGGAGTCGCTGCTGCGGCCGCTGTTCGCCGCGTCCCCGTTCGGCGACCTGTCGCACACCGTCCACCTGACCGACGACGTCCGCGACGCCGTCCGGGTGCTGGTGCGGTGAAAGGAAGGGCCCCCTCTTAACGCTTCCGGTAGGGGAAGGGCCCCTTGTTAACGCCGACGCGTTAACAAGGGGCCCTTCCTTACACGCGGGGTGTCACTTCATGGTGGTGCCGGTGGAGCGCAGGTGCTCGCAGGCCTCGACCACACGGGCGGCCATGCCGGCCTCGGCGGCCTTGCCCCAGACGCGCGGGTCGTACATCTTCTTGTTGCCGACCTCGCCGTCGACCTTCAGCACGCCGTCGTAGTTGCGGAACATGTGGTCCGCGACCGGGCGGGTGAAGGTGTACTGGGTGTCGGTGTCGATGTTCATCTTCACCACGCCGTAGTCCAGCGCCTCCCGGATCTCCGACAGCAGCGAGCCGGAGCCGCCGTGGAAGACCAGGCTGAGGGGCTTGTCCTTGCCGTACTTGGCGCCGACCGCGTCCTGGATCTGCTTGAGCACCTCGGGGCGCAGCTTGACGTTGCCCGGCTTGTAGACGCCGTGCACGTTGCCGAAGGTCAGCGCCGCCATGTAGCGGCCCTTCTCGCCCAGGCCGAGCGCGTCGACCATGGCCAGGCCGTCGTCGACGGTGGTGTAGAGCTTGTCGTTGATGGCGTTCTCGACGCCGTCCTCCTCGCCGCCGACGACGCCGACCTCGATCTCGAGGACGATCTTGCCCTTGGCGGCCTCGGCGAGGAGCTGCTCGGCGATCTCCAGGTTCTCCGCCACCGGCACGGCCGAGCCGTCCCACATGTGCGACTGGAACAGCGGCTCCTGGCCGCCCTTGACGCGCTCCTGCGAGATGGCCATCAGCGGCCGGACGAACTTGTCCAGCTTGTCCTTCGGGCAGTGGTCGGTGTGCAGCGCGATGTTGACCGGGTACTTCTTGGCGACCTCGTGCGCGTACGCGGCGAACGCCACGGCACCGGTCACCATGTCCTTCACGGACGGGCCGGACAGGTACTCCGCGCCGCCGGTGGAGACCTGGATGATGCCGTCGCTCTCCGCGTCGGCGAAGCCCTTGAGCGCCGCGTTCAGCGTCTGCGAGGAGGTCACGTTGATCGCGGGGTACGCGTACCGGCCGGCCTTGGCCCGGTCCAGCATCTCCGCGTAAGCCTCGGGGGAAGCGATGGGCATGTCGAACGCTCCTTACTTACCGCTCTCGGCCGTGCAGGCCGCTGTCTTCCATGGAGGGCGGCCGTTCCGGCCCCGGATCTTCCCCGGAGCCGACCGTTCCGGTCGCTGACGTCCACGGTGCGCCGGACCGCGCTGTCCACCGCGGGCAGTATCCCGCAGGAGCGTGAGCGGGGCGCAACCGGCCCGGACGCCGCTCACCTGTTCTCCAGCCGGTCCGGTACGACGACGCTGATCAGCCAGCTCACCACCGCGACCACGATGGCGCCCCAGAACGCGGCCCAGAAACCGTCGACGTGAAACGGGAGCTTCAGCACCCCGGCGATCCAGTCGGTCAGCAGGAACAGCAGCGCGTTCACCACGAGCGCGAACAGGCCGAGCGTGAGCAGGTAGAACACGCAGCCGAACACCTTGATGAGCGGCTTGAGCACCGCGTTGACCACACCGAAGACGAGCGCCACCACGATCAGGGTGAGCACGTTGTTGCCGGTGTTACGGCCGCTCACGTCCACCCCGGGCACGATCAGCGTCGCGATCCACAACGCGACCGCGGTGATCGCCAGTCGGATCAGAAAGCCCATGCCAAACATCCTGGCACCGGCCGCGCGCCGGGAGCGGGACAATCGCCGACTCCGCGTTCCGCCCGCCACCCAGCGGCGGCCCGGACCAGCCCGTACGGTGGTGGGGACGATGCCCGCACGGAGATCAGGGAGGGACGATGGGTCAGCCCGACGAGGACTTCGCGCCCGGTGACCACCTCGCCCCGGAGGAGCGGGATCTGGAGGCCGAGCCGGCCGACGCGGTCGAGCAGGCCACCACGGTGACCGACGACACCGACGGCGAGCCGCACCGCGGCATGGAGGTCGACGACTGGGACGCCATGGAGCAGGCCCGCGTCGTCACCGCCGACGAGGACGAGTACCGCTGATCCGGTGCCGGGTCACCGCAGGGCGGTGACCCGGGCCGGGTGGGTGGCGGCCCACTGCGCCAGCCGATCCGCGCGCAACGCGTCCAGGAATCCCGGCGCGAGCGCCGGGTCCGGCTCGAACCCGCGGCCGGTCCACTCGTCGCGCACCGGGAGAGCGAGCGCGACCGGTTCGGCGGCGCCGGCCCGGCCGGTCGCGCCCACCAGCGCCGGCAACGACAGGTCACCGGCGTCGATCGTGCCGGCCGTGCTGATCCGGACGAGCAGCCGGCTGAGCTGCGCCGGATCGGTCATCGTTCCCCGCTCGCGCATCTGGCGGAGCAGGCCGGCGGCGTAGCGCGCCGCGTTGCGGTCGCGGTCCAGTCCGCCGTCGCGCAGGTCGTACCGCTGCCGCAGCAGGTCCACCGCCGCCGCGCCGTCGAGCCGCTGGCATCCGGCCGGGAAACGCCGCTCGGTGTGCACCGAGCGCACCGGCTCCGGCAGGCAGACCGGTACGCCGCCGACCGCGTCGGTCAGCTCCCGCGCTCCCGGGTACGTGAGCACCGCGCCGGCGTCGACGCGTACCCCGGTCAGCCGGGCGACCGCCTGGCGGGTCGCCCGGTATCCGGCGGCCAGGTCGGTGCCCGACCCGGCGGCGCGGGAGAACGTCGCGTTGAGCTTCTCCGTCCCGCCCTGCGGCGGCACCGGCACCAGCAGGTCGCGCGGGAGCGACACCAGGTAGAGCCGGCTCCGGTCGGCCGGCACGTGCACCAGCAGCACCGAGTCGGCACGCCTGCTGCCGACCGGCTCGTCGACGCCGAGCAGCAGCAGGTTCAGCGCGCCGCCGGGCTCCGGCACCGGCTTGGTGAGCGCCGGCGCCGGCGGCCGGGGCGCCATCACCGTGAATCCGACGAGCGCGACGGCCACGACCACGAGCGCCGTGCTGGCCAGGCGTACGCGCCGACGGCGCCGGCGGCGGCTGATCACCATCCGGTCGACGGCGGCCCGGACCGGGCCCACGGGCGGGGTCGACTCCTCGAGGCGGGCGAACGCGGCCCGCAGCTCGTCCTCGATCATCAGCAGACCTCCACGTGTTCGGCTCGGAGGGTGGCCAGCGCCCGCGAGATGCTGGACCGGACCGTGCCCACGGCGCAGCCGAGCACCTCGGCGATCTCCCCGTCCGGCAGGTCCTCGTAGTAGCGCAGCACCAGCGCGGCGCGCTGCCGCCGGGGCAGCCGGGACAGCAGGGACCGGATCTGGTCCCGGTCCACGGCGGACTGGGCGTGGTCGGCCGGCGCGGGCACGGATTCGTCCGCCTCGCCGCGCAGCAGCACCCGCCGCGCCCACGATCCGCGCCGCCAGTCGACGAACTGGTTGGTGAGCATCCGGCGCACGTACCGCTCCGGAGCGTCGGTGCGGGCCACCCGCCGCCAGTTGAGCTGGACCCGGACCATGGTCTCCTGCACCAGGTCCTGGGCCTGGTGCGGATCTCCGGTCAGCATGACCGCGTACCGCAGCAGGGCGCCCAACCGCGCGTCGGCGAACTCCTCGTACGTCACTGCACCTCCCGGGTGTCCCGCATAGATGGACGGTCCCGGGCGGCCGGAACATTGCGGTGGCGTGCCGGATGCCCGGAAACCCCCACGACAGGAGCCGGAGACTCACGAGATCATCGACGGGTGCTGCTGACCCTGACCACGACTCACCGCCCCGCGACCGACCTCGGCCACCTCCTGGTGAAGCATCCGGACCGGGTGCAGAGCTTCGACCTGCCCGCCGGTGCCGCGCATGTGTTCTACCCGGAGGCGGACGAGGCGCGCTGCACGGCGGCGCTGCTGGTCGAGGTCGATCCGCTGAAGCTGGGCGGCGGCCGCCGGAACCGCGCGCCGGAGGGCTTCGCGCTCGGGCAGTACGTGAACGACCGCCCGTACGCGGCGTCGAGCCTGCTCTCGTCGGCGCTGTCGAAGGTGTTCCGCTCCGCCCTGCGGGGCGAGTCGCGCGATCGTCCCGAGCTGGCCGCGAGCGCGATCCCGCTGGCCGTACGGGTGCCGGTGCTGCGCTGCCGGGGCGGCGCCGAGCTGGCGGTACGCATCTTCGCGCCGCTGGGCTGGACCGTGACGGCCACCCCGATCCCGCTGGACGAGACGTACCCGGAGTGGGGTGACAGCCGCTACGTCGACCTGACGCTGACCGGCACGCTGCGGCTCGCCGACGCGCTCAACCACCTGTACGTGCTGCTACCGGTGCTGGACGACGCCAAGCACTACTGGGTGGCGCCGGACGAGGTGGACAAGCTGCTGCGCGCGGGCGCCGGCTGGCTGGCCGGGCACCCCGAGCGGGGCCTGATCACGCGGCGCTACCTGGCACACCGCCGGGCGCTCGCGGGCGAGGCGATGGCCCGGCTGACCGAGCTGCGCCTGGCCGACGAGCCGCCCGCCGACGACAGCATCGAGCCGTCCGGCGTCGCGCCGGCGGAGGACGCCCGCCGGGCCTCCCTCGCGGTACGGCGGCGGGAGGCGGTGCTCGCCGCGCTGCGGGACAGCGGCGCGAGCCGGGTGCTGGACCTCGGCTGCGGTGGCGGCGCGCTGCTCACCGCGCTCGTCGCCGACCGGCGGTTCACCGAGGTGGTGGGCGTCGACGTGTCCGACCGGTCGCTCGGCATGGCGGCCCGGCGGCTGCGCCTGGACCGGCTTCCGGAGCGGCAGCGGGACCGGATCCGGCTGTGGCAGTCCGCGCTGACCTACCGGGACGACAGGCTCCGGGGGTACGACGCGGCGGTGCTGATGGAGGTGATCGAGCACCTCGATCCGCCGCGCCTGCCCGCGCTGGAGGACGCGGTGTTCGGCCACGCCCGGCCCGGCACGGTGGTGGTGACGACGCCGAACGTCGAGTACAACGTGCGCTACGAGGGGCTCGGGCCGGACCGGTTCCGGCACGCGGACCACCGGTTCGAGTGGACCCGGGCCGAGTTCGCCGCCTGGGTGGAGCGGGTGGCGGCGGCGCACGGCTACACGGCTGTCCTCGGCGGTGTGGGCGACGACGACCCGGAGGTGGGCACGCCGACCCAGATGGCGGTGTTCACCCGGCAAGAGCGGAACAACAGCAACGACCGGAAGGAGGCGACGAACCGATGACCGTCCTGGACATCCCCGAGCTGGCACTGGTGGCGCTCGTCGGCGTCTCCGGCTCCGGCAAGTCCACGTTCGCCCGGCGGCACTTCGCGCCCAGCCAGGTGCTCTCCTCGGACACGTTCCGCGGTCTGGTGGCCGACGACGAGAACGACCAGTCCGCGTCCGCCGACGCGTTCGACGCGCTGCACCACGTCGCCGCCATCCGGCTCCGCCGAGGGCTGCTCACTGTGGTCGACGCGACGAATCTCCAGCCGCACGCCCGTGCCGGGCTGATCCGGGTGGCCCGGGAGCACGACGTGCTGCCGGTGGCGATCGTGCTGGACGTGCCGGAGGCGGTGGCCTGGGAGCGTACCGAGGCGCGCGCCGACCGGACGCACGGCCGGCAGGTGCTCAACCGGATGCGCCGCGACCTGCGGCAGTCGTACGGGCGGCTGGCCCGCGAGGGCTTCCGCAAGGTGCACGTCCTGCGCGGGGTGGAGGAGATCGACGCCGCGGAGGTCCGCTACGAGAAGCTGTTCAACGACCGGCGGGAGCTGACCGGGCCGTTCGACGTGATCGGGGACGTGCACGGCTGCCGTACCGAGCTGGAGGCACTGCTGTCCCGGCTCGGCTACGTGCTGAGCCGCGACGACGCGGGCCGCCCGGTGGACGCGGCGCACCCGTCGGGGCGTACCGCGGTGTTCGTCGGTGACCTGGTGGACCGCGGCCCGGACTCCCCCGGCGTGCTCCGCCTGGTGATGGGCATGGTGGCGGCCGGCCACGCGATCTGCGTGCCGGGCAACCACGAGCAGAAGCTGCTGCGCAAGCTGCGCGGCCGGGGGGTCCGGCTGACCCACGGCCTGGCCGAGACGATGGAGCAGCTCGCGGTCGAGCCGCCGGAGTTCGTCGCCGGGGTGGAGACGTTCATCGACGGCCTGGTCAGCCACTACGTGCTCGACGGCGGGCGGCTCGTGGTGGCGCACGCCGGACTGAAGGAGGCGTACCACGGGCGGGCGTCGGGCCGGGTGCGGTCGTTCGCGCTCTACGGCGAGACCACCGGCGAGACCGACGAGTACGGCCTGCCGGTGCGCTACCCGTGGGCGCGGGACTACCGGGGCTCGGCGATGGTCGTGTACGGGCACACGCCGACGCCCGTGCCGGAGTGGGTGAACAACACCATCTGCCTGGACACCGGTTGCGTGTTCGGCGGGCAGCTGACCGCGCTGCGCTACCCGGAGAAGGAGCTGGTCGCCGTCCCGGCGGTCAAGGAGTGGTACGCCCCGGCCCGTCCGCTGGTCCCGGTCGCGCCCGCGCGTCCGGACACCGTGCTGGACCTGGCCGACGTGACCGGGCGGCGGCACCTCACCCACGCGTACGGGTCGCTGACCGTGCCGGCCGAGAACGCCGCCGCCGCGCTGGAGGTGATGAGCCGGTTCGCGGTCGACCCGGGCCGGCTGGTGTGGCTGCCGCCGACCATGGCGCCCTGCTCCACGTCGAGCGTGGACGGTTTCCTGGAGCACCCGGCCGAGGCGTTCGCCGACTATCGCGGCGCGGGCGTGGACCGGGTGGTCTGCGAGGAGAAGCACATGGGTTCGCGGGCGGTGGTGCTCGTGGAGCGGGAGCCGGGCCGCTTCGGCGGCGGGGTGGTGCACACCCGTACCGGCCGGCCGTTCTTCGGCCCGCCGCTCGACGGCGAGCTGCTGGCGCGGGTGCGCGCCGCGGTCACCACCGCCGGTCTCTGGGCCGAGCTGGACACCGACTGGCTGCTGCTCGACACCGAGCTGCTGCCCTGGTCGGCGAAGGCGGGCGGGCTGATCCGCGAGCAGTACGCCGGGGTCGGCGCGGCCGGGCGGGCCGCCCTGCCGGCGGTGCTCGCCGCGCTGGACACGGCCGCCGGGCGCGGGCTGCCGGTGGCCGGGCTGCGCGACCGGATGGCCGGGCGGGCCGCCGAGGTCACCGCCTACTCGGCGGCCTACCGGGCGTACGTCCGCCCGACCGACGGCCTGCGCGGGGTGACGCTCGCGCCGTTCGCGGTGCTGGCCGGGGCCGGGGTGAGCTACGCCGACCGCGACCACGGCTGGCACCTGGCCCTGGCCGACCGGCTCTGCGCCGCCGACCCGGGGTTCTTCACCCCGACCCGGCGGCGGGTGGTGGACCTGGCCGACGAGTCGGCCGTGGCCGACGCCACCGAGTGGTGGCTGGCGCTCACCGCGGCCGGCGGCGAGGGCATGGTGGTCAAGCCGTACGCGGGCCTGGCCGCCCGGTCACCGAGGGGCTCGCTGCTCCAGCCGGGCATCAAGTGCCGTGGGCGGGAGTACCTGCGGATCATCTACGGTCCCGGGTACACCGACCCGGCTCAGCTCGCCGCGTTGCGCAGCCGTTCGCTGGGCCGCAAGCGCGGGATGGCGTTGCGCGAGCACGGTCTGGGCCTGGCCGCCCTGGACGCGCTGGCCGAGGACGCGCCGCTGTGGCGCCGCCACGAGCTGGTGTTCGCGATCCTCGCCTGCGAGTCCGAGCCGGTGGACCCCCGCCTCTGACGATGACGCCCGGTCCGGCCGATATGCCGGACCGGGCCGGGGTACCCTGTGTGGCCGTGGACACAGCAGAGAAGACCCGGATGTTCTCCGAGAGCGTGGCGCTGAACCCGCTCGACCCGAAGGACCTCATCCACACCTTCGGCATGATCGGCGTCTGGGTGATCCTCTTCGCCGAGACCGGGCTGCTGGTCGGCTTCTTCTTCCCGGGCGACTCGCTGCTGTTCCTGGCCGGGGTGGCGGCCTCACCGGTGGCCGACGCCATCTTCGGCGACGGCACCCGCCTCTCCCTGGCCGGGCTGATGATCGGCGGGCCGCTCTGCGCCATCGTCGGCGCGCAGCTCGGCCACTGGCTCGGCGCCCGGTACGGCCGCCGCATGTTCGAGAAGCCCAACTCCCGCCTGTTCAAGCGGGAGTACGTGGAGAAGGCGGAGTACTACTTCCAGAAGTTCGGCCCGGCGAAGGCAGTGGTGCTGGCCCGCTTCATCCCGATCGTGCGGACGTTCCTCAACCCGGTGGCCGGGGTGCTCGGCATGCCGGCCCGCCAGTTCTTCGTGTGGAACGTGGTGGGCGCGGTCCTCTGGGTGGACGGCATCCTGCTGATCGGCTACCTGCTGGCCCGGCAGATCTACGACGCCATCGGCGACAAGATCGACAGGTACATCCTGCCGGTGGTCGCGCTGATCATCGTGATCTCGGTACTGCCGATCTTCTTCGAGTTCCTGCGGGACCGGCGGGCACGCAAGCGCGGCGAGGCGGTCGCGGTGATCACCGCGGCGACCGTGGCCGGCACTGTGGACGCCGCCCGGGAGGGCATCGAGGAGCACCGGCCCGGGCACGGCGACGGGCACGGCGGTCAGCACCGCCGCTGAGCACGTACGGACACCGAAGGCCGGCCCTCGGACGAGGACCGGCCTTCGGACATCACTGCTCCAGCCGGGTCACACGGGACGACGGCAGCCGTCACCCGCGCACTGATGGCGCCACCCCTCGCACGCCACCGGTCACCCGGTCGGGACGACCCTCGCGGGCCGGCCCGGAAGGTTTCAGCGAGCCTTCTTGGTGGCCCGCTTCCGCGGCGGGGTGAGCAGATCCGCGATCGTGGCGATCGCGGACGGCACCAGCCGGTAGTACGCCCAGACCCCGCGCTTCTCCCGCTCCAGCAAGCCGGCCTCGGTGAGGATACGCAGGTGGTGGCTGACCGTCGGCTGCGAGAGGCCGAGCGGCGCGGTGAGGTCACACACGCACGCCTCCCCCTCGGGAGCCGACTGGATCAGGCTGAGCAGCCGCAGCCGGGCGGGGTCCGCGAGGGCCTTGAGGACCCCCGCGAGCCGCTCGGCGTCGGCACGTTCGATCGGCTCGCCGGCAAGCGGCGAGATCTGAGGCATGGTCATTTCAGCCAACGCAGTTCCCACGTATTCCATCCTTCCACCAGCAGCATCGATCCGCCTGCATATCAGCAGATCCGAATCGGCAAACTTTTACGCCACAAGGCCGAGGTCAGCCAACGTATAGGCCGCCCGATAGGGCAATCCGGCGGCTCGCACCGTGTCGCCGGCACCTCGATCAACAATAACCGCCACACCCACCACCTCGGCCCCTGCCTCACGCAATGCCTCGACCGCCGTCAACACACTTCCACCGGTGGTGGAGGTGTCCTCGACCGCGAGCACCCGTCGCCCGGAGACGTCCGGCCCCTCGATCCGGCGCTGAAGACCGTGAGCCTTGCCCTCCTTGCGGACAACGAAGGCGTCGACCGCGCGACCCGTGCCCGCCGAGGCGTGCAGCATGGCGGCGGCCACCGGATCGGCGCCCAGGGTCAACCCGCCGACCGCGTCGTACGACCAGTCGGCGGTGAGTTCCCGCATGACCCGGCCGATCAACGGAGCCGCCTCGTGATGGAGCGTGACGCGACGCAGATCCACGTACCAGTCCGCCTCGCGGCCCGACGAGAGCACCACCCGGCCGTGCACCACAGCGAGGTCAGTGATGAATTTGCGCAGGTCGTCGCGGTCGCCCATGGCGATAGAGCGTACTTCGCAAGTCTGAGCGCCGTCCTTCGGGTCCGCCCTGGTCAACCCTGCGGGCGACCGATCGGTGGCGATGAGCGGCTACGCTGTGCGACCGTCCATCCCGGTCGACCGCGACAGCGGCCCGCAGCCGGGCAGGTGCGGTCAGCCGCGCTGCCGGCCTACCGCACCCCTGGTGTCCCGCCCGAAGCCGCGCAGCAGGCGTTTCGGCGCGTGCCGCAGCCCGGCCACCGCCACCTTGTACTTCCAGTCCGGAACGCTCACCGACTTGCCTTTGCGCAGGTCACGCAGCCCTTCGGCGACCACGTCGTCAGCGCGTAGCCAGGCCCAGGCAGGCAGGCGCGACATGTCGGTGCCCGCCCTTTCGTGATTTCCGGTTCGTGTGTAGCCGGGGCAGAGCGCCATTACGCGTACGCCGAGCGGCGCGACGGACTGGCCGATCGACTCACTGAAATTCGTCACCCACGCCTTGCTGGCCGAGTACGTGGATCCCGGCATGGGGACACCGAAGCCCGCAACGGAAGAGACATTTATCACTGCGCCCTGGCCTCGTTCGATCATCGGACCGAGCGCGGCATGGGTCAGACGCAGCACCGCGAGCACGTTGAGCCGCACCAGCCGCGCCTCGTCCGCCACCGACGAGCGGACGAAGGAGGTGTTCAGACTGATGCCGGCGTTGTTGACAAGCAGCTCGACCGGCGTACCGGCGGCCAGCCGTTGTTCGACGGCGGCGCAGCCGTCCTCGGTGGACAGATCGGCGGAGATCGTCTCCGCGTCGCCGCCGTGCCGGCCGGTCAGCTCGGCCGCCAGCGCGTCCAGCCGGGCGCCGTCGCGGGCCACCAGGACGAGGTCCCAGCCGTCGGCGGCGAGCCGGCGGGCGAACGCCTCGCCGATGCCCAGGCTGGCGCCGGTGATCAGGGCTCGGCGCCGGGAGGGGGTGTCACCTGTCATCGGCGGTCCTCGGTGGGTGGCGGGAACCCATCCGGCGGCGGCGCGGGCGGGCCGGACGGGGGCGGTGCGGGCCGTTCGTACGGCGACGGACCATCCGGCGGCGGCGTAGGCCCGGAGGCGGGCGGCGCGGAGGCGGGCGGCGCGGAGGGCGCGTGCAGGCCGGCCGGCGGGCCCCAGGGCGTCGGACCGGGCGCCTGCGTGCCGGACACGGTCGAGCCGTAACCGGACAGCCGCAGCGGTGCGGTGCGGTGGCGCAGGAACGCGCCGGCCGAGGGCAGCGTGAGCAGCGCGACCACCACCAGGTAGCCGAGGACCTGCGCCACCGACAGCGTCGCGTTCACCGGGATCCACCACGACGGGTAGGCGTCACCGACGAGTTCCAGCAGGTCGGCGGTGACCCGGTCGTCCGCGCCGAGCCGCAGCGGGACGGCCCGCTGGCCGACCAGCACCGCCAGCCCGCAGCAGCCGCAGAGCAGTCCCGTACCGGCGACCACCCAGGTCCCGGTCCGGGCGCCGGAACGGCCCGCGAGCAGGCCCAGGGCAAGCCCGGCGAGCAGCAACCCGGCGAGCACGCCGAGCACGGCGGCCAGCACTGTGGAGCCGCGCAGCAGGCCGGCCACCTGGTCGATGTCACCGCCGCCCGCGCCGGTCCGCTGGGCCGCCGCAACCCGGAACCGGTCCACCGTGCCGCCGCTGACGGCCAGGTTGAGCACCGCGTACGCCACGGCGCCGACCGCCATCGCCAGCAGCAGCGCCGCCGCGGCGAGGACGGTGCCCGGCCGACGGGGTGCGGCCCGATCGGGGTACGACACGACTGATCCCTCCGGTAGGCGTCGGCTTGCAACCTACTCGGAGGGATCGTCGGCGTCGCCGCAATCCGGAGGTCAACTTCCGGACGGCGGCTCCGGATCGCGGCGCTCACCCGGCTGGCCGCCGGGTGCGGACGGCGGCTGACCACCAGGCGTCGACGGCGGCTGACCGCCGGACGGGAAGGGCGGCTGGCCACCGCCAGGGAACGGAGGCTGGCCGCCGGGCGGGGGCGTGCCGGGCGGGGGCGGGTACGACGGGTAAGCCGGCTCCCCCGACTGGCCCGGGTACGCCGGGTAGGCGCCACCCGGCACCGGCGGCTCCCAGCCGGCCTTGGGCTTGCGGAAGAACTCGTTCGCCTGCGGCAGCGCCAACAGGATCAGCGCGGCCAGCAGGGCGAGCAGCGCGACCAGGCCCAGCAGCAGGTTGACGGGCGTGTACCAGGACGGCAGCACGTCCTCCAGCCGGCGCTGGATCTCCTCCGGGCTGGGCGCGTCACCGGTGGTGGTGCCGCCCGTCATGCCGCCGGAGATGCCGCTGACCAGCCCGCCGGCGGTGCAGCAGAACAGGATGCCGCCCAGCACCCAGGTGGTGATCCGGGAGCCGTTCTTGCCCCGGTTGTTCAACAGGGCCAGCACGACGAGCCCGGCCGCGATCAGCAGCGACACGACAGCCGAGATGAGACTGAACGCGTACGCGATGTCGCCGACCGACTCGGCGCCCGTGCCGGCGTACGCGTCGCTGAGCACGTCACGGATCTTGCCGATGACGGTCAGCGCCACGATCAGGTTCACCACCTGGATCGCGGCGACGAAAATGAGCAGCCAACTGGAAAGCGTCACCACACCGGGACGCGCGCGGGGCGGGGTGCCCGGAGCATCGACCATGACTCTCCCTTCCTAGATCAGATGCCCACCGTAGCGATCTCCGACCAGCTCAGCACCCTGGACCGGCTCACTTCTCGGCGCGGCGCAACCGGCGGTGCTCGGCGGTGACCACGCCGAGCAGCGCGAGATCGAGCGCGACAGCGGCGACCGCGCCGAACTGGTTGACGGTGAAGTTGAAGACCTGCCCGAACAGCAGGTCGACCAGCAGCGCCAGCTTGAACAGGCGGAACGCCTCGGTCCGGTTGCGGCGCAGCAGCCAGGCGGCCCACAGGCCGAGCACGGCGGTGATCAGCGCACTGGCGCTGACGCCCAGGATCGCGCCCCACTCCCGCTCCTCGCCCAGGTGCCCGGTCACGCCGTCGAGGAACACCGCCAGCACGGTGAGCACCGGCTCCACCACCAGGTAGACCACCACCGGCCAGATGAGCCAGCGGCGCCCGGCCGCCCAGACGGCGAGACGCCGGGCCCGGTCCGCCGCCCGCTGCCAGAGCCGCACCGGCGGCGGTTCCCGGTGCGGCACCGCGTCCAGCAGTCGCGCCACAGCGGTCTCGGTGGCCGGTCCGGTGCCCTGCACGAGCCGCAGCACGGCGGCCCGGCGGCGATCGGTCAGCCCGGCCGGCAGGCCGCTGAGCACCATGTCCAGCGCGTTCGCGGTGCGCTCGGCCGGAGTCAGCCGGGATCGTCCGGTGCGCCCGCGTACCGCCTGGGTGAGCAGGACCAGCAGCGCGAACGCGACGTAGATGATGGCGGCGGCCGGGGCGTAGAAGTAGTCGGTGCCGGTGGTGACGAACTTGCCCACCTCGTCGATGAACAGCCCGAACCCGATGCCGCCGACCACCGCCCCGGCGCTGCGCGACGCGTCGCCGAGGAAGACCAGCGGGATGCCCAGGCCGACGGCGAGCAGCAGGCCGCCCCAGAGGACGTGCGCGATGTGCAGCCCGCCGCCACCGAGCTGGGGATAGCCGGTGGCCTCCAGGTACGCCCGGACGGCCAGCACGGTGACCACGCCGGAGAGCACGAACCCCTGGAGGTAGGACGCCGCCTCGATCGCCCGGGTCGGCAGCCGGCGGACCAGCCAGCCGATCCCCGGTCGGTGGCGCGGCGATTCGGGTGGCATATCCCGAAACCTAGTAGCCGCGCCACTCCTCGCGGGCGTAGTCCAGCACCCTCGGTCGCAACAGGGTGGAGGCCGGCACGTCCAGCCGGGCCCGGTCGGCGGGGAACGTGGCGGCGGCGGCCAGCACCGCCGGGGTCAGGAACCGCAGCGGTGGCGGGTCGTCCGGCAGCGCCAGTTCCGGCGCGGCGTCGCCGGGCGAGGCGAGCACGAATCCCCAGTCGCCGAAGCTCGGCACGTCGACGTGGTACGGCACGGTGGCGAAGCCGGCCTCGCGGACCGACCGCTCGATCGACCAGTACGACCGGGGTGCGAAATACGGCGACCCGGACTGCACCACGAGCCGCCCGCCGGGGGCCAGCACCGGCCGGATCAGCGTGTAGAACTCGATCGTGTAGAGCTTCGCGGTGGCCGTCTCGTCCGGGTCGGGCAGGTCGGCGATCACCACGTCGAAGCGGTCCGTGGCGGTACGCAGCCAGGCGAACGCGTCCAGGTTGAGCACCCGTACCCGGGGGTCGGTGAGCGAGCCGCGGTTCAGCTCGCGCAGCTGCGGCTCGCGGCGGGCCAGCTCCACCACTGCCGGGTCGAGGTCGACGAGCGTCACCGAGCGCACGTCCGGGTACTTGAGGATCTCCCGCGCGGCCAGTCCGTCGCCCGCGCCGAGCACCAGCACGTCGCCGTGCGACCCGCGCATCGCCGGGTGCACGAGCGCCTCGTGGTAGCGGTACTCGTCGATCGAGCTGAACTGGAGGTCGCCGTTGAGGAACAGCCGCAGGTCGGTGTCGGAGTGGCCGGGCTCGCGCATCGAGCGGGTCAGCACGATCTCCTGGTAGCGGCTGCGCTCGGCGTGCACCACCGGGTCCCGGTAGAGCTGCTGGCGGGCGGTCACCTCGAAGTCGTGGGCGGTCACCCACGCGTACCCGAGAAGCAGGCCGACCACGACGGTGGCCGCGCCCAGCGCGGCCCGCGCCCGCCGGCTGAGGTCGGCGCGGAACACGGTGAAGACGAGCACCACACCGGCGACCGCGTTCACCGCGCCCACCACCAGCGCGCCCTTGAGCTGGCCGAAGACCGGGATCAGCAGGAACGGGAAGGCCAGCCCACCGAGCAGCGCGCCCACGTAGTCGGCGGCGAACAGGTCGGCCACCGCGCTGCCCGCCGACTGTTCCCGGATGCGTTGCAGCATCACCATGAGCAGCGGGATCTCCGCGCCGATCAGCAGGCCGAGCACGAACGCGGTGCCGACGAGCGCCGGGCCGTACAGGTCGAGCCAGGCGAACGCGGCGTAGAGGCCGAGCACGGACAGGCCGCCGAGCAGCGCCAGCGTCAGCTCGATCACCGCGAACGAGACCACCGCCCGGGACTGCAACGGCTTCGCCACCAGCGCGCCGACGCCCATCGCGAAGACCATCACGCCGAGCACGATCGACGCCTGGCCGACCGTGTCGCCGATCAGGTAGCTGCCGAGCGCGACCAGCGCCAGCTCGTACACCAGGCCGCAGGCCGCGCAGACGAAGACCGCGAGCAGGACCGCCGCGCGGGCCAGGCGCCACCGCGGCCGCGCGGCCACGTCGGCGGTCACCGGATGCTCCGGGTACGTCCGGCGGCTCCCGCCCCGGCGCGCTGCGCGGGCACCCCGCCCCGGTGCCTGCGGCGCTGCCGCACACCCACGGCGATGAACAGCGCGGCGAGCAGGAACAACGCCGCCGAGCTGAGGATGTAGAGCCACCGGTCCCGCCAGAAGTCGCTGCCGGCGTCCGGCAGCGGTGCGGACGGGGTGGACGGGCCGGCGGCAGGCGGCGCGGCCGGTCCGGCGAGCCCTCGCTCGGCGGCGAGCAGCGGCAGGATCGTGGCGGCCCGGGTGACGGCCCAGCCCGGGTCGCCGAGGAACGCGCCCTCGTCCAGCCCGAAGCGGCCGAGCCCCGTCTCGATCGCGTAGAGCTCGGAGTACTCGATGTCCTCCGAGCCCTTGATCTGGATCGTGGCGGAATCCTCCGACTCGCTGCTGGACGAGGTGTACCTGACGTTCGCGGAGACCGCGATCCAGCGCGCGCAGCCGGGCGCGTCGATGACTGTGGTGCCGTCGCCGAGGTTGGAGCCGACGCTCACGTCGTCGTACACGTCGAGCAGTTCCCATCCGTAGCAGATGCCCTGGCTGTCGGTGGCCGCCTTGAGGATCGGCACGGTGCCGGACCGTTCGTCGGCCGCCGGGGCGGGGACGGAGGTGTCCGAGTCGCCGCCGAACACGCCGATGGCGCAGACGAAAACCACGAAACCCCCGACCACGGACCAGATCACCGTCTGGGTGCGCTTGTCCTTCCCCACCCCGGGCCTGGCGGGCTTGCCGCTCATCAGATGATCGCGGCGGCGATGATCGCGCCGGTGGCGAGGTGCACCGTCGCCGAGACCCACACCGCCGGATGCGGCTGCGGATCCACCAGCAACTCACCGAGCTTGCCCGGAGTCGCCGCGTCCAGCAGCACGAACGCCACCGCCATGATCACCAGACCGAGAATGCCGTACGCGCCCGCCCCGATCAGACCCAGCCGGAAATCATCGGCACTCGCCACGATCGCCGCCACCACGATCGTGCCCACCCCGACCAGGTTCGACGAAAGCAACACCGCCGCGTTGCGATTGCGCTCAACCCAGATCAACTCGTGAAGCTTGCCCGGCGTCGCCACGTCGACCAGGACATAACCGATGGCCATCAGAGCGATGCCGACCACGCCATACGCGAGCGTGACCAGCAGATCGGTGACGAGATGTTGCACAGAAGACTCCAGGGTGAGGGGATCGAGCGAAGGGCTACTTACCGGAACCGCGGGCGCGCTGCGCGGTCGCCTCGCCCCGCTGCTTGCGGCGCTGCCGCAGGCCCACGACGAGGAACAGTGCGGCGACCAGGAAGAACCCGGCCGAGGTGAGGATGTAACCCCACCGGTCCCGCCAGAAGTCGCTGCCGGCGTCCGGCAGCGGCGCGGCGGCGCTGGACGGCGCGGCGGTGGGCGCCGCGGCCGGTCCGGCCAGCCCGCGCTCGGCGGCGAGCAGCGGCAGGATCGTGGCGGCCCGGGTGACGGCCCAGCCCGGTTCGTCGAGGAACGTCTCCTCGTCCAGCCCGAAGCGGCGCAGCCCGGTTCGGATCTCGGTGAGGTCGGTGAACGTGATGCCGTCCGAACCCTCGATCCGGATGAGGACGTCGTCGTCCTCCCTCTCGCCCGTCATGGAGGAGTACCTGACCTCGGCGGTCACCTCGATCCAGCGCGTGCAGCCCGGCGCGCCGGGGGCCGGCATGCCGTCACCGTGGCTGGAGCCGACGCTCACGTCGTTCCACCCGTCGGACAGCCTCCAGCCGTAGCAGATGCCCTGGCTGTCGGTGGCCGCCTTGAGGATCGGCACGGTGCCGGAGCGCTCGTCGGCCGCCGGGGCGGGGACTGAGGTGTCCGAGTCGGGGCCGAAGACGCCGAGGAGGCAGATGGCGAGCACGCTCACCACCACGACCCAGAAGAACGCCTTCTTGCGCTTCTCCTTCACGTCCTCCGGTGTGGCAGCCCAGCCGTCGGCCGCTCCCGTGAACCGGCCCACCATCCTCCGGCGCTTCGCCTCCTTCTCGTCCGACGAGGCGGAGACGAACCATTCGTCCAGCATCTCCCCGGCCAAGGTCAACGCCGGGTTGCGCTTCTCCTTCTTCTCCCCCGAGGCGGCATTCCAGTCGTCCATCAGATGATCGCGGCGGCGATGATCGTGCCGGTGGCGAGGTGCACCGTCGCCGAGACCCACACCGCCGGATGCGGCTGCGGATCCACCAGCAACTCACCGAGCTTGCCCGGAGTCGCCGCGTCCAGCAGCACGAACGCCACCGCCATGATCACCAGACCGAGAATGCCGTACGCGCCCGCCCCGATCAGACCCAGCCGGAAATCATCGGCACTCGCCACGATCGCCGCCACCACGATCGTGCCCACCCCGACCAGGTTCGACGAAAGCAACACCGCCGCGTTGCGATTGCGCTCAACCCAGATCAACTCGTGAAGCTTGCCCGGCGTCGCCACGTCGACCAGGACATAACCGATGGCCATCAGAGCGATGCCGACCACGCCGTACGCGAGCGTGACCAGCAGATCGGTGAGGAGGTTCTCCACAGAAGACTCCAGGGGTGAGGGAATCGAAGAGGGCTACTTACCGGAACCGGGGCCGCCGCCCCGCACCGTGCTGCCTCGGCCCCAGCCCCAGCTGTTGCCGACGACGTTGTGGTAGCGGGGGTAGGCGGTGGTCATCTTCTCCAGCAGGATCACCGAGCCGACGGCGAGCGGGAGGATCACCACCGAGTCGTCGTCGTAGCGCAGGTAGACGCCGCTGCCGTCGACATACTGGTCGGCCGGCTTCCACTTGTCGGTGATCTGCTTGGACACCTGGCTCGGCGTCTTGTTCGAGGTGTACGCGATCGCGTTCGAGCCGATGTCCCGCCCGGAGGCGCGGGAGAAGTTGTCCTCCACGTAGCCCCGGGGCGAGAAGTTGCCGTAGAAGATCGTGAAGGCGGCGACGAGCGCGCCGATGACGGCGACCGCCATGCCCACCACGAACCACCGTCGGTACGTCACAGCTCCTCCACCACGGTCTCGGTCAGGACCAGCTCGTTCGTCTGGGGATAGACGTGCCAGGTGCGCCAGGCGAGCACGCCGTCCGGCGGCCGGGGCCGGACGGAGAGCGCGGTGACCGCGTCCTCGTCGCCGGGGAAGACCCCGATCAGCGCGTAGGGGTCGCCCGCGAGTTCGGCGCGCAGCGCCGCGACCCGGCTACGCAGGCCGTCGCCTTCGGGCCGGAGCACGGTGGCCATGAACCGGTAGCCGGCCGTTTCGTCGTGCAGCGCGTCCGGCAGGTGCGGCGGGCGGCCGGGCAGGCAGGCGACGGTCTCGGTGAGCCCGCCGAGCACCACCTGATGGGAGGCGCCGAGCAGGCGCAGCCGCAGCCGGGGCAGGCCGGGCAGGTCGAGGTCGCGTACGGCCAGCGCCGGCAGCTCCGGGCCGCCGAGGGCCAGGCTCAGGTCGGCGGCGCTGGTGTCGACGTAGGGCGCGTCCAGGCAGACGAGCACGTCAGCGCACCGTCTCCGGGCCGCCCTGCGGGTAGATCATCACCTCGGCGCGGCGCAGCTCCTCACCGAGGTTGACCTCCCAGCCGGCCTCCCCGTACGCCTCGAACGACAGCCGCGCCCCGCCGGGCGCCTGGTAGTCGTGGTAGCGCATGGTGCCGTGCGGATCGAGGCCGGTGCCCTCGGTCGCGGTGTACCGCGCCTGGCCGGACTCGTCCCAGTTGTAGCGGCGGCCGGACATCTCCAGCGTCGGGGCGCCCGGCGTCACGGTGGCCCCCGGCTCGCTGGTCCAGAGCACCAGCTCCAGGTCCGGGTCGGACTCGACGGAGAGCCAGCGCTTCACCCCGCCCGCGTCGTCGAGCAGGTGCTCCGCCCAGCTCCAGCCGCCCTCGACCAGGTGCACCGAGCCGCGCACGGTGTACGGCACCGTGCGGATCTCGACGATGTCGCCGGGCTTGAGCCCGCGCGGGTCGCCGCGCAGCGCGTCGGCGTCCCGGTCCCGGAACGGGTCCCCCGGCGCCGCCTTGGTCTTCGGGCCGGACGCGGACCGGGACTTCCGCACCGCGATCACGGCGATCACCACACCGGCCACCCCGACCAGGCACCCGAGCGTCGTCACCAGCCACGCCACTGAACCGTTCACAGCCGCCTCCCCAACGTGCTCGGCGGGAACGGTAACAACCGCACACACGCCTGCTGAAGTCCTGGACGCTGAGTATCCGCTCAGTTACCGGCGTGGCCGGCGAGCCGGTCGGCCGCGTACTCGCCCAGCGTGGCCCGGCCCATCAGACAGCCGGAGAAAGTGGTGAACTCGCCGTCGTGGTCGCGCAGCCGGATCCACGCCGCCCGCCCGGCGGCCGGATCGACCGCCTCCAGCAGCGTCGCCGCGTACGCCCGCCCGGCCGGCGACCCCTTGCGGAGCAACCTGTCGATCCGCTTGCGGGCCGCCTCCGGGTGCTCGCGCAGCCCCTGCTCCAGCCGCCGGTACGCCTCGGTCGCGGGCAGGACCTGCCCGGCCAGCCCCACCCCGCCGAAGGCGAGGGTGTCCGCGCCGTCGAGTTCCCGCGCCGCCTCGTCCAGTTCCCGCTCCCACGTCCCGCTCATACCCCACTATGTGCCCACCCCACCAACCCCTCCAACCACAAGGAAGGGCCCCCTGTTAACGCCTCCGGTAGAGGAAGGGTCCCTTCTTAACACCCACGACGAGCGCCACGCCCCACCGGACGGCGAAGGCCCGGCCTTGGGAGGGCCGGGCCTTCGCGGGTGGGACGGGTCAGGCGGCGGTGACCGCCAGGGACTCCTTGGAGTCGGACAGGTCGACGCGGACCGTGTCGCCGTCGCGGATGTCACCGGCCAGCAGCGCCTTGGCGAGCTGGTCGCCGATCGCCGACTGCACCAGCCGGCGCAGCGGGCGGGCGCCGTAGATCGGGTCGTACCCGTGCTCGGCCAGCCACGTCCGGGCGGCGTCGCTGATGTCCAGCGCCAACCGGCGGTCCGCAAGACGGGTTCGCATCCGGTCGAGCTGGATGTCCACGATCGACCGCAGGTCCTCGCCCTGGAGCGCGGCGAACACCACGATGTCGTCGAGCCGGTTGAGGAACTCCGGCTTGAAGTGCGACCGGACCACCGCCAGCACACCCTCCCGGCGCTCGTTCTCGGTCAGCGTCAGGTCGCTGATCACCGACGAGCCCAGGTTCGAGGTGAGGATCAGGATCGCGTTGCGGAAGTCCACCGTACGGCCCTGACCGTCGGTGAGCCGGCCGTCGTCGAGCACCTGGAGCAGCACGTCGAAGACGTCCGGGTGCGCCTTCTCCACCTCGTCGAGCAGGATCACCGAGTACGGGCGGCGGCGTACCGCCTCGGTGAGCTGGCCGCCCTCCTCGTAGCCGACGTATCCGGGCGGGGCACCGACCAGGCGGGCCACCGAGTGCTTCTCGCCGTACTCGCTCATGTCGATGCGGACCATGGCCCGCTCGTCGTCGAAGAGGAACTCGGCGAGTGCCTTTGCGAGCTCGGTCTTGCCGACGCCGGTCGGGCCGAGGAACAGGAAGCTGCCGGTCGGGCGGTCCGGGTCGGCGACGCCGGCCCGGGCGCGGCGTACCGCGTCGGAGACCGCGCCGACCGCCTCGGCCTGGCCGACCACGCGGGCGCGCAGCGACTCCTCCATCCGCAGCAGCTTGGCGGTCTCGCCTTCCAGCAGCCGCCCGGCGGGGATGCCGGTCCAGGAGGCGACCACGGCGGCGATGTCGTCCGCGCCGACCTCCTCCTTGAGCATCGCGCCGTCGGCCTGGAGCCGGGCCAGTTCCTCCTCGGCCTGCTTCAGCTCGGTCCGCAGCGCGGGGATCCGGCCGTACCGCAGCTCGGCGGCGCGTTCCAGTTCGCCGTCGCGCTCGGCCCGCTCGGCCTCGCCGCCGAGGCGTTCCAGTTCCTCCTTGGCGGTGGAGAGCTTGGTGATGTGGCTCTTCTCGGTCTGCCAGCGCTCGGACAGCGCGGTGAGCTGCTCGCGCTTGTCGGCCAGTTCCTTGCGCAGCCGCTCCAGGCGCTCGGCGGACGCGGCGTCCGGCTCCTTCGCCAGCGCCATCTCCTCGATCTCCAGGCGGCGTACCGCCCGCTCGATCTCGTCCACCTCGACCGGCCGCGAGTCGATCTCCATGCGCAGCCGGGACGCGGACTCGTCCACCAGGTCGATGGCCTTGTCCGGCAGGAACCGGTCGGTGATGTACCGGTCGGAGAGCGCTGCGGCGGCGACCAGCGCGGCGTCGGTGATCCGTACGCCGTGGTGCACCTCGTAGCGTTCCTTGAGCCCGCGCAGGATGCCGATGGTGTCCTCGATGGTCGGCTCGCCGACCAGCACCGGCTGAAAGCGCCGCTCCAGCGCGGGGTCCTTCTCGATGTGCTCGCGGTACTCGTCGAGCGTGGTGGCGCCGACCATCCGCAGCTCGCCGCGCGCCAGCATCGGCTTGAGCATGTTGCCGGCGTCCATCGAGCCCTCGCCCTTGCCGGCGCCGACCACCGTGTGCAGCTCGTCGAGGAACGTGATGACCTGGCCGTCGGAGTTCTTGATCTCCTCCAGCACGGACTTCAGCCGCTCCTCGAACTGCCCCCGGTAGGACGCGCCGGCGACCATCGCGCCGAGGTCGAGCGAGACCAGCTTCTTGTCCCGCAGCGACTCCGGCACGTCGCCGGCCACGATCCGCTGGGCCAGGCCCTCCACGATCGCGGTCTTGCCGACGCCCGGCTCGCCGATCAGCACCGGGTTGTTCTTGGTACGCCGGGACAGCACCTGGATCACCCGGCGGATCTCCGAGTCCCGGCCGATCACCGGGTCGATCTTGCCGTCGCGGGCGCTCGCGGTGAGGTCCACGCCGTACTTGGCCAGGGCCTGGTAGGTCTGCTCCGGGTCGGCGGTGGTGACCCGGCGGTCCCCGCCGCGCACGGTCGGGAACGCGGCGACCAGGTTCTCCTCGGTGGCGCCGGAGTTCTTCAGCGCGACCGAGACCGCGCCGCCGACCCGGGCCAGCCCGGCCAGGAGGTGCTCGGTGGAGGTGTACTCGTCGCCCAGCGGCCGGGCGATCTGCTCGGCGGCGCCGATGGCGTTGACGAACTCGCGGGCCAGCGTCGGCTCGGCGATGCTGGATCCGCGCGCGGCGGGCAGCGCGTCCACCGAACGCAGCGCGACGCGGCGCAGCTCGGCGGGGTCGGCACCGACGGCGCGCAGCAGGCCCGCGGCGGTCGAACCCTCGGTGTCCAGCAGTGACAGCAGCAGGTGCCAGGGCTCCACGGTGGCGTGACCGCGCTGGTTCGCCAGCGCGACGGCACCGGTGATGGCCTCGCGGCTCTTGGTGGTGAGACGTTCCGTGTTCATGGGCTCCCCCGGATCGGCGTGTCCACTGGACATGACACAACCAGAGTTGAGTCTATTCCGCTCAAGTCCACCCCTGTGACCTGAGTCACCGTCCGCCGGTCCGACCGGAGAGATCTTGGTACAAAAAGGCCCCTGGAGGGGCCGTTTCGTACCAAGATCTCAACGACGTGGAAGGCGCGCGAGGCAAGGGGTCTCGTGGTCGGCGCGCAGCACGCAACGCCGGCCGCCGTCCAGCTTGCGGTCGCAGAACACCCAATGGCGTACGGCCTGGTCGTCCTCGGCCGAGACGGTGATCCCGCCCATCTCCACCACCGCGAGGAACGCCAACGACCGCCCGGCCGTGCGACCGAGCATCTTCGCCCGGGCCAGGTCCGCCGCGCGCACCGGCAGATGGATCACGTACCGCCCGGTCACTGCCGCCCGGCCAGGTCGCGCATCGACGGAGCCTGACGGGACTGCCACTCGCGCAACGCACCCTTGATCCGGGCCGTCTCCTCCCGGCTCCGGGCGATTTCGGCGTACGCGGCGGCAAGGTCCCCCGCGACGCGGTCGAGGAACGCGGCGACCTCGGCGGGGTCCAACCCCCGACGGCATGTCGTGAAGCTGTGGCCCCGCACCTGCCAGGGCCGGAGCGGAAGGTACGACGTGGAGCGGTAGGCGCCGACCGGCGCGGAGTTGGGCGGACCGACGTTCCGCCGCCGCGAACGTATTCGCAGGAGATTACGCACGACACTGTCCCTTCTCGCCGAGGACCGGGGGTCGGGACGAGCCACGGGGATGCCCGCCCCGACCCTGGAAAGCTCCAGGTGCCATCCGGGAGCGTTCCTCAGCAACCTACAATCGGTACCAGTTGTAGGTCAACGACCGACCCACAATTGCTTGAGGTTGGAGGTGGGTGCGTGGTCGAATGGGCGTGCCATCCGGGGAGTGTGTATGCCCAAGCAGCAGTACCAAGTGCTCGCAGACGAGCTGAAGAGCAAGATCGATTCGGGAGAGTGGCCACCCGGCACCAAGCTGCCGAGCCGCGCCCAGCTGTGCAAGGAGTACGGCGTTTCGGACACGGTCGTCGGCAAGGCGATGATGATCCTCCGCGCGACCGGCCTCACCGAAACACTCGAGGGCGTCGGCGTGTTCGTGGCCGAGCGGGTCTAGACGAGCCGTATCGACCGATCTTTAGTTCGGCCCCGGGATCGGCGCGTGCGCCGCAGCGGTAGCCTCACCGGCGTGCGAGTACGTGTCGAACAGACCGCCCTGCCCGGGATCGGCGTACGTCATGATCTGATGACGGAGTCCGGCCGCCGGCTCGGCGTGGTCTCCCATCGCAATGGCCGTCGCGACCTGGTCCTCTACGACCCGGACGATCCCGACTCCTGCCAACATGACATACCGCTGACCGACGACGAGGCGGAGGCGCTCGCCGACATCCTCGGCGCGTCGCTGATGCTGGGTCAGCTCTCCGGGCTGCGCGAGCAGGCCGCCGGGCTGCTGACCGAACAGGTCGCCATCCCGGCGGGCTCGAAGTACGTCGGCAGGCGGCTCGCGGACACCAAGGCACGCACCCGGACCAGCGCGTCCATCGTGGCCGTGCTGCGTCAGGGCGCCGTGAACGTCTCGCCCGAACCCACCTTCCGGTTCGAAGCCGGCGACGTGATCGTCGTGGTCGGTACCCGTCAGGGCCTCGACGGCGTGACCGCGATCCTCGCCGAGACCGATCCGGACGGCTGACGCGTATGCACGAAACCACAATCCTGCTCATCGAAGTCGGCGCGCTGCTGCTCCTGCTCGGCCTGCTCGGCCGCCTGAGCCGCCGCGTCGGCGTCTCGCCCATCCCGCTGTACCTGCTCGCCGGCCTGGCGTTCGGGCACGGCGGCCTGCTGCCGCTCAACGCCAGCGAGGAGTTCTTCGCCGTCGGCGCGGAGATCGGCGTGATCCTGCTGCTGGTCATGCTCGGTCTGGAGTACAGCGCCAACGAGCTGGTGGGCAACCTCCGCTCGGCCGCGCCGGCCGGGGTGATCGACGCGGTGTTCAACGCGCTGCCCGGTTTCGCCTTCGCGCTCCTGCTCGGCTGGGGCTGGGTGGCGGCCGTGGTGCTGGCGGGCGTGACCTGGGTGTCGTCGTCCGGCGTGATCGCCAAGGTGCTCGGCGACCTGGGCCGGGTCGGTAACCGGGAGACCCCGGTGATCCTCTCCGTCCTGGTGATCGAGGACCTGGCGATGGCCCTCTATCTGCCGCTGGTCACCGCGCTGCTCGCCGGGGTCGGCCTGATGAAGGGCGGCATCGCGCTCGCCATCGCGGTGTTCACCGTCGTCGTGGTGCTGGCCGTGGCGATCCGGTACGGCCACCTGATCTCCGCCGCGCTCTCCGCGAAGGATCCGGAGGCGCTGCTGCTCGGGGTGCTCGGCCTGACCCTGCTCGTCGCCGGCGTCGCGGCCAAGCTCCAGGTGTCGGCGGCGGTCGGCGCGTTCCTGGTGGGCATCGCACTGTCCGGGCCGGTGGCGCACCACGCCACCGAACTGCTCTCCCCGCTGCGCGATCTGTTCGCCGCGGTCTTCTTCGTGTTCTTCGGGCTGGTCACCAACCCGCTGGACATGCCTCCGGTGCTGCTGCCCGCGCTGCTGCTCGCAGTGGTGACCATGGCGACGAAGGTGGCCACCGGCTACCTGGCCGCCCGCCGGGTCGGGATCGCCGAGCCCGGACGCTGGCGGGCCGGGCTGGCGCTGACCCCGCGCGGCGAGTTCTCGATCGTCATCGCCGGACTGGCCGTCGCGGCCGTCTACCCGGTGGAGCCGAAGCTCGCCGCACTCGCCACCGCGTACGTGTTGATCACGGTGGTGACCGGGCCGCTGCTCGCCCGGCTGCCCGACACCCGGTGGTTCAAGCAGTGGCTGCGCACCCGCGCCGCAGCCGTACGGCCACCCGCGCCGCTACCCCTGGGCTCCGGCGACTGACCCCGGTGCCGGGCCGGATCAGCCGCAGGGCAGATCCGGCCCGGCGTTGTCAAATTGATCCCGGGAAGGTCTACCACTGCTCCGTCCAACCGCGTTAACGTTTCGGCCCAGCAGCCAGGGTCCGCGGGTGGCCTGCGCCCCCCGCCAGCGCAAGCGGAAGGTCGGCCGGTGAGCGTGCAGGAAGGTACGTTCCGCGGCTTCGCCAACCCCGTCGATCCCTCGCCCACCGAACTGCGGGCGTGGGCTTATCAACCGGACTCGGTGCCGCTGACCTCGATGCCGCCGGACTGGGACCTGCTGGTCGCCGGTGACCACCTGGTGCAGACGCTGTTCGACCTGGCGATGGACCAGAGCTGCCCGGCCCGGCGGTTCGCCCTGCACTGCCTCTACATCTATGCCGCCGACGGCATCCGGACGAACTTCCGCGCCCACCCGAAGCGCCGGTTCCGCAAGCTGGTCGAGCAGGCCGAGAAGTCCGGCGACGACCTGATGCGCAACTGGGCGCACAACAGCCGGGTGCTGCTGGCCCGACCGGATCTCTTCGTCTACCGGGACTGGTGCGAGGGCGGCCTGGTCCGCGAGAACCGCCGCCTCTGACCCTCGCCGCCGGATACGAACGGGCCGCGATCCCCCGGATACGAACGGGCCGGGATCCCCCGTGGATCCCGGCCCGCACGTCGGCGGATCGTCAGGTCGATCCGCCCTGCTTACGGCGCCGCTCGTCGTCCCGCGCCCGGTCCACGCCGTGGTCCGTCTGGTCGGCGAAGCGCCCTTCCTTGACCTTGTCGCTGAAGCGTCCCTCGGTGACCCGGTCGAACCGCTCGCGGACGTTCTCGGCCACCTTCTCCAGCCGTTCTTCCGCGCGCTCGGCCACCTTCTTCGCCGGTTCCGTCATGACTCCCCCCGCCAGTCCGGAGTCCGCTTTGAGGCTTTTACCCCTGCGGAAAGCGTAGTGGACCCCACCCTGCCGCACCCCGGTTTCCGCCGACCGGCCCGCGCACGACGAAGGCCGGCGCGGCCCCGGGGGAGCGGGGCGCGCCGGCCTTCCGGTACGAGGAGGTCAGCGGTCGGGAGCGCGGCGTGGACGCCAGACGACGAGCGCTGTGGACGTGCGGTTTGTGGGCACGAGGTCACCGCGGGGGAAGCCGCCGAGCGACTCCAGCTCGGCGATCCGCCGGTACGCGGCGTCCAGCTCCGCCTCCAGCCGGGCCACCCGCTGCTGCGCCTCTTCGAGCAGCCGCTCCAACCCGATGATCCGCTTGACCCCGGCCAGGTTGATCCCGTCGTCCTGGCTGAGCCGCTGCACCTCGCGGAGCAGCACCACGTCCCGGACGCTGTACCGGCGACCGCCGCCGGACGCCCGGCCGGCCTGCACCAAGCCCAGCCGGTCGTACTGGCGCAGCGTCTGGGGGTGCATCCCCGCCATCCGCGCGGCTACCGAGATCATCAAGACCTTGGCCTCGTAGGCCGGGTCACCCGAGCCGACGTACTCCTCCGACATGCCCGCTCACCTCCGCTGCCGCCGTCAACTGAATCGACGTACCCGCGCCTCGAGATGTTCCCGCGCGGCGGGCGGGGTCTGCGCCGCGAAGGTCTCCAGCGCCGCCCGCGCCTCGTCCGAGACCTTCGCCGGGACCACCACGTCGAGCGTGACCAGCAGGTCACCGGCGCGGCCGTCCTTGCGTACGACGCCCTTGCCGCGGGCGCGCAGCACCCGCCCGCTGGGCGTACCCGGTGGCACCCGCAGGGTCACCGTCCCGTCCAGGGTCGGTACGCGCAGGTCCGTGCCGAGAACCGCCTCGGCGTACGTGATCGGGACGTTCAGGGTCAGGTCATCCCCGGTACGCCCGAACAGCTCGTCCGGACGGACCTTCACCTGCACGAACAGGTCACCGGCCGGACCGCCCCGCTCGCCGGGCTCGCCCCGGCCGGCCAGCCGGATCCGCTGCCCGTCGGCCACCCCGGCGGGGAAGCGCACGGTCAGCGTGCGGGTCTTGGTGACCCCGCCGGTGCCGTGGCACTCCGGGCACTTCTCCTCGACGATCGTGCCGACGCCCTGGCAGTTGCGGCACGGCTCGGAGAAGCTGAACGACCCCTGGTTGCGGGTGGTCACCCCGGCGCCGTGGCAGACCGGGCAGGCCACCGGCTGGGTGCCGGGCTTGGCGCCGTTGCCGTGGCAGGTTTCGCAGACCCCGGGGGCGCGCAGCGTCAGCGGCAGCGTGACGCCGTTCACCGCGTCGGTGAAGTCGAGCGCCACCTCGGCCTCGACGTCGCGGCCACGGGCCGGGCCGCGCGGACGCGCCGGGCCACCGCCCCCGCCGCCACCGGAGAAGATCGTGCTGAACAGGTCGGTGAAACCGCCGCCGCTGAACCGGCTGTCGCCGCCGCCGGCGCCGCCGCCGAACAGGTCGGAGACGTCGAACGGCATGCCGCCCGGCTGGCCCCCGCCGCGGGCGCTGCGCCGGAACGCGCCGGAGCCGAACAGCGAGCGCATCTCGTCGTAC
The DNA here is from genome assembly GCF_040648395.1 of Micromonospora sp. NPDC049151. Taxonomy (NCBI): domain Bacteria; kingdom Bacillati; phylum Actinomycetota; class Actinomycetes; order Micromonosporales; family Micromonosporaceae; genus Micromonospora; species Micromonospora sp. NPDC049151. The sequence goes on from NZ_JBEZDP010000003.1 coordinate 191,897, forward strand.
TCGCGGCGCTTCTTCTCGTCACCGAGCACCGCGTACGCCTCGGAGACGGTCTTGAACCGCTCCTCGGCCCCGCTGTCGCCGGGGTTGTGGTCCGGGTGCGACTCCCGGGCCAACTTGCGGTACGCCTTCTTGATCTCGTCCGAGGAGGCGGACTTGTCCACGCCCAACGCGGCGTAGTAGTCCTTCTCGATCCAGTCCTTGGAACTCACCGGTCCACCCCCTTCCACGGGTCGAATCCCGGTCGTCCCGCCCGCCCGGTGCGGGCGGGCGGGACGTCACGGGTCGGCACTACTCCGGGTCCGCGACCGCGACCATGGCGGGCCGCAGCAGCCGCTCGCCGAGCTGGTAACCCCGGCGCATGACCTGTACGCAGGTCGGCTCGGTCACGTCGGCGGAGGTCTGGTGCGCCACCGCCTCGTGCCGGGTCGGGTCGAACGGGTCACCCTTCTCGCCGAACGCGGTCAGGCCGAACTTGGCGAGCGCACCGGTGAGCTGCTCGGCCACGCTGCCGAACGGGCCCACCAGGTCGCCGTGCTCGCGGGCCCGGTCCAGGTCGTCGAGGATCGGCAGCAGCGCGGTCAGCACCGCCCCGGTGGCCTGCTCCTGCACCAGGTTGCGGTCCCGGTCGACCCGCTTGCGGTAGTTGGCGTACTCCGCCGTCACCCGCTGGAGGTCGCGGGTGCGCTCCTCCAGGTCGGTGCGCAGCGACTCCAGCTCGGCGCCGAGTGGCGCGTCCGTGCCGGTCCCGCCGTTCGGCTCGGCGGGCGAGTCGACCACTGCCGGACCGCTGACCTCGGCCTCGCCGCCGATCTCGTCGACCACGACCTCGGCCTCCTCGACCAGCCCTTCGGCGGGCGCGTCGGCGGCCGCGTCGGCCGCCGAGGCGTCGTTCGCCGACTGCTCGGTCGCCTTGCCGAGCTTGCGCTTGTCGCGGATGACGACCCGGGGTTCGTCGCCGGTGTCCTTGCCGGCGCCCGGCGCCGACCCGGTGGCACCCGGGTCGGCCGCTCGTGGCTTGTCCGTCATGCGGTTACCTCATCCCTCTGCCGTGCGAATCGTGTCCGGGACCGGATGTCACTTCTTGTCCTCGTCCACGATCTCCGCGTCGACCACGTCGTCGGCGCCACCGGCCTTCGGGCCACCGGCCGCACCCGCGCCGGCACCCGCGCCCGGCCCGGCCGCACCCGGGGCGGTCTGCTCGCCCTCCTGCTGCTGGGCGTAGAGCAGCGAGCCCGCCTGCTGGGAAACCTGCGCCAGCTTCTCGTGCGCGGACTTGATCTTCTCGATGTCCTGTCCGCCGAGGGCGCTGCGCAGCTCGCCGAGCGCCTCGTTGAGCTGGTCGCGGTTCTCGCCGGGCAGCTTGTCGCCGCTCTCGGCGAGGAACTTCTCGGTCTGCCACTGGAGCGCCTCGGCCACGTTGCGGGTCTCGGCCTCCTCACGGCGACGCTTGTCCTCGTCGGCGTGCTCCTCGGCGTCCCGGCGCATCCGCTCGATGTCGTCCTTCGGCAGCGAGGAGCCGCCGGTGATCGTCATCTTCTGCTCCTTGCCGGTGCCCAGGTCCTTCGCGTGCACGTTCACGATGCCGTTGGCGTCGATGTCGAACGTGACCTCGATCTGCGGCACGCCGCGCGGGGCCGGCGGGAGACCGGTCAGCTCGAAGGTGCCGAGCTTCTTGTTGTAGGCGGCGATGTCCCGCTCGCCCTGGAACACCTGGATCAGCACCGACGGCTGGTTGTCGTCGGCGGTGGTGAACACCTCGGAGCGCTTGGTCGGGATGGTGGTGTTGCGCTCGATGAGCTTGGTGAAGATGCCGCCCTTGGTCTCGATGCCCAGGCTCAGCGGGGTCACGTCGAGCAGCAGGACGTCCTTGACCTCGCCCTTGAGCACACCGGCCTGGAGGGCCGCGCCGACGGCGACGACCTCGTCCGGGTTGACGCCCTTGTTCGGGTCGCGGCCGGTGAGCTGCTTGACCAGGTCGGTCACGGCCGGCATACGGGTCGAGCCGCCGACCAGGATGACGTGGTCGACGTCGGAGATCTTGATCCCGGCGTCCTTCACGGCCTGCTCGAACGGGCCCTTGCAGCGGTCCAGCAGGTCCTGCGTCATGCGCTGGAACTCGGCGCGGCTGAGCGTCACGTCGAGGTGCAGCGGACCGGCCGAGCCGGCGGTGATGTACGGCAGGTTGATGTTGCTGGTGGTGGCGGCGGACAGCTCGATCTTGGCCTTCTCGGCCGCCTCCTTGAGCCGCTGCATCGCCATCTTGTCCTGCGAGAGGTCGATGCCGTGCTCGCCGCGGAACGTCTTCACCAGGTGGTCGATGATGCGCTGGTCCCAGTCGTCACCACCGAGCTGGTTGTCACCGCTTGTGGACTTGACCTCCACCACGCCCTCGGCCAGCTCCAGCAGCGACACGTCGAAGGTGCCGCCACCGAGGTCGAAGACCAGGACGGTCTGCTCCTTGGAGCCCTTGTCCAGGCCGTACGCCAGGGCCGCCGCGGTCGGCTCGTTCACGATCCGCAGCACGTTGAAGCCGGCGATCTCACCGGCCTCCTTGGTGGCCTGGCGCTGCCCGTCGTTGAAGTAGGCCGGGACGGTGATCACCGCGTCGGTGATCTGCTCGCCCAGGTACGCCTCGGCGTCCCGCTTGAGCTTCATCAGCGTGCGCGCCGAGATCTCCTGCGGGGTGTACTTCTTGCCGTCGATGTCGACGGTCCAGTTGGTGCCGATCTCACGCTTGACCGACCGGATGGTCCGGTCGGGGTTGGTCACCGCCTGGCGCTTGGCGACCTCACCGACGAGCACCTCGCCGTTGCGGGCGAACGCGACGATCGAGGGAGTCGTACGCGAGCCCTCGGCGTTGGCGATGACGGTGGGCTCACCGCCCTCGAGAACGCTGACGCAGGAGTTCGTCGTGCCGAGGTCGATGCCGACCGCACGTGCCATGTTCGCTTCCTCGCTTCGTAACGGGTGAGCAGGTCAGACGGCCTGCCCGGCGGGCCGCCCGGAAGCGACCGCACCACAAGTTGAGTGAACTTGACTCAATAGTGCCACGCGTTCGCCAATCCGCAAGTCGAGGTTGAGCCGACCCGGCGCAACCCGACCGTTACTACCGTCCGGTTGTCTTACCTTGCGTCGGTCGGGCACGCTTTAGCGGTGACGACGCATGGCGATTCCGCCACCCGTGCCGGCGCGCCCGCCGTCGCAGCCCGCACCGGAGCCACCACCGGCGACGATCAGCCTGCTCACGCCGCCGACGGCCTGCCCGCCGCGCTCACCGGCCTGCGGGCCGCGATCGGCGCGGCCCGCTTCCCGCTCGCCCTGCCCTCGGCCGAGCCGGCCCGGCACGCCGCGGCGAGCGTCACCGACCAGCTCGACGACTACCTGCTGCCCCGGCTGGCCCGCCTCGACGCCCCGCTCCTGGTGGTCGTCGGCGGCTCCACCGGTGCCGGCAAGTCGACGCTCGTCAACAGCCTGGTGAAGGCGCGGGTCAGTGCGGCCGGTGTGCTCCGCCCGACCACCCGCTCCCCGGTGCTCGTGTGCAGCCCGGCCGACGCCTCCTGGTTCCGGCAGGGCGAGCTGCTGCCCGGCCTGACCCGGACCACCGAACCGAGCGACCAGCCGGGCACCCTGCACCTGGTCACCGCCCCGGCGCTGCCGCCCGGCCTGGCCTTCCTCGACGCACCCGACATCGACTCGGTGGTCGACGCCAACCGGGCGCTCGCCGGCCAGCTCCTCGCCGCCGCCGACCTCTGGCTGTTCGTCACCACCGCCGCCCGCTACGCCGACGCCGTCCCCTGGGAACTGCTGCGCAGCGCCAGCGCCCGGGGCACCGCGGTGGCGATGGTGCTGGACCGGGTACCCCCGGAGGCGGCCGACGAGATCGCCACCCACCTGTCCGAGATGCTCGCCGAGCAGGAACTGGGCGCCGCGCCGCTGTTCGTGCTGCCGGAGACCTGGGTGGACGGGCAGGGGCTGCTGCCGGACCGGATCACCGCACCGCTGAGCGACTGGTTCACCCGGCTGGCCGCCGACGCCGAGGCCCGCGCCGCGGTGGTCCGGCAGACGCTCGACGGCGCGCTCGCCGCGCTGCACCCGGTGGTGGAGGTGCTGGCCGAGGCCGCCGACGAGCAGGTCACCGCCGCCGACGCGCTGGACGAGCGGGTGCGGGCCGCGTACCGCGGCGCGGAGCGGAGCGTCGACCAGGGGCTCAAGGACGGCCGGTTGCTGCGCGGCGAAGTGCTGGCCCGCTGGCAGGAGTTCGTCGGCACCGGCGAGTTCTTCCGTGGGCTGGAGGCCCGCATCGGGCGGCTGCGCGACCGGGTGGTCGCCGCGGTCACCGGACGGCCCGCACCCGCCGCGGAACTGCGTACCGCGATCGAGTCCCAGCTCGTCACGCTGCTGCGCGGGGTGACCGCCGAGGCGGCGGAGAACGCGTACACCAGCTGGAAGGCGCACCCGGCGGGCGCGGCGCTGCTGGAACCGGACCTGGCCCACCCCTCGGCCGACCTGCCCGAGCGGGCCGAGCAGCTCGTCCGCGACTGGCAGCGCGGCGTGCTGGAGCTGGTCCGGGTCGAGGGCGGCGACCGGCGGTTCGTGGCCCGCACGGCCGCGTACGCGGTGAACGCCACCGGCCTCGCCGTCATGATCGGCGTGTTCGCCTCCACCGCGTTCATCCCCACCGGGCTGGAGGTCGCCGCCGGCACCGGCACCGCGGTGGCCGGGCAGACGGTGCTCCAGGCGATCTTCGGCGACCAGGCGGTCCGCAACCTGGCCCGCACGGCCCGCGTCGACCTGCTCGACCGGGTCGGCAAGCTGCTGGCCGAGGAGGCCGCGCGCTACCTGACCCGCACCGAGGCCGAACGCCCGGCCGCGAACGCCGGCGCGGCGCTGCGCTGGGCCGCCGTCGAGGTCGAGCGGGCCCGGCACCGCAGCGGTCTGTTCCCGACCCCCGAGCAGGACGGCCGCCCGTGAGCGCAGGCAAGGACGGCACCGTGAGCAACATCGTGGGACGGATGCGCGAGGCGATGCGGGGTGAGCAGCGGGTCGACCCGGACGTCCTGATCGAACGGCTGACCGCGATCCAGCGGTTCCTCGGCGCGGTGGACGGCCACGTGCCCGACGCCCAGCTCGTCCCCGCCCACACGGTGGTCGAGCGCGCCGGTGACCGCCTCGCGCTCTCCGGCCGGCACACGGTGGTCGCGCTCGCCGGCGCGACCGGCAGCGGCAAGTCGAGCCTGTTCAACTCGCTGGCGCGGCTCGACCTCTCCCCGGTCGGCGTGCGCCGGCCCACCACCGGTGTCGCGCACGCCTGCGTGTGGGGCCCGCTGGACGGCGCGGTCCGGCTGCTCGACTGGGTGGGGGTGCTGCCCCGGCACCGGTTCGTCCGGGAGAGCCCGCTCGACGGCGACGACGAGTCGAACCTGCACGGCCTGGTGCTGCTCGACCTGCCCGACTTCGACTCGGTGCAGCACGGCCACCGGTTGGAGGTCGACCGCCTGCTCGGCCTGGTCGACCTGGTGGTCTGGGTGGTCGACCCGCAGAAGTACGCCGACCGCGTGATCCACACCAGCTACCTGCGCGAGTTCCACAGGCACCGGGACGTCACGGTCGTGGTGCTCAACCAGGCCGACCGGCTGCACCCGACCGAGCTGCCCAAGGTCCTCGACGACCTGCGCCGGCTGCTCGACGCCGACGGGCTGGACGGGGTGCCGCTGCTGCCCACAGTCGCGGTGGACCCGAACGGGCTGGACGGGTTGCGGGCCGAGCTGGAGCGTACGGTCGCCGAGCGGCAGGCCGCGCTGCGCCGGCTCTCCGGCGACGTGGACGCCGTGGTGGCCGATCTCGAACCGCTCGTGGGGCCGGAGCCGCCGCGCACCCGGCCCGGTGACGCCTCGGCACAGGAGCTGACCCGGGCACTCGCCGGGGCGGCCGGGGTGCCGACGGTGGCGGCGGCGGTGGAGGGCGCGTACCGGCACCGGGCGGTGGGCAACACCGGCTGGCCGCTGCTGCGGAGCTGGCGCAAGCTGCGGCCGGATCCGCTGCGCCGGCTGCACCTGTCCGGCCGGGATCCGGACGCGCCGGCGGAGAGCCTGGTCGCGGCCACCTCCGTACCCGATCCGACGGCCGCGCAGCGCTCCGCCGTCACGCTGGCGATCCGCGCGGTGGCCGAGCGGTCCGGGGCCGGCCTGCCGGTGCCGTGGCCCACCGCGGTGACCGCCGCGGCCCGGGCCCGGCAGGCCGACCTGCCGGGCGCGCTCGACCACGCGGTCGCCGCGACCGACCTGGGCATGGAGCGGCGACCGGCCTGGTGGCGGGTGGTGGGCGCGCTCCAGTGGGTGGTCACCCTCGCCGCGCTGGCCGGCCTGGTCTGGCTGCTCCTCGGGTACGCGGTGCGCCTGCTCGGCCTGCCGCCGCTGGAGCACCCGACGCTCGGCGTGGTGCCGTGGCCGACCGTCCTGCTGCTCGGCGGCCTGCTGGCCGGGCTGCTGATCGCGGCGGTGACCCGGCCGGTGGTCCGGTGGGCGGCCCGACGGGCCCGGTCGCGGGCCGAGGAACGCCTGCTCACGTCGGTGGGCAGCGTCAGCGAGAAGTACGTGCTCGATCCGGTCTGGGCGGTGCTGGCGCGCTACGGCACGGCGCGGGACGCGCTGCGCGAGGCGGGACGGCGCTGAGCCCGGCGTGCTGACCGGTGTGAGGGCGGCGCGTGCGGCGTAGGGTCGACGCATGGCCACGCCACAGACCCCCTACGACGCGGTGCTGCACGCCGCGCGCGACGTGACGAGGCTCGACTCGGCCCTGGACGCGGAAATGCTCGGCGCCGCGTTGCTGGGCAGCGTCTACGCCGTCGCGGAGCACGACCGGGAGCAGGCCGTCCGCGAGTTCGTCAGCGGCTTCCTCGCCGCCACGTCCCGGCGCCGCAGCGCCGCCGCGACCACCCTGCGGGCCGTCTTCGCCGCCCTGGTGCCCGACGCCGAGGGCGCCGCCCGGGTCCGGCCCGGCGCGTACGCCCCGTCGTGGGCCGGCCAGCTCGGCCGGGTGCGCGTGACGGGCGCCTGGGCCTACGGCGACGTGTACGGCGACCAGACCTCCTACCTCGCCACCTTCGCGTACGACGACGAGGAGGAAGGCGGCCCGGAGCACGCCCTGGTGGCCCTCGTCGACCACAACATCGGCATCACCAAGGACGTCTTCGTCGGCGGTCCGGCCGGACGGATCGTCGAGCAGGCCCGGGAGATCTGCACCGAGGACGAGTTCACCTGGTTCCGCACCGAGGACCCGGCCCGGATGCACGCCGAGGTGAGCCGTCACCTGGCGGTCACCGACGACCTCGCCGAGCTGCCCGCGCAGGGCTCGCTCGCCACCGACCGGGCGCTGGTGGGCGCCCGGCTGGCCGCGCTGCCGGGGCCGACGCCGCCGCCCGGTCCGGCGGTCGTGCCGCCGCCCACCGACGAGGAACGCACCCGCCTGGTCCGGGTTTTCCTCGACTCGCCGGAGGCGGCCCGGTTCGGCCTGCCCGAGGTGGCCGACGGCGAGCTGGCCTCGCTGCATTTCTGCCTCGGCCTGCTGCTCGACCACGCGGCCAGCTTCCCTGATGCCGACCCGATGCGGTGGAGCCCGATGGTGGCCGAGCTGTTCCTGCTCGACTGGGTGCACCGCCGCGCCGTGCTGGACATGGACGACGCGGCGATGCTTCCCCGGGTGCTGCGCGCCTGGGCGGCGTACGCGGCCCGGCAACGCGGGCTGTCGCAGCCGGCCGCCGCCCGGACGGACGAGGCGATCACCGAGATGGTCCCGGAGTTCGCCCGGCTCTACAGCACCGGCGAGCGGCGCAGTCCGGCCACCGCGGCGGTGGCCCAGCTGATGGCGGACGGGGTGGACCCGGACGACCCGGAGGCGCTGAACGCGTGGATCGAGGCGAACCGTCACCGCCTCACCGACGACCCGGCCTGACCCGAGGCGCCCCGTCGTCGCGTGGCCACGCCCCTAGGCGGTCGCTGTGGGCGTCGGCGTATCGGCTGGTGTTGTCGGCTCGGCGGTGGAACCCGACGACGACGTGGCGGTGGGCTCGGTGGTGGGGTCCGAGGGCGGCTCGGACGTCGGCTCGGCGGTGTCCGAGGGCTCGGAGGTCGGCTCGACTGTCGTGACGGACGGCTCGGGGCTCGGGCTGGGGCTCGGGGTCCGGCTGGGCTCGGGCGTACCCGGGTGCGACGGCGACGGTGAGGGCACCGGAGACGGGCGCGGCGGGCGTACCGGCGTGGGACGGACCGGCGTGGACGGCGGCGGCGGTACGGCGACCGGGCGGGACCGGCGCCGGGAGCCGAGGTCGCTGTCGTCGGGCAGGGCCGGCGCCGCCGGGAGTACCGGGATGAACGGTCGCGCCGGGGGCACCGAGGTCACGTCGACGGCGGGCGTGGGTGTGGACGGCACGGGGGCCTGGGTGCCGTGCGGCATCGGGATGACCACCGGTCCGACGGAGGGGGTCGGCAGGAACGGGGTGCTCGTGTCGGGGAGCGCGCTGTTGCCGACGGTGGCCGAGCCGGTGCTGATCGCGGCGAGGATCGGCATCGACGCGGTGCCGGCGAGCAGGGCCACGGTGAGCAGGTAGCCGCGGCTGGGACCGCCGGTTCCGGAGGCGCGGTGCGCGCCCACGATCCGGCGGTACGGCGAGGCGGGCAGCGCCCGGTGCCGGCCGAGGAGGGGCGTACCGGGCGGACCCTCTGGTTCGGACACCGGCACACTCCTCACGTGCGGACAGGACGGGAGAGCGCGCGCGGATATTAGGACAAATGCCGCGCTAGGGCTCGACGTCAGCTTGACCCAGTGACGCTCAGTTCACCAGCCGCAACCGCGTGTCGACACACATTTTGTACGTCGGGCCCTCTCGCCACTGCGGACAAACCCGCTCATCCGTCGTCAACCCGACCGAACCTCACCTGCGAGGGAGGCCATACTGTGGGCCCGCTCACCTCCTCTGCAATCATTCAGGCATGACGGCAACGCAGCCGGCACCTCCGCGTACCCCGCGGCTGGTGCGGAACGATGCCGGCGCTCCCGGGCCAGGGTCCGTCCCCGACTGACTCCGGCTCACGCCGCGCGGCAACCCCTACCGGGGTGAGGCGCGGTCGCCAGGGACCGACCCGGCACCAGCCGGGCGGCGCACGAGGTGCTCGGCTCGGGTCACCCCCGGCGCCGGCGCAGACAGACAGGGAGAGACGGATGGCAAAGGGCGACCCCGGGGCCGCCACCCGCAGCAAGCGGGCCGCACCCCGCACCAGACGCGCCGCCGCGACCGGTGAACCGGAACTCGTACAGCTGCTGACCCCCGAGGGTGAGCGGATCGAGACCGCGCTCGGCCCGGACGGGACCGAGTATCGCGTCGACTTCACCGACGAGGAGTACCGCGGGCTCTACCGCGACCTCGTGCTGGTCCGCAAGCTGGACGCCGAGGCCACCGCCCTGCAGCGCCAGGGCGAGCTGGGCCTGTGGGCCAGCCTGCTGGGCCAGGAGGCCGCGCAGGTCGGCTCCGGCCGGGCGCTGCGTACGCAGGACATGGCCTTCCCGACCTACCGCGAGCACGGCGTGCTCTACTGCCGCGGCATCGACCCGATCATGCCGCTGGGCCTGTTCCGTGGCGTCGACCAGGGCGGCTGGGACCCGAACGAGTTCAAGTTCAACATGTACACGATCGTCATCGGGGCGCAGACCCTGCACGCGACCGGGTACGCCATGGGCGTCGCCATGGACGGCAAGACCGGCGGCGAGGACGGCGAGGCGGTCATCGCCTACTTCGGCGACGGCGCCACCAGCCAGGGCGACGTCAACGAGTCGTTCGTCTGGGCCAGCGTCTTCAACGCCCCGCTGGTGTTCTTCTGCCAGAACAACCAGTACGCCATCTCCGAGCCGCTGGAGCGGCAGACCCGCGTGCCGCTGTACCGGCGGGCCGGCGGTTTCGGCTTCCCCGGCGTCCGGGTGGACGGCAACGACGTGCTCGCGTCGTACGCCGTGACCCGGCACGCGCTGGACAACGCGCGCAACGGCCAGGGCCCGAGCCTGATCGAGGCGTACACCTACCGGATGGGCGCGCACACCACCTCGGACGACCCGACCCGCTACCGCATCGCCAGCGAGGTCGAGGCGTGGCAGGCCAAGGACCCGATCGCCCGGATGAAGGCGTTCCTCACCAAGCAGAAGATCGCCGACGAGTCGTTCTTCACCGAGGTCGACGAGCAGGCCCGCACCGAGTCGGTGCACCTGCGCGAGCGCGTGCTCGCCATGCCCGACCCGCAGCCGGTGACCATGTTCGACCACGTCTACCCCAACGGCTCTCCCGAGCTGGACGAGCAGCGGGCCCGGTTCACGCAGTACATGGAGTCCTTCGAGGGGAGCGCGCACTGATGGCCACGGAGACGCTCACCCTCGGCAAGGCACTCAACACCGGCCTGCGGCGGGCCCTGGAGAACGACCCCAAGGTCGTCATCATGGGCGAGGACGTCGGCAAGCTCGGCGGCGTGTTCCGGATCACCGACGGCCTCCAGAAGGACTTCGGCGACCAGCGCGTGATCGACACCCCGCTGGCGGAGTCCGGCATCATCGGCACGGCCGTCGGCCTGGCCATCCGTGGTTTCCGGCCGGTCTGCGAGATCCAGTTCGACGGCTTCGTCTACCCCGCGTACGACCAGATCGTGTCGCAGGTGGCGAAGATGCACTACCGCTCGCAGGGCAAGGTGCGGATCCCGATGGTCATCCGCATCCCGTTCGGCGGCGGCATCGGCGCTGTCGAGCACCACTCCGAGTCGCCCGAGGCGTACTTCGCGCACACCGCCGGTCTCAAGGTGGTGAGCTGCGCGAACCCGCAGGACGCGTACGTGATGATCCAGCAGGCCATCGCGTCGGACGACCCGATCGTGTTCCTGGAGCCGAAGCGGCGCTACTGGGAGAAGGGTCCGGTGGACCTGGACGCGCCGGTCGCCGACGCGTACCCGCTGCACTCGGCCCGGGTCGTGCGGGCCGGCACCGACGCGACGGTGCTGGCGTACGGCCCGATGGTCCGCACCGCGCTGGACGCGGCCACCGCCGCCGCCGAGGACGGCCGCGAGCTGGAGGTCATCGACCTGCGCACGATCTCGCCGCTGGACCTGACCGCCGTGTACGAGTCGGTGCGGCGCACCGGCCGCTGCGTGGTGGTGCACGAGGCCCCGGGCAACCTGGGTCTCGGGTCGGAGATCGCGGCCCGGATCACCGAGGAGTGCTTCTACTCCCTGGAGTCCCCGGTGCTGCGGGTGACCGGCTTCGACACCCCCTACCCGGCCGCCCGGGTGGAGGAGGAGTACCTGCCCGACCTGGACCGGGTGCTCGACGCCGTCGACCGCACCTTCGGCTGGTGAGCGGCATGTCCCGGATCAAGGAGTTCAACCTTCCCGACCTCGGCGAGGGCCTGACCGAGGGCGAGATCCTCGCCTGGCTCGTCAAGGTCGGCGACGACATCGAGCTGAACCAGCCGATCGTCGAGGTGGAGACCGCCAAGGCGGCGGTCGAGATCCCGGCGAAGTGGGCCGGCCGGGTGCGGGCGATCTTCCACCCGGAGGGGTCGACCGTCGAGGTCGGCGTGCCGATCATCGCGATCGACACCGACCCGGGCGCCGGGCCGATCGAGGAGTCGACCACCGCCGTCCCCACGTCGGAGCTGCCCACCCCGTCGGCCGCGTCGCTGGCGGCGGTGCAGGTCGCGCCCGCCGAGGGCATGGTCGAGCCGGGCCTGATCGGTGGTGTGGCCCCGGGTGGGCGTACCGCCGTGCTGGTCGGCTACGGCCCGCGCAACGCCCCGGCCAAGCGCCGTCCGCGCAGGGGCGACGTGCCGGCGCAGCCGGCCGCACCGGCTCAGGCCGCCGCCCCGGCGGCACCCGCGCCTGTCGCTCCCGCGCCGGTGACGCCGGCGGTGAACGGCAACGGCCGGGTCTCCGGTCCGGTGCTGGCCAAGCCGCCGGTCCGCAAGCTGGCGAAGGATCTCGGCATCGACCTGGCCACGCTCACCGGCTCGGGTCCGCTCGGCTCGATCACCCGCGAGGACGTACAGCGGGCGGCGACGGCGACCCCGGCGGCGGCCGAGCCGCTGACGGTCGCGGCACCGGCCGCGTCGGCGGCGAGCTTCGGCGCGGACCGCGAGCAGCGCATCCCGGTCAAGGGGGTACGCAAGCTCACCGCCGAGAACATGGCCCGCTCGGCATTCACCGCCCCGCACGTCACGGAGTTCCTGACCGTCGACGTGACCCGGGCGATGAAGGCGCTGGACCGGCTGCGTGACCGGCGCGAGTGGCGGGACGTACGCGTCTCACCGCTGCTGCTCGTCGCCAAGGCGGTGCTGCTGGCGGTCAAGCGGCACCCGATGGTCAACTCGACCTGGGCCGGCGACGAGATCGTGGTGAAGGAGTACGTCAACCTCGGCATCGCGGCGGCCACCGAACGCGGTCTGATCGTGCCGAACATCAAGGACGCCGGGCGGCTCTCGCTACGCGAGCTGGCGGACGCGATGACGGAGCTGGTGCGGACCGCGAAGTCGGGCCGGACGTCCCCGTCGGACATGTCCGGCGGCACGCTCACCATCACCAACGTCGGCGTCTTCGGCGTCGACACCGGTACGCCGATCCTGCCCCCGGGCGAGTCGGCGATCCTCGCCTTCGGCGCGGTACGCGAGCAGCCGTGGGTGCACAAGGGCAAGGTCAAGCCGCGCCTGGTGACCACGCTGGGGCTGTCCTTCGATCACCGGATCATCGACGGTGAGCTGGGCTCGAAGTTCCTCCGCGACATCGGGGACTTCCTGGCCGACCCGGAGGCGGCGCTGCTCGCCTGGACCTGACGTACCACCGCTCCGGTCACGGCCGGTGTGCCACGGGTGAACGCCCGGCACACCGGCCGCGGCCGTTGAGGGAACAGAATCAAAGGGTCCGCAGTCGTGTGGACCTACGATCCTTAGGTACGTGGTTCAGCTCACCTAATAATCGATGGCGATCGGCGGCCCGGTGCGCTTAAATAGAGACATCAAGGGGCTGACAACCGAATAGCCAGGAGGAGAGACCCGAGATGAGCATGATCGAGCGAATCCGCACCCGCCGCGACGCCAACCGCCGCGCCCGCGCCATCGAGCACGCGCTGCGGTCCGCCAACTCGCCCGCGGTCCGCGAGGAGCTTCTCGCCATCGCCCAGCGTCACCTGAGCTGACGCCACACACCTTTCTCACCTCCTCCAGTCCGAAGACCCGCCCGGCACCGGGCGGGTCTTCGGCGTATCGGTATCGCTCGGCACCGGGATTCCACCTCGCTCCACCGCCCGGTACGGTTGGCACGGTCGCCAACCGGCTGACTCCGGACGCACGAGAGACAGCGAAACCCATCGACGTCGTCCGGTGACATTCGGTGACCGCTGATGCTCCCCCGAGCGGCCTCGGGCGACCACCGGATACGGTGCGGGGAGCCCGCACGGCCGGTACCCGCCGGCGACGCCGGCAGCCGTGCCGACGGTCTCCCGACCGGCATCGGCGGCCGACCTGTGATGGAGGAGGCGCACCCATGACGTCCGAGGCTCCGCACCGCCCCGGCCACGAGCCGGGCGAGGTGTCGCCGGGCACCGGCGGACCGGTGCCGTACGGCGATCAGCCGGCGCAGCAGGACAACGGGTACAACGGCGCACCCGACCTCGGCTGGGCACCGCCCCCGCCCGCCGGCCGGCCCGCGCAGCCGGCCCCTGCCTGGGCCGCGAACGACGACCAGCCACCCGCGTGGGCCCCGCCCGCCGGCCAGCCGGTGACCGGGCGGGCGACCGCCCAGGTCCCGCAGCCCGCCTGGGGCGGCAACGACCAGGGCAACCCCGCCTGGGCCGGTTCCGGCGGCCCCGCCTGGGGCAACCAGGAGCAGCCCGGACCGGACCGCGCCGCCGACCCGTCGCCGCCCGCCTGGGCCGCCACGCCGCCGGGCAGCCCGGCCGAGCCGGCGCAGGCCCCCTGGACCGCCGAGCAGAACCGTCCCGGCCGGGGCTCCGGCGATCAGCCGGGCTGGTCGCCGGCAGGTGACCAGGCCGCACGCGGCACCGGTTACGTGCCCGCCCCGGCCACCGTGCCGAACGAGACCTGGGTCACGCCCAGCCCGGCGGACGACCCGCACCGCTCCGGCGGCTTCGCGCCCACCGGCGGGCAGCACGACGACGCTCCCGGCCGCGCCGGTGGCTGGGCCGCCGCGCCGCCGCCGGACGACCCGAACCGCTCCGGCGGCTGGAACCCGCGCGACGAGCAGCCCGCCGCGTCCGACGACCCGAACCGCTCGGGCGGCTGGAACCCACGGGAGAGCCAGCCGGCCTGGGCACCGGGTCAGCAGACCGGCGCCACCTGGCCGCCGGCCGACCCGTCGCCGCCCGCCCGGGCCGCCGCCGCGGTCCCGGTGCCCGGCGCCGCCCGGCCGGACAACGCCTGGTCCGCTGCCGAGCAGTCCGATCAGGACGGCCGCTCGCCGGAGGACAGCGGCGGCTGGCGGCAGTCGGGTGCGCCGCAACACGACGAGGGACACCGGTCCGGCGGCTGGCCCGCCCCGCAGGCCGAGAACCGGTCCGGCGGCTGGGACGAGCCGGCCCGCAGCGAGGACCCGGACCGTTCCGGCGGCTGGGCCGCCGGTCGCGCCGCAAGCCCGGCCGAGGCGCAGCCGGGCGGCTGGGAGCCGAACCAGAGCCGGCAGGCCGGTGGCTGGAACGACGGCCCCGCCGCACCGCAGCAGCGTGACTCCGGCGAGCAGGGCGGTGCCTGGGGTGGCGCCGCCGTACCGCGGCAGCACGAGAGCGGGCGGCCGGCTGACGAACCGGCGCAGCCCGCCTGGGGTGCCGCCGCGCCGGCCGAGGCCCGCGCGAGCGTGCCCGCACCGTCTCCCGACGCGCCCTCCGGCTGGGGCGGCAACCAGGACGAGCGTCCGGCCGCACCGTCGCCCGAGCCGTGGTCGCCGGCCGAGGCGTGGGGCCGGTCCGAGGACTCCGCTCCGGCCTATCAGCCAGCGCCCGCGCCGGGCATCTCCCCCGGCAACGCGGTGCCGTTGCCGGCGCAGCAGCAGCGGGTGCCGGGCGCCGCGCTGGCCGCCGCGCCGCCCGCCGACCAGCCGGGCACCGAACCCCAGGGGTACGAGCCGGAGCGCGGCGACGGCGCCTGGGGGGCGTCCCGCCCGGAGGAGCCGCAGTCGCCCGCCGTTCCCACGCCGCGTACCTCCCCGGAGGGCGGCCCGGTCTCGGCGAGCGCGTCGGTCCCGGTGGCCAGCCGGGTCACCCCGCCGTCCGACCAGCCGCTGCCGACCAGCGCCCCGACGCCGCAGCCCCGGGTGTACGGCCGGCCCGCCCGCCCGGAGCCCGAGGACGCCCACGAGCCCGACGAGACCGGGTACCCCGGCCAGGACGGGCCGCACGGCAACGGCTTCCCTGGGCCGGGCCGGCAGGCGAGGTCCGAGGACGCCGACGGCCCGCACGGGTACGCCGGAGCGCCCTCCGAGCCGGCCGCGCCGCCGTCGTTCCCGGTCGGCGTGCCGTCCTTCGTGGACCCGCCCGGCAACACCCGTCCCGCAAACGGCGTGCACCCGGGCGGCGAGCAGCCCGACGTGCGTGACCCGTTCGGCGGTCCGCAGAGCCCGTACGGCGGCCAGGACGCATTCGGCGGCCCGGGCGGCCGGCCGGACTCGTACGGCGCTCCCGGCGGCCAGGACGCGTTCGGCGGCCCGGGCGGCCGGCCGGAGACGTTCGACGGGCCGGGCGGGCAGCAGGCGCCGTTCGGCAGCCCGGCCGCGCGGCCCGAGCCGTTCGGCGGGCCGGATGCGTTCGGTGGGCCGGCCGGTCAGCCGGCGCCGTTCGGCAGCCCGGCCGGGCGGCCGGAGCCGTTCGGCGAGCCGGACCGGTTCGGGCCGTCGGCCGGGGGCCGTGCCTCGGTAGCCGTGCCCGGCCAGGGCCCGGCCGGCGGGATGAACGCCTTCCCGCCCCCGCCCCAGCAGGCCCCGCCCGCCTGGGCGCAGGACGGCCCCGGCGGCGAGCCGGAGCAGGGCCGCTTCGACGCGTTCAAGCCGGATGCCGTCGAGTCGCAGACCGAGGCGCCCCCGCCGAAGGTGCGCAACGGCCGGGTGCTCGCCGCCGTACTGATCGCGGCGGTGCTCATCCTCGCCGTGCCGCTGGGTCTGCTGACGCTGCTCGGCAAGGTCGGCGACGACAAGTCGGCGGGCTTCGACCCGGCGGTCGGCTCCTGCGTGAAGCAGTCCGGCACGAGCGCCGTGGCCGCCGACTGCGGCGAGCCGGGCGCGTTCAGCGTGGTGTCGAAGGTGGACAACAAGGACAAGTGCGCCGACCAGGCGCAGCCATCGGTCTCGGTGGAGGGCGGCGGGACCACCCGGGTGCTCTGCCTGAAGCCGGCCGGCCAGTAACCGCACGTACGCGGAGCGCCCATCCCTCGCCGGGGTGGGCGCTCCGCCGTTTCCGGTGTGCGTCTGTTCACCCCCGGATCGCCGGGAGCGCGCCGCGCCGGTGCGGCACGATGGAGGGCATGAGCGCACGCGTACGGGCACCGGAACTGCGGGGTCGGGCCTGGCTGAACACCGGCGGCAAGGGCGTCACGCTGGCCGATCTTCGCGGCAAGATCGTTTTGCTCGACTTCTGGACGTTCTGCTGCGTCAACTGCCTGCACGTGCTCGACGAGCTGCGCCCGCTCGAAGAGAAGTACGGCGACGTCCTGGTCGTGATCGGGGTCCACTCGCCGAAGTTCGAGCACGAGAAGGACCCGGCGGCGCTGGCCGCGGCCGTCGAGCGGTACGGCGTGCACCACCCGGTGCTCGACGACGCCGAGATGGACATGTGGCAGCAGTACGCGGCCAAGGCGTGGCCGACCCTGGCCGTGGTCGACCCCGAGGGGTACGTGGTCGCCACCATGGCCGGCGAGGGGCACGCCGAAGGGCTGGCCCGGCTGGTCGACGAGCTGATCGCCACCCACGAGGCGAAGGGCACGCTGCACCGGGGCGAGGGCCCGTACGTGCCTCCCGCCGAGCCGGACACCGTGCTGCGGTTCCCCGGCAAGGCCGTACCTCTCGAAGGCGGGAACCTGCTGGTCAGCGACTCGGCCCGGCACTCCCTGGTCGAGCTGGCCGCCGACGGCGAGACGGTGGTCCGCCGCATCGGCACCGGTGCCCGGGGCCGGACCGACGGCCCGCCCTCCGCCGCCACGTTCGCCGAGCCGCAGGGGCTCTGCCTGCTGCCGCCGCACGTGGCCGAGGTGGCCGGTTACGACGTGGTCGTCGCGGACACTGTCAACCACCTGCTGCGCGGCGTACGGCTGTCCTCCGGCGAGGTGGTCACGGTGGCGGGCAGCGGGCGGCAGTGGCGCTCGACCGTCGACGACCACGCGCACGACGCCCGCGCTGTCGACCTGTCGTCCCCGTGGGACGTGGCCTGGTACGACGACCGGGTGGTCGTCGCGATGGCCGGCATCCACCAGCTCTGGTGGTTCGACCCGATCAAGCGGACCGCCGGCATGTACGCCGGCACCACCGTCGAGGCGCTGCGGGACGGCCCGCTGCCGGACGTGTGGATGGCCCAGCCGTCCGGGTTGTCGGTGTCGGCCGACGGCAGCCGGCTCTGGGTCGCGGACAGCGAGACGAGCGCGATCCGGTGGGTCTCCGGCGGCGTGATGCACACCGCCGTCGGGCAGGGCCTGTTCGACTTCGGGCACGTGGACGGCCCGGCCGACCAGGCGTTGCTCCAGCACCCGCTGGGCGTGTGCGCGCTGCCCGACGGCTCGGTGCTGATCGCCGACACGTACAACGGTGCGGTGCGCCGCTTCGACCCGGAGACCGGGCAGGTGGGCACCGTGGCGGACGGGCTGGCCGAGCCGAGCGACCTGGTGCTCACCGGTGAGGGCGACGTGCTGGTGGTCGAGTCGGCCGCGCACCGGCTGACCCGGCTGGCGCCGGGCGCGCTGACGTCGGCCGGGGCGAACACGGTGGACGGCCCCCGGCACCGGCTGGAACGGAAACCGACCGACGTGGCGGCCGGGGAGCTGACCCTGGACGTGATCTTCACGCCGGCGCCGGGGCAGAAGCTCGACGAGACGTACGGGCCGTCGACCCGGCTGGTGGTCTCGGCGTCCCCGCCGGAGTTGCTGGTCGAGGGCGCGGGCACCACCACCGACCTGTCCCGCAGGCTGGTGGTCAGCGGCGACGTGGCGCAGGGGGTGCTTCAGGTGACGGCCCAGGCGGCGACCTGCGACGCCGACGTGGAGCACGCGGCCTGCCACCTGACGCGGCAGGACTGGGGCGTGCCGGTCCGGGTGGTCACCGGTGGCGCGACCCGTGTGCCGCTGGTCCTGCGCGGGATGGACGCCTGACGGCGCGTGTTAAGAAGGGCCCCTTCCTCTACCGGAGGCGTTAACAGGGGGCCCTTCCTTTCACGCGAACGGAGTGGGCGTGACCCCCGCGTCGACGAGCGCGGCCCGCACGAGTTCCGCGCACCGCACCGCCCCCGGCGTGTCCCCGTGCAGGCAGATCGACTCGACCGGGCAGGGGATCACCGTGCCGTCCACAGCGACCAGGGTCTGCTCGACGGCCATCCGTACCGCCCGGGCGGCCACCTGCTCCGGGTCGGTCACCAGCGCGTCCGGTGAGCCGCGCGGCACCAGCGTGCCGTTTGGCAGGTAGTTGCGGTCGGCGAAGCCCTCGGCCACCACGCGCAGGCCCGCGCCGGCCGCCAACTGGGCCAGCACGGTGCCGGGCTGGCAGAGCACCGGCAGCTCGTGGTCGTACCCGCTGATCGCCGCCACCAGCGCGGCGGCCTGGCCCTCGTCGCGGGCTGCCGCGTGGTAGAGCGCGCCGTGCGGTTTGAGGTAGCGGACCCGGGTGCGGTACAGCCGGCAGAAGGCGTCGAGCGCCCCGAGCTGGTAGATCGTCTCGTCGCGCAGCTCGGCGAAGTCGTACGCGATGTGCCGCCGGCCGAAGCCGGCGAGGTCCCGGTACCCGACCTGCGCGCCCACCGCGACGCCGCGTTCGGCGGCGCCGGCGCAGACCCGGTGCATGGTGGCCGCGTCACCGGCGTGGAAGCCGCAGGCGACGTTCGCGGAGCTGATCAGGTCGAGCAGCGCGTGGTCGTCGCCCAGCCGCCAGCTTCCGAATCCCTCGCCCAGGTCAGCGTTGAGGTCCATGGAACGTCACCGTAGTGCCTGGCCGGGCCTGGGCGAGCGCTGTCACGTCGTCCACCACCCCGATGACCGGGTACCCCCCGGTGGTGGGGTGGTCGGCCAGGAAGACCAGCGGCCGGCCGTCCGGCGGCACCTGCACCGCGCCGAGCACCAGACCCTCGCTGGGCAGTTCACCGGCGACCGCGCGGGGCAGCGCCGCGCCGGCCAGTCGCGCGCCGACCCGGTTGCTGTCCGGGCTCATCGTGTACGCGGCGCGGCACAGCAGGTCGAGCGCCTCGGGGGTGAACCAGTCCTGCCGGGGCCCGGGGCGCACGGCCAGCCGCAGTTCGTCGGGGACCGGCCCGGTGACGGCGAGGTCGACGGGTGCGGGTGGGCCGGCCGGGGTGCCGAGCGGCAGCCGGTCCCCGTCGCGCAGCGGCGGCGGCCCGAGGCCGGAGAGCGTGTCGGTGGCGCGGCTGCCGAGCACCGGCTCGACGGCGATCCCGCCGCTGACCGCCAACCAGGTCCGCACCCCGGCGCGGGCCGGTCCGACGCGCAGCACCGCGCCCGCCGGGAGCGAGAGCGCCCGTCCCACGTCCCCCGGGCGCGGTTGTGTGTCCCCGGCCCGCCACTCGACGGTCACGTCGGCCGGGGCGCCGGTGAGCGCGACGGCGACGGCCCGGGTGAACCGCAGTACGCAGCCGGTCATGGTGATCTCCAGGCCGGCGGCGCGTTCGTCGTTGCCGGCGAGCCGGTTGGCCAGGCGCAGGGCGGCCGGGTCGAGGGCGCCGGAGCGGGGGACGCCGAGGTGCGCCCACCCGGGGCGGCCCTGGTCCTGGACGGTGGTGAGCGCCCCGGCCCGCAGCACCTCGATCACGGGGCGTCGACCAGCCGGACCCGGGTGCCGGGGGTGAGCCGGGCGGGCGGGTCGGCGTGCACGTCGAACAGCGGCAGGTCGGTGCGGCCGACGAGCAGCCAGCCGCCGGGGGACGCGGTGGGGTAGATGCCCGCGTACGGGCCGGCGAGCGCGACCGAGCCGGCCGGCACCCGGGTACGCGGCGTGGCGAGCCGGGGCACCGCCAGCTCGGGCGGCAGCCCGGTCAGGTACGCGAACCCGGGCGCGAACCCGCAGAACGCGACCCGGAACTCGGTGCGCCGGAGCCGGTCGGCGACGGCCGGCACGTCGACGTGCCAGTGTTCCGCGACCAGTGGGAGGTCGTCGCCGTCGTACACGACCGGCACCCGGACCTCGGCGGCGGCCGTGCCGGAGCCGGTGGTGCGGGGGTGCCAGCGGGCGATCCGGGCTGCGGTCGCCTCCGGGTCCGGTACGCCGTCGAGCAGCACGGTGACCGCGCCGGGGACGATCTCGGTGGCGGTCAGCTCGCCCGCTTCGCGCCGGTGCCACAGCTCGGCCCGCCACGCCTGCGCCTGGGCCGCGTCGTCACAGTCGAGGAGCAGGGCGTACGCCCCGACCGGCCGGATCCGCATCCGGTCATCCTCCCGTCGGGTGAGGTGACGGTCCACACTACTTGCAAGTAACCTACGCCGTCGTAACCTATTGAGGTGACGACCTCCGCACCGTTCCGGCTCCGGCCGGCCGACATCGGGAAGCCGCGTATGCGCGGCTGGCTGCACGCGTACGCGTTCTTCGCCGCTCTCGTCTGCGGCATCGTGCTCTGTTCGATCGCCGCCGGTCGTCCCGGCTGGGCGCCGCTGGTGAGCTGCCTGATCTACAGCTTCACCGTGTGCGGGTTGTTCGGCACCAGCGCGCTCTACCACCGGCGGGTCTGGTCCGAACGCGGCTACCAGATCATGCGCCGGATGGACCATTCGATGATCTTCGTGTTCATCGCCGGCACCTACACGCCGTTCTGCGCGCTGCTGCTGGACACCCGGCAGGCCACGATCATGCTGAGCCTGGTCTGGGGTGGCGCGATCGCCGGCGTGGCGGTCAAGCTGATCTGGCCGCACGCGCCGCGCTGGGTGTCCGCCCCGCTCTACCTGGCGCTCGGCTGGGTCGCGGTGGCCATGCTGCCCCAGATCCTGCGCGCAGGCGGCGTCACCGCGCTGGTGCTGCTGAGCGCGGGCGGCGCGATCTACAGCGTGGGCGCGGTGTTCTACGCGCTGCGCCGGCCGAATCCGTGGCCCACCGTCTTCGGGCACCACGAGTTCTTCCACGCCTGCACGCTCGTCGCGGCGATCTGCCACCACATCGCGATCTACTTCGCCCTGTTCGCCTGAGCCGGGCCGCGTCACCGGCGCGGCTCCCCGGGCATGCGCGAGGGCCCCGCGCCGTTGCGGGGCCCTCGGGTTCTCGGGGGGTCAGGCCGGGTAGCCCGAGCCCGGACGGCGCACCTCGCGGTACTCCTCGCGCACGACGCGGTCGTCGCGCACCGGCACCACCGGCTCGGCGACCACCTGCTCGCGCACCGGGGCGGCCACCACCCGGCGGCGGCTGTTCCAGAAGTAGAGCGTGGTGAGCAGGCCGGCGACCCCGGCGAGCATGAGCACCCAGCCCACCACGTTGAGGTTCAGCCACCCCAGGTCGGCGTCCACGGCGAACGCGAAGATCGCGCCGAGCGCGATGAGAAAGATGCTGGCACCGATGCCCATGACGTCGCCTCCTTGGCGTCCTGCTGGCGTTTCCTGCCCGCCGCGGCCATGGATGAGGTAGCGGCACCCATCGACATACCCAGGCGCTTTGATCGTCAATCAGGCAAGCTGGGCGGTATGACGGACGGCAGGAACGGGCAGCGGACGCTGGTGCTGCTGCGGCACGCCAAGGCCGAGCAGTCCGCGAACGGCCCGGACGCGGAGCGGTCGCTCACCGCGCGGGGACACGCCGACGCGGCGGTGGCCGGCGCCTGGCTCGCCCGGCAGGGGCTGCTTCCCGACGTGGTGCTCTGCTCACCGGCCCGGCGCACCCGGCAGACCTGGCACGACGTGGCGACGGGCATGACCGGCTCACCGCCGGAGGGCGGCCCGGCGGGACCGCTCCCAGCGGTGCGGTACGAGACGACCGCGTACGACGCGCACCCGGCCCAGTTGCTGGATCTGCTGCGGACGGTCGACCCGACCGCCGGCACCGTGCTGCTCGTGGCCCACAACCCGGGCGTCTCGCTGCTCTCGGCGTTGCTCGACCCGCAGCGGGCGGACCCGGACGGGCTGCGTACCACGGATCTCGTGGTGCACCTGCCGACGACCGGGTGGGCCGACCTGGCCCCGGGAGGCGCGCCACTCACCGCCCGGCACACCGCCCGCGCCTGAACGGTACGACTCAGACCCGGCTGTCGTAGGCCTCCCGGTTGGCGAGCACGTCGTCCATGTGCGTCTCCGCCCAGAGCTTCAGGCCCCGGATCGTCTCGTGCAGCGACAGCCCGAGCGCGGTCAGCTCGTAGGTGACCGTCACCGGCACCGTGGGCTCGACGGTGCGGGTGACCAGGCCGTCGCGTTCCAGGTTGCGCAGCGTCTGGGTGAGCATCTTCTGGCTGACTCCCGCGAGCGTGCGGGACAGCTCCGAGTAGCGCATCGGGCGCGGCTCACCGGCGCAGTCGGCCCCGAACCGGTGCGAGCCGTCGCCGCGCAACGCGGCCAGCACCAACGTGACCCACTTGTCGGTGATCCGGGCGAGCAGTTGCCGGCTGGGGCACTGGGCCAGGAACGCGTCGTACTCCGCCTTGCTCATCCCTGCTCCTGCCGTCCGGCGAGCTACGCACTTTCAGGTGCCTACTTCCCACCAGAAACTTACACGCCGATAGTGGAACTCGGCGCCGTCACCCCGGCGGAGCCGCCAACGGACGACGAGAGCCAGAGGTACACGTATGGCACCCACCACCCTTCCCGGCGGCACCTGGACCCTGGGCGACCTGACCGTCACCCGGTTCGGCTACGGCGCCATGCAACTCGCCGGGCCCTGGGTCATGGGGCCGCCGGCCGATCACGACGGCGCCCTGGCGGTGCTGCGCGAGGCGGTCGCGCTCGGCATCACCCACATCGACACCAGCGCGGCGTACGGGCCGCACGTCACCAACCGGCTGATCCGGGAGGCGCTGCACCCGTACCCGGAATCGCTGCACGTCGTCACGAAGGTCGGCGCGGACCGGGACGAGCAGGGCGGCTGGCCCACGGCCCGGGATCCGGAGAGCCTGCGCCGGCAGGTCCGGGAGAACCTGGAGACGCTCGGCGTGGACGCGCTCGGCCTGGTCAACCTGCGGCTCGGCGACGCCACGGGGCCGCAGCCCGGCTCGCTCGCCGAGGCGCTGGAGACGCTCGTCGCGCTCCAGCAGGAGGGCGTGATCCGCCACCTCGGCCTGAGCAACGTGACGCCGGAACAGGTCGCCGAGGCACAGACCATCACGCCGATCGTCTGCGTGCAGAACCAGTACAACCTGGCCCACCGCGGCGACGACGACCTGATCGACGAGCTGGCCCGGCAGGGCGTCGCCTACGTGCCGTTCTTCCCGCTCGGCGGCTTCACCCCGTTGCAGTCCTCGGCGCTGTCCGCGGTGGCCGCACGCCTCGGGGCGACGCCGATGGGCGTCGCCCTCGCCTGGCTGCTGCGGCGCTCGCCGAACATCCTGCTGATCCCCGGTACGAAGTCCGTCGCGCACCTGCGTGAGAACGTCGCCGGCGCCGGCCTGCCCCTCTCCGGCGACGACCTCGCCGAGCTGGACCGGATCGGCCGCTGACGGGCGACCTCAGGACGGCGGGGCGGTCGGCGGCGGCGGGTCGGGCGGCGGCGGCATCATCGCTGTCGGATGCGACAGCCGGTTCTCCTCCACGATGAGCGTGCGGGCCCGCTTGCGGCGGTCCTGCCAGAACCACAGCGTCGTCAGCAGGACGCCCAGCCCGGCCAGGATGAACACCCAGCCGACCGCACGCAGGTCGATCCACCAGACGTTGGCCCGGATGGCGAAGGTCATGATCGCGCCGAGCGCGATGAGAAAGATGGCGCTACCAATGCCCATGTGCGCTGCACTCCCCCGTGCGATGGCCTTGGGCGTACTCGGTCGTGGTCCGCGACGGTTACCCGCCACCGGGCCGCCTATCCACCCCCTGGCGCGCGCACGACGACGGCCGGCGGGCTGGTGCCCGCCGGCCGTCGTCATGAGGGGGAGAGTGACGCTTCAGGGGTGAAATCCCCCGGAAGGGCTCAGAAGACGTCCTCCGGGAGGTCCATGATCTCCAGGTCGGTGCCCTCGATGATCCGCCGGTCGGCGCCGATGCGGGGCAGCACCTCGCGGGCGAAGAACCGGGCGGCGGCGACCTTGCCGGCGTAGAAGGACTTGTCGGCGGCGGAGACCTCGCCGGCCAGCGCCTTCAGCGCCACGTCCGCCTGCTTCTGCAGGAGCCAGCCGACCACCAGGTCGCCGATCGCCAGCAGGAACCGGCGGCTGCTCAGGCCGACCTTGTAGAGCGCCCGGGTGTCGCCGCCCTGGGCCTCGCCCAGCCAGCCGGTCATCACGCCGAGGATGTTCTGGATCTCGGCGAGCGCCTTGCCGAGCGCCTGACGCTCCTCCTTGAGCTGGCCGTTGCCGGCCTCGGAGGCGATGTGCTCCTGGATCTCGGCGGCGACCGCCATCAGGGCCTTGCCGTTGTCCCGGACGATCTTCCGGAAGATCAGGTCGAGGCTCTGGATCGCGGTGGTGCCCTCGTACAGGGTGTCGATCTTGGCGTCCCGGACGTACTGCTCCAGCGGGTAGTCCTGGAGGAAGCCGGAACCGCCGTAGGTCTGCAGCGCCTCGTGGCCGAGCAGCTCGTACGCCCGCTCCGAGCCGACGCCCTTGACCAGCGGCAGCAGCAGGTCGTTCACCCGCTTGGCCAGCTTGGTGGCCTTCTCGTCACCGGCCGCCTCGGCGATCGAGACCTTGTCCTGCCAGGTCGCGGTGTAGCAGACGAGCGCGCGCAGGCCCTCGGCGTACGACTTCTGCAGCAGCAGCGAGCGGCGCACGTCCGGGTGGTGGGTGATGGTCACCCGTGGCGCGGTCTTGTCGGCCATCTGGGTGAGGTCGGCGCCCTGCACCCGGTTCTTGGCGTACTCCAGCGCGTTGAGGTAGCCGGTGGAGAGGGTGGCGATCGCCTTGGTGCCGACCAGCATCCGGGCGTACTCGATGATCATGAACATCTGGCGGATGCCGTCGTGCTTCTCGCCCAGCAGCCAGCCCTTGGCCGGTACGCCGTGCTCGCCGAAGGTCACCTCGCACGTGTTCGAGACCTTCAGGCCCATCTTGTGCTCGACGTTCGTGGCGTAGACGCCGTTGCGCTCGCCCAGCTCGCCGGTCTCGGGGTCGAAGTGGTACTTCGGCACGACGAACAGCGACAGGCCCTTGGTGCCCGGGCCGCCGACGCCCTCGACGCCGACCGGACGGGCCAGCACGTAGTGGACGATGTTGTCGCTCAGGTCGTGCTCACCGGAGGTGATGAAGCGCTTCACGCCCTCGATGTGCCACGAGCCGTCCGGCTGCTGGATCGCGCGGGTACGGCCGGCGCCCACGTCCGAGCCGGCGTCCGGCTCGGTGAGGACCATGGTCGAGCCCCACTGCTTGTCGATGAACAGCCGGGCCCACTTCTTCTGCTCCTCGGTGCCCTCGACGTGCAGCACGTGGGCGAAGGACGGGCCGGAGGCGTACATCCAGATCGGTGCGTTGGCACCGAGCACCAGCTCGGCGAGCGACCACCAGAGGGCGCGCGGGGCGTTGGTGCCGCCCAGGGACTCCGGCAGGTCCAGGCGCCAGAACTCGGAGTCCATGAACGCCTTGTACGACTTCTTGAACGACTCCGGCAGCGGCGCGGTGAACGTCGCCGGGTCGAAGACCGGCGGGTTGCGGTCGCTGTCCGAGTAGCTGGCAGCCAGGTCCTCGCGGGCGAGGCGGTCGACCTCACCGAGGAAGCTGCGGGCGGTGTCGACGTCCAGGTCCGTGAACGGGGCCTGGCCGAGCGTCCGGTCCGCCCCGAATACCTCGAACAGGTTGAACTCGAGGTCCCGCACATTGCTCTTGTAGTGGGTCATGCTCGCTGGCCCCGCTTCCGGACAGGTGTTACCGATCAGTAACTCCAGACTGTATTACTCGCCGGTAGGCAACGACAAGCGGATCTCGGAAGTGACAGCGATTACACACTTCCCGTTCATCCGTCAGCGGCGCCGACCTCCCAGCTCGGCACCGCCGCGGCGGGGGCGCTGCGCGGGCCGACATACTCCATCAGGACCAGCGCGATGTCGTCGTCGAGCCGCCCGTGCACCCACTCGACCAGGGCGGTCTCCAGCGAGGCCAGCCCGTCGGCGACGGTACCGTGGCCGAGCAGCCGCCAGGCCCGGTCGGCGGTGGGGAAGAACTCGCCGTCCCGGCGCGCCTCGCCCAGCCCGTCGGTGAACAGCAGCAGCCGGTCACCCGGCTCCAGCCGCTCCACCCGGGGCCGGACCACGGGCATGAACCCGAGCGGCGGCGCGGGCGCGGGCGGCTCCAACGGGATCACCGCGCCCCGGCGCAGCAGCAGCGGTGGCGGGTGCCCGCAGTTGACGATGGTCAGCGTGCCGCCGCGCTCCTCGACCAGGGCCGCGGTGACGAAGTCCTCGTCGCCGACGTTGCGGGCCACCGCGCGGTCCAGGTCGGTCACCACCGCGCGCAGGTCGGCCCGCTCGTACGCGACGTGCCGGTAGGAACCGAGCACGATGCTGGCCAGGCGGACCGCGTCCAGCCCCTTGCCCCGTACGTCACCGATGATCATGCGGACGCCGTACGGGGTGTCCATCACCTCGTACAGGTCGCCGCCGATCTCGGCGGTAGCGGTGGAGGAGATGTACCGCGCCGCCACCGCCAGCGTGCCGACCTGCGGTCCGAGCGGTCTCAGCACCGCCTGCTGGGCGACCGAGGCGAGCCGGGTCAGCTCCGCGATCCGCTCCGCCTGGCGCTGGCGTATCGCCGCCGTGGCCGCCGCGATCGCGGTGGCCGCCCCGACCGCCGTCACGTTGACGACTGTCACCAGCGGGCTGCCCCGTTCGGCGAAGGCGAAGGCGATCCCGATGGCGGTGGCCAGGCCGCCCACTGCGAGCACCACCCGCCAGGACGCCAGTGCCGCCGCGAGGAACGGCGCGACGACCATCAGCGCGAGGTAGTGCGCCGGGCGGCCGTCGGCCAGCTCCACCGCCACCACGATCGCGAGCAGCGCGAGGGCCGCGCCGAGGCCGGCGCGGGATCCGGGACTCAGCGGGCCGCGGCCCGGCTGGAAGGGTTGCGTGCGTACATCGGACAGCATGCCTGATGGACGTGGACGGGAGAATGACCCTGGCCCGTCGGTCGTGGAAGTTCTGCCCGAGTGGCCGGTCAGCCGAGCACCTCGTACCGGACGTTCACGTGGCCGAGGCTCGTGGCGGCGATGGTCGCGAACGCGGCGCGGGACAGGTCCAGGCACCGGCCGTCGATGAACGGGCCGCGGTCGTTGATCCGCACCACCACCGACTTGCCGTTGGCCGGGTTGGTGACCCGCACCTTCGTGTTGAACGGCAGCGTCTTGTGCGCGGCGGTGAGCGCGTCCGGGTTGAACGACTCGCCGTTCGCCGTCATCTGGCCCTCGGCGTAGAAGGAGGCGCCGCAGGAGCCGCTGTCCACGACCTTCGGGCTGCTCGTCTTCTTCGCCGTCGGCGACGGGGAGGCGGTCCGGGCCTTGCTCCGGGAGGCCGCCTGGGTGCGGCTCGCCTTCGGGCTCGGGGTGGCCTTCGGCGACGGGCTGAGGCTCGCGCTCGGCGAGGCGGACGCGCTCGGCGAGGGGGCGGCCGACGTGGCGGCGGGCGTGCTGGGCAGCGTCTCGACCACGGCCGGCTCAGCGGGCGGCTCGGCGGAGGTGAGCCGCACGGCGCCGACGGTACCGCCGACCGCGAGCGCCACACCGACCGCCGCGGTCGCGGCGATGGCGGCGGGCGAGGAGAACTTGCGGGTACGAAGGTGCCTAGCAGCCACCGGCCCGGTCCTTTCGTCAGCTGAACAAACCGGCCCGGACCGTAACGAGAGAAGCACTTCCGAAGTCAACGTGATCATGGTGCTATGCCCACATTTACCCTGGTACGTGTAGCCGATCACGCCAGCGTCGATCGGCCGAACGGCCCACCGATCCGCCAGGATGGAACCCGTGCTGACTCGTCGCCTGGTCGAGCTGTTCCGGTGGATCGACCCCGGGCCGGGCAGCACCCACCTGGTCAGCGACATCTCCGGCTGGTGGCGTGACCCGGAGGTGCTGGCCCAGGTCGGGCCGGCCCTGGCCGGGCTGTTCCCGGGCACCAGTCCGACCGTCGTGATCGCGCCGGAGGTGACCGGGCTGCTGCTCGGCCCGCTCGTCGCGGTCGCCGCCGACGCGGGTTTCCTGCCCGCGTACAAGGACGGTGGCGGGCGACGCCGGCCCGGGCCGACGCGCTGGGCCGACACACCCCCCGACTACCGGGGACGGCGGCTGCGGGTCGGCGTGGACGGGAGGCGGCTCGGCCCCGGCGACCGGGTGCTGCTGGTCGACGACTGGGTCGACACCGGCGCGCAACTGGACGCGCTGCGCCGGGTCGTCGCGGACGCCGGAGCCGACCTGATCGGCGCAGCCGCGCTCGTGGCGACCTGCCCACCCGAGGTGGCCGGGCGGCTGAGGCTGCGCGCCCTGCTCACCGGCGACGAACTGCCGTGAGACGCCGGGAAACCGGGTGAGCGCCGGCGGTACGGTGCCGTAGCGTCGGCGGCATGTGGCCCCGCATCGGTGGATTGCGCGCACTCGCCCTCGGCACGCCCGGCGAGCTGCGTACCCGGCTCAACACCCTCGTGCTCTCCGGCGTGAAGACCGCCACCGCCGGTCTCGTGCGGGAGTACGACGAGGAGGGCGAGGAACTGGAGACCGTCGGCGAGCGGCAGGTGCTCGTCGACGACGACGACCGGTTCGTCGCCGTGATCGAGGTGACAGGCGTCGGGGTGGTGCGCTTCGCCGACGTGCCGTGGGACTTCGCCCGCGCCGAGGGCGAGGGCGACCGGTCGATCGAGGAGTGGCGCGAGGGCCACGCCGCCTACTGGGCCCGGCAGGGCACGCCGGTCACCGACGACACAGCCGTCGTCTGCCTCCGGTTCCGGCTCGTCTCCACCGAAGGCGGCGTCGGCACCTAACCGGCCCGGCGCAGCTCGGGCAGCAGCGCCGCCGCCTCCACCAGCACTGCCTCGTCGCCCGCGTACCAGCTGCTGGCCCGGGGCCAGTGCGTCACCACATCGGTGAAGCCCAGCCGGGCCGCCCGCCCGACCTGCTCGGCGAGGAAGTCGGCGCTGGTCAGCGAGAACACCGGCGCCGAGTCGAGCGACAGATAGCGGTCGAGCGTCGCCGGGTCACGGCCGGCCTGCTCCAGCGTCCGCGTCATCCGGTCGGACAGCTCCGCCACGGTGCCCCACCACGCCTCGATGTCGTCGCCGCCGAGCCCGGTGGTCACCCAGCCCTGCCCGAACCGGGCGACCAGCCGCATCGAACGGGGACCGTTCGCGGCGACCACGAACGGCACCCGGGGCCGCTGGACGCACCCCGGGTTGTTGCGGGCGTCCACAGCGGTGAACCACTCCCCGCGCCAGGTCGTGCCGTCCTCCCGCAGGATCGCGTCGAGCAGCTCGGTGAACTCGGCGAACCGGTCGACGCGCTGCCGTGGGGGCAGCGTCTCGCCGCCGAGCACCGCCGAGTCGAAGCCGATGCCGCCCGCGCCGAGGCCGAGCAGCACCCGGCCGCCGGACACGTCGTCGAGCGCCGTGACCTGCCGGGCGAACGCCGCCGGGTGCCGGAAGTTCGGCGAGGCCACGAGCGTCCCCAGCTTCACCCGGGACGTCACGCCGGCCGCCGCCGTGAGCGTCGTCCACGAGTCGAACCACGGCCCGTCGACCAGGTCACGCCAGCCCAGGTGGTCGTAGGTCCAGGCGTGGTCGAAGCCCCACTCGTCCACCTGCGCCCACCGCCGGCGCGCTTCCGACCAGCGCTGGTCGGGCAGGATCACGATGCCGATTCGCATGAGCGCCAGGGTACGACCCGGGTCGGACAGTCCGACCCGGGTCGCGGGGATCACGCCGCCAGGTCGGCGACCACGCAGGCGATGTTGTCCGGCGCGCCGGCCGCGTACGCCAGCTCGACCAGGCGCTCGACGGCGGTCTCCGGATCGCCCGCCTCGGTCAGCGCGGCGTGCAGCGCACCCGGCTCCACCACCGCGGACAGGCCGTCGGAGCAGAGCAGGTAGCGGTCACCGGGCAGCGCGGTACGCAGCGCCAGATCCGCCTCCACCTCCCCGCCCACGCCGAGCGCCCGGGCCAGCAGCGCCCGCCGCGGATGCGCCAGGGCCTCCGCCGGGGTGAGCCGCCCCTGGTCGACGAGCGTCTGCACGTACGTGTGGTCCTGGGTGAGCCGGGACAGCTCGCCGCCGCGCAGCAGGTACGCCCGGCTGTCCCCGACGTGCGCGAGCGCGAGCCGGGTGCCGCGCCGCACGAGCGCGGTGAGCGTGGTGGCGGGCTGGTCGGCGTCGGTGGCGTGCGCGCGTACCGCCTGATCGGCCCGGCTCACCGCGTCGGCCAGCGCGGCGAGCAGATCGGCCTGCGGCGCGTCGGCCTGCTCCAGCGGCCGCAGCGCGTCCACCGCCGCCGCACTGGCAGTGGACCCGGCGGGACCGCGTACGCCGTCGGCGACCGCGAGCAGCGCCGTGCTCGCGTACGCGGTGTCCTCGTTGGAGTCGCGGACCGCGCCGGTCTCGCAGCGCGTCGCGTACCGGAAGGTGGTCTCGGACATGGTGGTGCCCCTCTCGCTGAGCGTGCCGACGAGGAGCGCGACGGCCCGGCCGCGCGCCGCGGTGTCCGCGCTGACCCGCCGCCACCAGGCGTCGAGCGCCTCGGCGGCGGCAGCGGGCGGCAGACCGCAGACGGTACGGATCTCCGCCAGCGGCATCCCGGCCCGGCGCAGCCCGGCGATCAGCCGCGCCCGGTCCGCCTGCTCCGGCGCGTAGTAGCGGTAGCCCGAGTGCGGGTCCACCGCGGCCGGGGGCAGCAGCCCGCAGTCGTCGTAGATGCGCAGCGCCTTGGCGCTCAGGCCGGTCGCGCGGGCGAACGCGCCGATGGTCAGCAGTCGCACCGTGCCTCCCTCGCGCTCCTCGTGCCGGTCACCGCGACCGGCACCGACCACGCTGGGCCTTGCCGCGGGGGACGGGTCAAGGCGTCGCTGCCGCCAGTTTGGTCAGCACCCGGCCCAGGTGCGGCTCGATCGTGCCGGCCGGCGCCTCGGTCACCTCGGCCGGCGTCCACCAGCGGATGCCGGCGAACTCCACCGGATCGGGCGTGAACCGCTGGTCACGGTGAGCGGACAGCACGTACCAGAGGCTCACGTCGGTGTGCCGCTGCTCCGGCGGGCCGACCGTCTCGGTGACGGTCAGGAACGCCGGGCGCTCGCCGAACGGCGGCGCGAAGACCGCCGCCACGCCCAACTCCTCCCGCAACTCGCGGCGCACCGTGTCGGCCGGGTGCTCGCCGGGCTCGACGTGACCGCCGCTCGGCAGCCACATGCCCGCGAGACGGTGGTCGACCAGCAGCACCGCGCCGTCGGCCGAGTCGCGGAGCAGGAAGTACGCGACCAGATGCGGCGACGGCGTACGCGGCTTGGCCCGGCGGAAGATGTCCTCCGTGGCGGCGAGCCAGGTCAGCGCCGCCTCCCGGTGCCGCGCCTCCTGCTCGTCGCCAGGTGTCAGTTCCTCGACCAGTGCCCGGATCTCGTCCCGCATCCCGCCGATGCTGCCAGCCGGGTGCGACGTCAGTCCTCCGGCAGCGGGTTGGCGTCGGCAGCCGCGCGGACGAACTCGCGTACCCGGGAGGTGGTGTTCCCGGCCGGCCACACCGGACCGCGACAGATCGGCGGCGCGTCGTGGATCGGCACGTAGGCCACGTCCGGGCGGGCGTAGAACTGGCGGGCCTGCTCGCCCACCGGCAGCACCCCGCGCCCCAGCGCGACGAGCGCCAGCATCTCGGAGAAGCTGCCACCTGCCGGACCCTTCGGCACCGGACGGCCGGACGGGGTGCGGTCCGGCGTGCGGTCCTGTTTGAACGCGGCCGAGGTCACCGCCGGGTACCGCACCACCGGATGGTCACCCAGCACCTCCAGCGACACCGACTCCTCGCGGGCCAGCGGGTGATCGGCGGGCACCGCGAGCACCCGGCCCTCGCGCACCAGCACCGGGCCGTTCGCCATGCCGTCGAAGGGGTACGAGGCGATCAGCACGTCGATCGTGCCGTCCATCAGGCTCGACCGGGTGCTGGCCAGGGGCGCCTCGTGCACGCGCACCTCGCAGTCCGGGTGACGCTCGGTGAACAGGGCCACCGCGCGCAGCAGCACGGGTGCCGTCGACTCGCCGACGTACGCCACCCGCAGCTCACCGGTCAGCCCGCGCCCGGCATCCACGGCCCGCCGCACCGCCGCCTCGATGCCTGCGACCAGTGGGCGCATCTCCTCGGCCAGGCGGGCGCCGATCGGGGTGAGCCGGACGACCCGGCTGGTGCGCTCGAACAGCGGCGCGCCGATCCGGCGTTCCAGCTTGCGCACCACGTGGCTGACCCGGCCGGTGCTCACCCGCAGCCGCGCGGCGGTCCGCCCGAAGTGCAGTTCCTCGGCCAGGGTCAGGAACGTCTCGACCTCGTACCGCTCCAGCACCGGGCACCTCCGTCGTTGCCTGCGGGTCAACGATCGTAGTCCGGAACGGGCTTGGCCCGGCTCACCCGGCGGACCAGGGTTGACGGCATGCAGAACCATCTCGTGACGGTGACCGGATTCGATCACCTCGTGCTTTCGGTGAGCGACGTCGAGCGCTCCCTCGGCTTCTACTGCGGCACGCTCGGCCTGGCCCCGGTGCGGGTCGACAGGTGGCGGGCCGGCGAGGTGCCGTTCCCGTCCGTACGCGTCGACGCCGGCACCATCATCGACCTGATCAAGGGCGACCCGATCGGGTCCAACGTGGACCATTTCTGCCTGGTGGTCGAGCCGGTCGACTGGCAGCGGGTGGTCGACTCCGGCGTGTTCACCGTGCTGACCGGCCCGGTACCGCGCTTCGGCGCGCGCGGCACCGGCACCTCGATCTAC
This sequence comes from Micromonospora sp. NPDC049151, assembly GCF_040648395.1. Classification (NCBI taxonomy): domain Bacteria; kingdom Bacillati; phylum Actinomycetota; class Actinomycetes; order Micromonosporales; family Micromonosporaceae; genus Micromonospora; species Micromonospora sp. NPDC049151. The sequence goes on from NZ_JBEZDP010000003.1 coordinate 225,165, forward strand.
GTCAGCGACCCGGACGGCAACACAATCGAACTGCGCTCCTACCCGGCCGACGCCTAACCTGGCCCGATGCCGCAGCTGGAACGACTCGCCGCCCACCACGCACCCGCCGTGCTGCGGTTCGAGCGGGAGAACCGGGCGTACTTCGCCCGGTACGTCCCCGACCGGGGCGACGACTACTTCACCGGGTACGCCGCCCGGCACGCGGCCCTGCTGGACGAGCAGGAACGCGGCACCTGCCACTTCCACGTACTGGTCGGCGACCACGGCACCGTGCTCGGGCGGTTCAACCTGGTCGACGTCGCAGGCGGCAGCGCCGAGCTGGGCTACCGGGTGGCCGAGCGCGCCGCCGGGCGCGGGCTCGCGAGTGAGGGCGTACGGCGCGTCTGCGAACTGGCCCGCACCGAGTACGGCCTGCGCCGGCTGGTCGCCTCGGCGGCGCTGGCGAACCCGGCCTCGCTGGCGGTGCTCCGGCGTGCCGGGTTCGTGCTCGACGGCGCGGTGTCCGACTGCGAGGTGGATCTCGACGGGGAGCCCGGCCTGCGGCACGTACTAGACCTCCGCGAGCGGCCCGATCGTTAAGGGCCGGCGACCCGGGGCGCGTGAGCGGCCCAGGCCGCGAGCCCTCGTGTCAGGTCCGCCAGGTGCGTCCGGTACTCGTGGCGCACCCGCGCTCCGGTCCCCACCGGCATGCCCGCCGGAAGCTCCACCCAGAGCGCCTGGGTGAGACGGCACGAGTCAGGTCCGAGCGGCACGACTGTGAGCTCGGCACCGCCGGGGCAGGCAGCCATGAGGGTACGGGTGACGGCACGACGACCCGGCTCCATCTCGACGACCTCCAGGATGTCGCCCATCCGGCCCATGGGGGTCCGGCGCACGAACGCCTGGATCTCGCCGACTCCCTTCGGGCCGGGCAGCGTGACGCCGAGCTCCACCGAATCGTGCAGCACCACTGACGACGCCGGGTCCCACATGAAGTCGAAGGCCGCCTCCGCACTGGTGGGCAGGTCGACGGTGGCCGTCTCCCGCACCTGGACCGGCGTGGTCGTCACCCTGATCATCCGCAGACGTGAACGCACGCCGCATTGTGGCAGTCGATCCGCCGACCGTGGGGGCGACGCCGGAGCCACAGCGGCGTCGCTACCGGCTCCCGTCCGGCGCGAACACGGCATAGAAGGTCTCCCGCATCGGAGACCGGCACGTCCTCGCCCTTGACGCGCCCTACGCGGCCGCGTCCCCGTAGGTGGGCGCGCCGACCGGCTCGTACGTCAGTCGCAGCGCGCCGTGGGCATGGATGACCGACTCGGTGAGCCGCAGCGCGGTCGGCACCGTCCCCTCGCCGAACAGGCGCTTGCCGGTGCCGAGCACCACCGGGTACAGCCACAGGTTGAGCCGGTCGACGAGGCCGTGGCGCAGCAGCGACCGCATCAGGTCCAGGCTGCCGATCACGTGGACCTCCGCGTGACGGTCCTTCATCTCGGCGACGCGCTCGGCCAGGTCACCGTCCACCAGAGTCGAGTTCGCCCAGGTCAGCGGCTCGGCGAGCGTACGGCTGGCCACGTACTTCGGTACGCCGTTCAGCAGGCCGGTGAAGGGGATGTCCGCTGGTGCCTTCGGCCAGTAGCCGGCGAAGATGTCGTACGTCTTGCGGCCCAGCAGCAGCGCGTCCATGCCGCTCGCCTGCTGGAACATCGCCGCGCCGGACGCCTCGTCGAGCAGCGGCATCTGCCAGCCGCCGTGACTGAAGCCGCCCTCACGGTCCTCGTCGGGCTCGCCGGGCGCCTGCGCCACGCCGTCGAGGGTCAGGAACTCGGTCGCGATCAACTTGCCCATGGGTCTGCTCCTCCGGTTGCCGCTCCGTCAACCGGTAGACCCGGCCACGACCCGCAACTCATCGCCGCACTGAACCTGGGCGACTGCGGCGAGCGGGCTCAGCGAACAGATCAAGAAGGGCCGTGACCGGTACGGCCAGCGCAAGAAGCAGTAGGAACGACTGAGGCCCCAGCCAGGAAACACGTCCTGAGCTGGGGCCTCACGTTGGAGCGGGTGACGGGAATCGAACCCGCACTGTCAGCTTGGGAAGCTGATGTTCTGCCATTGAACTACACCCGCAGGCGGCATCACTCTACCTGAGGTCACCACGCCCGTGCACCCAGGTACCCCCCACGCGCGAAGTTGCACGTCGGAAACGTATGGGCGTTCTCAAATGCGTCGATGGGATGTAACGTCTGCCCCACGTTTCCGAACCGGCGTGACACACCCCCTGGCACGCCGTCAGAAAGAGGTGGGCCCATGGGACTCCGTCCCAACCTGCTGACCCGGCGTACCGCCGGTGTCGCGACGTCGACCCTCGCGCTGCTGCTCAGCACCGCCGCCGTCGGCGTCGTCCCCGCTGCTTCGGCCTTCTCGGCCGCCCCGGCCGGCACCTGCGCCGAGCCGGCCGACGCCCACGCCGACGAGCACGCGAACGCCCGCGTCGCGAAGGGCGGCAACGCCAAGCTCGACCCCAACCACCTGACCGCCCAGCAGGTCCGTGACCGTGAGGCCGACCTCGCCGCCGCGCAGCGCGAGCGGGCCAACTTCCGGACCGGCGCCGTGGCCCCGCTGGCCACCGTGACGATCCCGGTCGTCGTGCACGTCATCCAGGAGAACAGCACCCGGGCCGGTGGCAACATCACCGACTCAATGATCAACCAGCAGATCACCGTGCTGAACCAGTCGTACGCGGGCTCGACCGGCGGCGCCGCCACCGCGTTCGGGTTCCAGCTCACGAAGATCAACCGGGTGACGAACCCGTCGTGGTACCCGATCGTGCAGGGTTCCTCCGCCGAGCGCTCGATGAAGACCTCGCTGCGTGAGGGCGGCAAGAACACGCTGAACATCTACCTGGGCGAGCTGAGCGACAGCCTGCTGGGCTGGGCGACGTTCCCGAAGCGGACGCTGGACAAGATGGACGGCGTGGTGGTGCTCAACGAGTCGCTGCCCGGCGGCACCGCGACCAACTACAACCAGGGTGACACCGGCACCCACGAGGTCGGCCACTGGCTGAACCTCTACCACACCTTCCAGGGCGGCTGCTCCGGCTCGGGCGACAGCGTCTCCGACACCCCGGCCGAAGCGTCCCCGGCGTACCAGTGCCCGACCGGCCGGGACACCTGCTCGACCGCCGGCAAGGACCCGATCACCAACTTCATGGACTACACGTACGACTCCTGCATGTACCAGTTCACCGCCGGCCAGGCGAGCCGCATGCTTACCGCGTGGAACGCCTACCGCGCAGCCTGACCGTCGTACCGCGTACACCGGTGCCGGCCCTGTCCTCGGACGGGCCGGCACCGTTCGTCGTGGGCCGGGTCAGGCGGCCGGGCGGCGGGTGTCGAAGCCGTGCCGGCCGCGAAGGCCCTCGGCGGCAACCGGGTCACGCCGGGCCGGTTCGACCCCGCGCGGATCGAGCCACACCCGCACCTGCGGCGGGGCGGCGCCGGGCTGGGCCACCGGGTCGCGCCGGGTCAGCATCGCCGCCTCGACAGTGAACTCGAACAGCCGCCAGTCGCCCTGCGGCGCCGCGCGGGCGATCCGGGCCAGCCGCGTCACCGTGGCAGGGTCGGTCACCTGCCGCGCGCGCCCCGCGATGTACGCCTCGTCGTCGCTCTCCTCCGGCGGGAACGAGTGCAGCGCGTAGCGGCCGTCGCGTTCGAGGTCGCGGCGCTTCGGCGAGTCGACGACGAAGCACCAGAGCCCGTCTGCGGTGATCACCGGGGAGACCGGGTGGACCCGGGGGCCGCCGTCGGCGCGGACCGTGGCGAGGTAGCCGAAGCCCGGCCCATACTGCTGCATCAGGAGGCGGATCTCGTCGGCGAGGCGGGGCTCGTCGGCGGCGAATTCGGACCAGGAAGCCATGTGGACACTCTATCGAACACGTGTACGAAGATGTAGTGCGACACGCAGGTCACCCATACCGGTCGCTATGGTGTTCGGATGCTGCTCTCCGACCGCGACCTGGTCTCCGAGATCAAGGCCGGCACGCTCGCGCTGGAGCCCTTCGAGCCGACGCTGGTGCAGCCGTCGAGCATCGACGTACGCCTGGACCGGCTGTTCCGGGTCTTCAACAACCATCTCTACACACACATCGACCCGTCGAAGCAGCAGGACGACCTGACCTCGATGGTCGAGGTGCCGGAGGGACAGCCGTTCGTGCTGCACCCGGGCGAGTTCGTGCTCGCCTCCACGCTTGAGGTGATCTCGCTGGGCGACCAGCTCGCCGGGAGGCTGGAGGGCAAGTCGAGCCTGGGGCGGCTGGGGCTGCTGACCCACTCGACGGCCGGATTCATCGACCCGGGCTTCTCCGGCCACGTCACGCTGGAGCTGTCGAACGTGGCGAACCTGCCGATCACGCTCTGGCCGGGCATGAAGATCGGCCAGCTCTGCATCTTCCGGCTCTCCTCGCCGGCCGAGCACCCGTACGGCTCGGCCGTCTACGGCTCGCGTTACCAGGGGCAGCGCGGCCCGACGCCGAGCCGGTCCTGGCAGAGCTGGCGCACCTGGCCGACGCGCTGACGGACGCCCGCAGTTGTTAAGAAGGGCCCCCTCCTCTACCGGAGGCGTTAAGAGGGGGCCCTTCCTTACACCCGGCCGTAGCTGTTGATGTCGCCGTCGTCGACCCGCTTCATCGTGATGGGCTTGCCCGACTGGGAGGCGTGCACCACCCAGCCGTCGCCCACGTACATCGCCACGTGGTGCAGGTCGCCGTAGTAGAAGACGAGATCACCGGCACGCAGCTCGGCACGGCCGATCCGCTTCGTCACGCCGTGCTGCTGGCGTGCGTTGTGCGGCAGCGACACGCCGCCCTTGGCCCACGCCGCCATGGTCAGGCCCGAGCAGTCGAAGTGGTCCGGCCCGGCCGCGCCCCAGACGTAGATCTTGCCGATCTGGGCGCAGGCGAACTTGACCGCCGCACCGGCCGCGCCACCGGGGTAACCGGCCGGGCAGGGCGCCGGGCGCAGCGGGCCGCCGCCGCCCTTGCCGTACACCTTGAGCCGCAGCTTCTGCAGCCGGGCGATCTCGGCGTCGATCTGCTTCTTCTTCGCCGCGAGCTGGGCCTCGGTGCGCGCCAGCCCGGCGATCATCTCGTCCAGCGGCTTCTTCTTCGCCGCCAGTTCGTCGCGCAGCGCGGCGACGGAGCGCACCTGCTCGTGCTGCCGGTGCGCGAAGCGGTCGAGCAGTTCCAGGCCGTTGACCAGGTCACCCGGTGAGCGGCTGCCCAGCAGCGCGTTGACGGTGGAGAGGTTGTCGCCCTTGTAGGCGTCGGCGGCGAGCCCGCCGACCTGGCCGAGCGCGGCGTCCACCCGGGCCTGGAGGGGCGCGATCTGCCGGCCGAGCGCGTCGGCCTGCTCGCGCCGCGCGGCGAGCTGTTCGCGTACGGCGTTGACCTGTTCGATGACCGGTTCGAGCTTGTTCCAGTCGCGGTCGATCTGGGCCTCGATCTCGGCGACCGAGGGTTCGGCGTGTGCCGCGGTGGCGCCACCGGTCAGGACGACAGCGGTGCCGACCAGGGCGGCGAGGGCGGTGGTGAAGCGGGACCAGCGGGTACGCGGCACAGCCGTGGACCGGTCGACAGACCGGCTCGACGACGGCCGCGGGGCATGGAGTGCCACCGGCGTCCGTACTCCTTCTTCAGTTCCGCCTACCGGGTTAGCTGACGGATTCGGGCGGGAAGGGAGCCGCCCTACCGCATCGCTGCGGATTCACCCCAGGTACCTGGTTCCCCGGCTCGCCCGCGGGCGACTCGGCGGTGCCGGTCCGTCACCGACCGGGTTGGACGGTGAGACGTACGGCCGACGATTCACCAGAGTAGGGACCACCGTTATCGATCCGCAACTTCCAGCGACGTGACACTCCGTACGCGATCCGGCGGCGAACCACTGACGGAAGTGAAATTTTCTTTCACGGCTGATTACTTACTGGAAAGGTATTGACCGTCACGGGTGTGCGGAGTGAGGGTGGAGACGCAGTGACCCCCATCCCTGTCCAGGAGGTTCGATGCACCTCTCCGCCCCGCCGTCGGGCAGACGGATACTGCTCGCCGCCGCCGTGGCCACCGCCACCGCGCTGGCGACGACCGGCCCGGTGACCGCCGCGCCGGACACGTCCCCGCCCGCGAGCGACAGGCAACAACAATACGCCGCCGCGGCCGCCGAGTACGGCGTCCCGCAGAACGTGCTGCTCGGTGTCTCCTATCTGGAGTCCCGCTGGGACACCCACACCGGGCAGCCGAGCACCAGCGGCGGCTACGGCCCGATGCACCTGACCGACGCCGCGCACATCCTCGCCATGCCGGGCAGCGCCCACGTCGACGAGGACGAGGACCCGCGCGGCGACGACTCCCGTCCACTGAAGCTCGACCCGGCCACGGCCGCCACGCCGGAGCGGGAGGCCCCGCTGCCGCCCGCCTCGCTCCAGACGCTCGACGCCGCCGCCGCGCTCACCGGGCTCGACGCCGGGACGCTGCGGACCGACCCGGCCGCGAACATCCGCGGTGGCGCGGCGCTGCTGGCGTCGTACCAGAAGGCTCTGGGCGGGCCGGTCGGCGCCGGCACCGACCCGGCGGCCTGGTACGGCGCGGTGGCCCGGTACTCCGGCGCGGACACCACCGACGGCGCGGCGGCCTTCGCCGACGAGGTGTACGACCAGCTCGGCCAGGGCGCCAGCCGGACCACCGACGACGGCCAGCGGGTCACGCTCGCCGCCACCGCCGCGACGCCGGACCGCTCCCGGCTGGCCCGGCTCGGTTTGCGTAACGCCGAGCGGCCGGACGGGCTGGAGTGCCCGGTGCGGCTGGCCTGTGAGTGGATCCCCGCGCCGTACGAGCAGCTCAGCGACGACCCGGGTGACTACGGCAACCACGATCTTGGCGACCGGCCGAAGCAGCAGAAGATCGAGTACATCGTCATCCACGACACCGAGGGCTACTTCGGCCCGAGCGTCGACCTGGTGAAGCGGGCCGACTACCTGGGCTGGCACTACACGCTGCGCTCGGTGGACGGCTACATCGCCCAGCACATCAAGACCAAGGACGTCGGCTGGCACGCCGGCAACTGGTACGTCAACGCGAAGTCCATCGGCCTGGAGCACGAGGGCTTCGCCGGTCAGGGCACCTGGTACACCGAGGCGATGTACCGCACCTCCGCCAAGCTGGTGCGCCACCTGGCGCTGAAGCTCGGCATCCCGATGGACCGGCAGCACATCATCGGCCACGACAACGTGCCCGGCATCAACGCCGGCGCGGTGGGCGGCATGCACTGGGACCCGGGACCGTACTGGGACTGGTCGCACTACTTCGACCTGATGAAGGCGCCGTTCCGCACCACCGGCACCGCGCGGACCGGTCTGGTCACCATCGACCCGGACTTCGCCACCAACCGGCCGGCGTTCACCGGCTGCAACCAGCAGCCGCCGGGCGTCCCGACGCCCAGGCCGCCGGCCGAGCCGTGCCCGTCGCGCGGCTCCTCGTCGGTGATCCTGCGGACCGCGCCGAGCCCGGACGCCCCGCTCGTCAACGACCTCGGGCTGCGCCCGGACGGCACGCCGGACACGATGTACATCTCCGACCACGGCGCCCGCGCCTCGGCCGGTCAGACGTACGCGCTCGCCGGCCGGCAGGGTGACTGGACGGCGATCTGGTATCTCGGCCAGAAGGCGTGGTTCCTCAACCCGGCCTCCGCGCCGACCGCGAAGTGGGCCACCGGCTTCGTGGTGACCCCGCGGCCCGGCAAGGCCACCATCCCGGTGTACGGGCGGGCCTACCCGGAGCAGGCCGCCTACCCGGACACCATCCCGTACCAGACCATCTCGCCGCTTCAGTACACGTTCGCCGCCGGCCAGCGGTACGCGGTCGGCGGGGTGCTGCCCGGCGAGTACTACCGGGCCGTCTCGTTCGACGGTTCGGCCCCGGGTGACCGGACCGTGGTACGCGGCGAGAACCGCTACGTGCAGGTCCAGTTCGGCCACCGGATCATGTTCGTGAACCTGGACGACGTGCTGATCCTGCCGTCCCCGGTCGGTGCGCCGCGCTGACCCGTCACCGCACGGCGAGAGGCCCCCGGTCCGTGACGGACCGGGGGCCTCTCGGTGGTACGGGGTACGGTCAGGCGACCCGGACGAAGCCGGCGATCGGCATCGTGCTGATGCTCGACACCTGGACCGGTTTACCGGTACGTGGCGCGTGCACCATCACGCCGTTGCCGAGGTAGAGCCCGACGTGGTGCAGATCGGAGCCGAAGAACACCAGGTCACCCGGTCTCGCCTCGGAGCGGGACACCTTGCGGCCCTCGTTCCACTGCGCGCCGGTGAAGTGGGTGAGCGAGATGCCCGCCGCCTTGTACGCGTACTGGGTGAGGCCGGAGCAGTCGAACGAGTTCGGGCCGGTGGCACCCCACACGTACGGGTCGCCGACCTGGGCGCACGCCGTCTTGATCGCGGTCCGCGCGGCGCTGCTCACCACACCGTCGACGGCGGGGCAGCCCGCCGGGCGGATCGAGGTGACCGGCAGCATGGCGGTCAGCCGCTTGATCTCCGCGTCGATCTGCTTCTTCTTCGCCGCGAGATCGTTCTGCTGCTTGATCTCCAGCGCGATCAGCGCGTCGAGCTTCTCCTTCTGCTTGTTGTACTCGTCACGCACCTTGAGCACACCGGCGATCTGGCGGCGCTGGTCCTCGGCGATCCGGTCCAGCATGACCAGCTGCTCGGCCAGCGCGCCCGGCTTGGAGTTCACCAGCAACGCGCCCAGCTCCTGCGACGGGCCCTGGATGTAGTAGCGGGCCGCGATGTCGCCGACCTTGTTCATGGCGAGCGTGGAGGCCAGCTCCAGCGGCACCATCTTGTCCTTCAGCGCCTTGGACTTCTTCTGGTTGGCGCGCAGCTGCGAGCGGACCTTGTTGAACTGCTCGATGGTGGGTTCGAGCTGCTGCCACTGCTTGTCGATCTGCGCGTCGATCTCGTCCACCGACGGCGCCGCGTGCGCCGGGGCCGTCAGCATTCCGGCGCCGACCGCGGCGGCCGCGACCAGGGTGACCAGACGGTGAACCACCCGTCGGAACCCGGCCCGCCGGCCGGGTGGCGCGCTCGGGGCGTGACGTTGAGGGGGCGTGGTTGCCACCGGCACGGACTCCTTTGCAACCGACCGCCGGGCGCCTCGCGAGAGGGAAGGTCGAGGCAGACGACCCACAGCGGTCGGTGCCTCACATTAGGGAAGGCGTCCGGTGGAATCAAGGCGACCGTTTACTCAATCACGTTTCCGCAATCGTTTGCACACCAAGGGTATTCGTTTCATCTTCCGACGATGGCCGTCAATACGTCGTCGAGCGTGACCACGCCCATCGGCCGGCGCCCGTCGCTGACCAGCACCATGTGGCGGCGTTCGCGGCGCATCGCGAGCAGCAGGTCGGCCAGCGTACGGTCCGGCGGCACCACCGCCAGCGGCCGGTAGACGGCGGCCGGCACCGGCGCCCGGCGGCTCGCCCCCGCGTACCCGAGGACGTCCTTGACGTGCACGAACCCGAGCACCCGGCGGGTGGCCCGCTGCACCACCGGGAAGCGGGACCGGCCGGTACGGGTCGCCAGCACCTCCAGCGACGCCGGTGAGACGTCCTCGGCCACTGTGGTCACCGTGGACCAGGGTTGCAGCGCGTCCGCGGCGGTACGGCTGTGCAGGGCCAGCGCGCCGGTGATCCGGGCGTGCACCTCGGCGTCGAGCAACCCCTCGGTACGCGCCTGGGAGACCAGACCGGCCAGTTCCTCGGCGGTGAACACGGTCTTCACGGCGTCTGTCGCCTCCACCCGCCACCACCGCAGCACCTGCCGCGCCGCCCACTTCATCGCCAGCAGCAGCGGCTTGGTGGCCAGGCAGAACGCCAGCATCGCCGGGCCGAGCCAGAGCGCCGACGGCTCCGGGCCGGCCAGCGTGATGTTCTTCGGCACCATCTCGCCGACCACCGTGTGCAGGAACACCACCACCGCCAGCGCGACGACGAACGCCACCGGGTGCACCGCCGAGGCGGGCAGTCCCAGCGCGGCGAACGAGGGCTCCAGCAGTTGGGCCAGCGCCGGTTCGGCGATCGCGCCGAGGCCCAACGAGCAGACGGTGATGCCGAGCTGCGCCCCGGCGATCATCAGCGGGATCTGGTTCATCGCAGCCAGTGCCCACCGGGCCCGCTTCGACGTCGCCGCGAGCGGTTCGATCACCGTACGGCGGGAGGCGATCAGCGCGAACTCACTGCCCACGAAGAACCCGTTGCCGAGCAGCAGGCCCACTGCGACGAGTAACTCAGGCACCGTCGTCGGGCTCCTCGGGGCGCACCACCCGCACCTGCTCGATCCGGTGCCGGTCGACCTCCACCACGGTGAACTCGTACCCGGCCTCGTCCACCGTCTCGCCCGGCACCGGGATGTGGCCGAGCCGCGCCATGAGGAAGCCGCCGAGCGTCTCGTACGGCCCGTCAGGCAGCCGGAAACCGGTCTGCTCGACCAGCTCGTCGGCGCGCAGCACGCCGTCGGCCAGGACGGTCCGCTCGCCCCCGGGCACGGTGAGCTCCACCGGCCCGAAGCCGTCCAGCGCGTCCGGGTCGAACTCGTCGGCGATCTCCCCGACCAGTTCCTCGACCAGGTCCTCCACGGTCACCACGCCGTCGGTGCCGCCGTACTCGTCCACCACGATCGCCAGGTCCGCCCCGGCGGCCTTGAGCGCGGCCAGCACCCCGTTCAGGTTCAGGCTCTCCGGGACGTACACCGGTTCCCGGGCCACGGCGGCGACAGTGGTGGCCGCCCGGCGGGCCAGCGGCACGCCGAGCGCGTCCGGCACCCCCGCGACACCGGTGACCAGGTCGAGCGTCTCCTCGTAGACGGGGAACCGGGTCCGGCCGGTCCGCCGGGACGCCTCCAGCAGCTCGGCCACCGTCGCGGTGGCGCGCAACGCCGTCACGTCGACCCGGGGCGTCATGGCCTCGGCGGCCCGCTTGTCGCCGAAGCGGATGGTCCGGCGCAGCAGCATCGCGGTGTCCGGCGGCAGCGCGCCCGCGCGGGCGGAGATGGCGGCGAGCAGGCCCAGCTCCTCCGGGGAACGGGCGCTCGCCAGCTCCTCCTGCGGCTCCACGCCGAGGCGGCGCACCAGCCGGTTCGCTGACTCGTTCAGCAGCCGGATCAGCCAGCCGAAGGTGCGCGAGAAGGCCCGCATCGGCGCGGCCGTGGCCAGCGCCGCGGGCATCGGGCGGGCCAGCGCGAGGTTCTTCGGCACCAGCTCGCCGAAGAGCATCGAGATGAGCGTGGCCAGGGCCAGCGCGAGCAGGCCGGTGAAGCGTTCCGCGCCGCCGAACGGGTGCAGCAGCGGCGCGAAGAGGCGGGCCAGGGCGGGCTCGGCCAGGTAGCCGGTGAGCAGCGCGGTGAGCGTGATGCCGAGCTGCGCGCCGGAGAGCTGGAAGGACAGCTCGCGCAGCGCGCGGCGTACCGTGGCGGCCCGGCCGTCGCCCTCGTCGGCCCGCCTGTCGATCTCCGCCCGGTCGACGGTGACCAGGGCGAACTCGGCCGCGACGAAGAAGGCGTTGCCGGCGGTCAGCAGCACGAAACCGACCAGTGGCAACAGCGTCAGAAGCAGAAGGCCGTCGATGCGCGTGATTGTGGCACGCGGACGGCGATGGTGGACCCCCCGTAGCGTGGTGTGCATGGACGGTCTGCTGCTCACCGACGAACTGGTCCTGCTCGCGTACGACGACGACGGCGTCAACCGGCTCGGCAGCCCGCACCTCGGCTACGGCCTCGCCGGGGCGGTGCTGCTGGAACTGGCCCTGGCCGGCCGGGTGGAGGTGGCGGACAAGCGGCTCGTGGTGACCGATCCCGCCCCGACCGGCGTACCGCTGCTGGACGAGGCGCTGGCGACCGTGGGAACCGGCCGCGCGCGCAAGCCGAAGGACTGGATCGGCAAGCTCGCCCGGGGCCTGCCGGACCGGGTGCTCGGCGGGCTCGTCGACGCCGGGGTGCTGCGCCGGGAGTCCGGCAAGGTGCTGCTGGTCTTCCCGCGTACCCGCTATCCCTCGCCGACCGGCGCCCAGCCGCCGGCGGAGACGGCGGCCCGGCAGCGGATGGCGGCGGCGCTCACCACCGACGGCCCGGTCGACGCCCGGACCGCCGCGCTGCTCACGCTGACCCGCGCGGTCGGCCTGGACCGCAAGATCTTCCGTGAGCTGCCCAGGCAGCGGGTCAAGGCGCGGATCGAGGAGATCGCCGCCGGTGACTGGGCCTCGGACGCCGCCAGGAAGGCCATCGAGGAGATGCAGGCCGCGCTGCTGGTCGCCAGCACGGCCGCGGTGGCCGCCGCCTCGTCCGGCTGAGACGCGACGGCGGCGGCACCGCACTGGTGCCGCCGCCGTCGTGGTCCGGCTCCTGCCGGGGTACGCCTCAGCTCGCGGAGGGTGCGACCTCCGGTTCACCGGCCGGGGCCTCCGGCTTGACCGAGCGCAGCAGCACGCTCGCCACGTCGACCACCTCGACCTGCTCGCCCGCGCCCTTGCCGTTGACGCCGTCGTTCAGCATCGTCGAGCAGAACGGGCAACCGACCGCGATGGTCTTCGCGCCGGTGGACATGGCCTCCTCGACCCGGTCCACGTTGATCCGCTTGCCGATCTTCTCCTCCATCCACATCCGGGCGCCGCCGGCGCCGCAGCAGAAGGAGCGCTCGCTGTTACGCGGCATCTCGGTCAGCTCGCCCTGGATCGAATCGCCGAGCACCTCGCGCGGGGCCGCGAAGATCCGGTTGTGGCGGCCCAGGTAGCACGGGTCGTGGTAGGTCACGCCGCCGTCGACCGGCTGGACCGGGGTGAGCTTGCCGGCGCTGACCAGGTGGGCCAGCAGCTGGGTGTGGTGCACGACCTCGAACTCGCCGCCGAGCTGGCCGTACTCGTTGCCCAGGGTGTTGAAGCAGTGCGGGCAGGTGGCGACGATCTTGCGCTTGTTCTTCTCCCGGCCCTCGAACGCCTCGTTGAGGGTCTCGACGTTCTGCTGGGCGAGCATCTGGAAGACGAACTCGTTGCCGATACGCCGCGCCGGGTCGCCGGAGCAGGTCTCGCCCTCGCCCAGGATGGCGAACTTGACGCCCGCCTCGTTGAGCAGCGTGGCGACCGCGCGGGTGGTCTTCTTGGCCCGGTCCTCGAACGCGCCGGCGCAGCCGACCCAGAACAGGTATTCGAAGTCGTCGACCTCGCCGACGCGCGGCACCTCGAACCCGAGGCCCTTGGTCCAGTCCTCGCGGGTGTTCTGCGGGGCGCCCCACGGGTTGCCCTTGTTCTCCAGGTTGCGCAGCATGACGCCGGCCTCGGACGGGAAGCTCGACTCGATCAGCACCTGGTAGCGGCGCATGTCGACGATGTGGTCCACGTGCTCGATGTCGACCGGGCACTGCTCGACGCAGGCGCCGCAGGTGGTGCAGGACCAGAGCACGTCCGGGTCGATGACACCACCCTCCTCGGCGGTGCCGATCAGCGGCCGGTCCGCCTCGGCCATCGCGAGCACGTCCACCCCGGCCAACTGCTCCTGGGTGGCCTTCTCCTCGCCGGTCAGGTCCTTGCCGCCGCCGGCCAGCAGGTACGGCGCCTTGGCGTACGCGTGGTCGCGCAGGCTCAGCACCAGCAGCTTCGGCGACAGCGGCTTGCCGGTGTTCCAGGCGGGGCACTGCGACTGGCAGCGACCGCACTCGGTGCAGGTGCTGAAGTCGAGCAGGCCCTTCCAGGTGAACTGCTCGACGTGGGCGACGCCGAACTGGTCCTTCTCCGGGTCGGCCTCCTCGAAGTCCAGCGGCTTGCCCTCGCTGGTCATCGGGCGCAGCGGGCCCAGGCCGGAGCCGGCCGGCTTCTCCGGGTCGCGCTTGAAGAAGATGTTCGGGAAGGCCAGGAAGCGGTGCCAGGCCACGCCCATCGTGACGTTCAGCGAGATCACGATGAGCCAGGTCATCGAGATGCAGATCTTGATGAGCGCGGCGACGCTGACGCCGGCCTCCCAGCTCGGGAGCACCGAGCCGACCGCGTGGCTGAGCGGGGCGGCCCAGACGGGGTACTCGAAGTGGTCGGTGGCGACCTTGAAGCCCCGGATCACGAACCCGAAGATCAGGACCAGCAGGACGACCCACTCGACGAAGTAGCCCTGCCACATGGTCGAGCCGGTGAACCGGGACCGGTTCTCCGCGCGGCCGGGCCGGTTGCGCAGCCGGATCACCATCAGCACGACGATGCCGATCAGGCCGAGGATGCCGATCCACTCGGTGACCAGGCCGAAGATCGTCCAGTGCCCGATGATCGGCAGCCCGCCGCCGGTCGAGACCACCTCGAAGTAGGCCTCCAGCACCAGCAGCGACAGCACGATGAAGCCGACCATCACGAACCAGTGGGCGGCCCCGACCACGCTCCACTTCAACATGCGGGTGTGACCGGCGGTCTCCACCAGCATCTGCTTCGTACGCGCGCCCTTGTCGCCGAACCGTTCCGGCGCGGGCTGGCCGAGCCGGATGACGGCGGTCATCTTCATGACCGCGCGCACCGCAAGCCACACCGCAACGGCGGTGATGGCGGCCGCGAGGATCGTGGTGACGATCTGGACGCTGCCCATCGAGTTGGCCTCCCGGTCTGCTGCTTTGTCCGTGCAGCCTACGCGCAAGGTTACCCAGCAGTAACGTGAGTCTTCTCGCACCAGGCCACGCCGCCCTGCGCACACCTTAGGTGCAGTGGCACCGAAGTGCCGGGCAGGGGCGGCGTGGCGTGACCTACGCCGTGGCGGGGCAGCGCCCGATCAGCGCCAGCGGGAGAGCAGGATCAGCGACGAGACCATCGCGCCGAACCCCACAGCGAGGTTCCAGTAACCCCAGGTGGCGACCGGATACGCCTGCTCCGAGAGGTAGTAGACGACCAGCCAGCCGATGCCCACCACGATCAACGCGACAGCGGTGACCGGAAGCCAGATCGGGCTAGGCTTGCGCGTCGACGCCGTCGCCGTCGGACGAACGTCCGTCGGCGGGGTGTACACCTTCTTCTTGCGGACCTGAGACTTGGGCACGACGCTCTCCAGAGGGGGGTACGACCTCGTCCGGCCTGACAACCGGGCGCGAGGGCGACGGTCCATGGCCAATAATGTTCGACAGCTAGCGTAGTCCCGACGGACCGTCCAGGCCATGAATGGGGCCAGGACGGTGCACTCAGTAACCGGAAAGAGCGGACTTTCCGGGTCGAGCAGGTCGGCTCGCACCGGCGCGGGCCGGAACGAGACGACGGGAAAGGGAACGCCCGGTGGAGTACACGTCCGGTGCCGCCTCCTGGCAGAAGGTCCTCCGCCGCGCGGCAGCCGCCCTGCTGCCCCGGCGCGCACGCCAGCGCCGCCCGGGCTGGTCCGTCGGCGTACCCCTGATCGCCGCCGCGGCCGGTCTGCTGTTCACCACCACCGCCACCACCGCGGGCGGCACCTCGCTGCGTGAGGACCGACGGCCCCAGCTCACCCAGCTGATCGAGGACCGCCGCGAGGAGGTCGCCGCCAGCGAGGCCAAAGCCGCCCGGCTCCGCGCCGAGGTGGAGGAACAGACCGAAGCGCTCGCCGGCGCCGACGGGCCGATCAAGACCGAGCGGGACCGGGCCGCCGCCAGCCGGCAGGCGGCCGGATTCACCGCGCTCACCGGCAGCGGCGTGACAGTCGAGCTGAACGACGCCGACCGCCGGCCCGACCAGCCGCTGCCGAAGGGTGCCAGCAACGACGACCTGGTGGTGCACCAGGGCGACGTCCAGGCCGTGGTCAACGCGCTCTGGGCCGGCGGCGCGGAAGCCATGTCAATCATGAACGTCCGCGTGCTGAGCACCAGCGCGGTACGCTGCGTCGGTAACACCCTGCTGCTGCACGGCCGGGTTTACTCCCCTCCTTTCAAGATCGTGGCAATCGGCGATCCCGCGGAACTCCAGCGGGCGCTCGCCGCCTCTGAGGGAGTGCGGGTGTTCAAGGAAGTGGCCGACCACTACCAACTCGGGTACGTCGAACGCGTCTCCACGGTCACCGTGCCCGCCTTCGAGGACTCCACCGCGTTGCAGTCGGCGACGGTGCCCCGGTGACCGGCGGCGACCCGCGGGCACGCGCCGGTCACGACCGCGAGGAGGAACCCACCGCGTTCCTTCCCCGGGTCGAGCGTCCGGCACCCGCCCCGGCGTCGCCACGGCCGCTCGACCTGCCCTGGCCCGAGGCCGGCCCCGCACACACCGCCCCGGTCCGGCGCGGCCCGGCCGCCCGGCCGCACCGCCCACCGCCCGCACCGCCCCGGGCCACTCCGCCGCCCGGCCCGCCGCCACCGTGGCCGGGCAGCCGGGCACATCAGCCGATCGGCGACTCCCACCCGGAGGCCGACCCCCGGCGCCGCCCACCGGCGCGCGAGCCTTCCGGGGGTTCGCCCCGGCCGCCCGGCGTACCCCGTTTCGGCGGGCCGACCGGCGCGGACCGCAATCCGCCGGTCGACCCCGGAGCGACAACGGTGCTGCCCGCCGTTCCCCGCCCGCCCGCCGATCCCCGCCTGGACGCGACCGGGCTGATGGGCGCGGTGCCCCCGGCGCCGGACGCCGGTGACGACGGCCCGCCGGCCGAGCCGCCCCGTCCCCGCCGCGGCGAGCGGGTGGTGCGACTGCGGCCGGAGCAGACCGGCGACGGCTACCGCAGCGTCCACTCCGAGCTGACCCGTCCCACAGTCGGCTCCCGGGTGCGCACCGTCGTGCGCGGCACCGGCGAGCTGCTTATCACCTTCGGCCTCGTGGTGCTCCTCTTCGTCGGGTACGAGATCTGGGGCAAGTCGGTCCTCGTCGAGGCCCACCAGAACGACCTGAGCAGCCAGCTCGCCCAGCAGTGGGACACTCCCGCGGACCCGACTGTCGGCCCGACCAGCCGCCCGGCCGCCACGCCGAAGCCACCGGCCAAGGGACAGCCGGTCGCCGGCCTCTACATCCCCAAGTTCGACAAGCACTGGGTAGTGGTCGAGGGGGTCGACCCGGAGGACATCCGGTACGCCCCGGGCCACTACCCGGACAGCGCCCTGCCCGGCGGGGTCGGCAACTTCTCCGTCGCCGGTCACCGCATCCGCTCCACGTTTTGGCGGCTGGACGAGCTGACGACCGGCGACGCCATAGTGGTCGAGACCAGGTCCGACTGGCTCGTCTACCGCGTCTACGAGCAGCGGATCGTCAAGCCGTCCCAGGTGGAGGTGGTCGCGCCGGTGCCGGGCAAGCCGGACCAGAAGGCCACCGAGAAGCTGCTCACGCTGACCACCTGCAACCCGAAGTTCGACAACTACCAGCGGCTGATCATCCATGCCCGGCTGGACCACGCGCAGGCGAAGTCGGCGGGCCGCCCGGCCGAGTTGGAGGCGTGATCCGTGTACGCGTGGATCTGGCGCAAACTGCCGTTCGGGCTGCCCGGAAAGCTGATCGGCTCGCTGCTGCTCGCCACCGCCACCGTCGCGCTGCTCTGGTTCGTGGTCTTCCCGTGGGCCGAGCCGCTGCTGCCCTTCGACGACGTGCAGGTCACCCAGGACTCCGGCGTGCCGGGCGACGGCGGGCCGCCCGGCGAGGAGCTGCCGTACAGCACCGAGACGAACAACGCCCCACCCTCCACCCCGAACAGGTGACCCGATGCGCGTTCTGGTGATCGACAACTACGACTCGTTCGTCTTCAACCTCGTGCAGTACCTCGGCCAGCTCGGGGCCGAATGCGACGTGCGGCGCAACGACGAGATCGACGTCGCCGAGGTGGGCCGCGCCGGTGCCGCCGGCGTCCTGCTGTCACCCGGTCCGGGCAGCCCGGATCGGGCCGGCATCTGCCTGGACGTGATCCGCGAGTACGCCGGCAAGCTCCCGATCTTCGGCGTCTGCCTCGGCCACCAGGCGATCGGCGAGGCGTTCGGCGCGACCGTCGCCCGCGCGCCGGAACTGCTGCACGGCAAGACCTCTGAGGTACGCCACGACGGCGTGGGCGTGCTCGCCGGCCTGCCCGACCCGTTCACCGCCACCCGCTACCACTCGCTTGCCGTACTGCCCGAGACGCTCCCCGACGAGCTGGAGGTCACCGGCCGGACCGCCTCCGGCGTGGTGATGGCGATGCGGCACCGTTCGCTGCCGATCGAGGGTGTGCAGTTCCACCCGGAGTCGGTGCTGACCGAGGGCGGTCACCTGATGCTGGCGAACTGGCTGGCCGCCTGCGGCTTCCCGGCGGCGCTGGAGCGCGCCCCGGAGCTGGCCGCCGAGGTGGACGCCCGCCGCCAGGCGGCCTTCTCCCCAGCCTGACGGCCGCCTCCCGCCCGCCCCCATCCGCCTCCCTCTCCGTCGATCATGAAGTTGGCGGGGATAAATCGGACGCTCAGTGCCGCTAAGTTCATGGTCAACGGGAGAAGCAGGGCGGAGATGCGAGCGCGGCGGCGGCCCCGGGATCGGGGACGCCGCCGCGTCGGTCGGTCAGGTGAAGGTCAGCGGTCGGTACGTGTCGGCGCGATGGTCGGGAACGGGAAGCCACTGCCGCCGCCGTTGCCGCCGCCGTTGCCCGGCGTGCTCGGGGACGTGCTGGGGGTGACGCTCGGCGTCGGGCTCGTGGGCTCCTCCTCGCGCGGCACGTCGACCTCGATGGTCACCGTCTCGCCCTTGGCCAGCTTCCTATTGGGCGACGGGGACTGACCGCTGACCTTGCCCACCTGGGCCGGTTCGACCTCTTCGCCGTCGACCACCTTGACCCGGTAGCCGGCGTTCTCAAGCTGCTTCCTCGCCTGGTCCTCGGTGAAGCCGCGGACGTCCGGCACCTCGGCGACGTTGCCCTTGGAGACCTCGAGCGTCACCTTGGTGTTCGGGGCCACCGTGCTGCCCTCGTCGGGCGACACGTTGACCACCTGTTCCTTCGGGGCGCTGTCGGTGACGTCCTTGCGGACCACGGTGAGCCCCAGGCCTTCCAGGGTCGCCTTCACGCTGGTGAAGGTGCCACCCTTGAGGGCCTGCGGGATGGTGACGTCGTCCGGACCGGCGCAGATCTGGACCGTGACCTCGCTGTTCTTCTCCACCCGCTGGCCGAACGGCGGGTTCTGCTCGACCACGGTGCCCTTCTTGCACTCGGCGTTCTTGACCGGGTCCCCGGGGGCGAAACGCAGCCCGGCCTGGCTGAGCGCGGCCTGCGCGTCGGCCTGCGTGCGGTCCACCAACTGCGGCACCGACACCTTCTCGTTGCCGGCCTGGTTGAGCCAGAGCGCGGTGCCGAGCGCGATCACCGCGAGCACACCGAGCGTGGCGAACGCGGCGATGACCCAGGACGAGGTCTTGCGCTTGCCCGGGTCGCCGACCCGCGCCACCGGCTGCTGGCGGGTCTGCGGGCCCATCATCTGGGTCTGCTGCGCCTGCTGGTAGCCGCCGCCCGCGGCGGAACCCATCGCCATGGTCTCGTCGGCCGGCATCACCGGGGTGGCGAGCACCGGGCGTCCGGCGGCGGCGCGGAGCAGGTCCGCCCGCATCTCGCCGGCGCTCTGGTAGCGGTTGAGCGGGTTCTTCGACAGCGCCTTGAGCACGATCGCGTCGACAGCGGGGTTGACGTCCGGGTTGATCGTGCTCGGCGTCGGCGGCTGTTCCCGTACGTGCTGGTAGGCGACGCTGACCGGACTGTCCCCGACGAACGGCGGGTGGCCGCAGAGCAGCTCGAACAGCACGCAGCCGGCCGCGTAGACGTCGGAGCGGGCGTCGACCGCCTCGCCGCGCGCCTGCTCGGGAGACAGGTATTGCGCGGTGCCGATGACAGCGCTGGTCTGCGTCATCGTGGTGGCGCCGCTGGCGAGCGCCCGGGCGATGCCGAAGTCCATCACCTTGACCTGGCCGGTCTGGGTGAGCATCACGTTTCCGGGCTTGATGTCCCGGTGGATGATCCCGTGCCGGTGGCTGAACTCCAGCGCCGCGCACATGTCGGCGCAGATCTCCAGCGCCCGGCGCGGCTGGAGCCGCCCCTCGACGCCGAGGACCTCCTTGAGGGTCCGGCCGTTGACGAACTCCATCACGATGAACGGCAGGGTCTCGCCCGTGGGGGCGGTCTCCTCGCCGGTGTCGTAGACGGCGACGATGGCCGGGTGGTTGAGCGAGGCGGCGTTCTGCGCCTCACGGCGGAACCGCATCTGGAAGGTGGCATCCCGGGCCAGGTCGGTACGGAGCATCTTGATCGCGACATCCCGCCCGAGCCGGAGGTCACGGCCGCGGTGCACCTCCGCCATGCCGCCGTAGCCCAGCAGCTCGCCGACCTGGTACCTGCCACCGAGCAGGCGGGCCTGCGCTGTCATCGCGTCTCTCGTCCTTCGCTCGTCGTCGTACCGCCGTCGGCCGGCAGGAGGCGTACCTCACGACGGTACGACGTGCGGACCGGATAGTCGCCTCCGTACGGCCGCACCGCGCCGGAGGTCACGCTCACACTCGCCGGAGCGGATGCGGTAGCACCGTATTTCCGGTACAGGAACGAAATCACGCCCGAACAGAGGATGACCAGTACAGCCACCACGATCGCCGTTGTCCACAGCCCGGACCGGGAGCGCCGGGGCGGTGCGGGGGCGGGCGGTCGCGCGTACCCCATGGGGTTGTGCTGGGGCATGGGGCGGGGCTGCGGGACGGGGGCCGCGCCGCGCGGCGCCACCGGCGGGCGGGGCTGCGGGACGGGGTGCGCGACCACCGCGGGGTGCGGCGTGACCGGCGGGCGGGCCGGGGACACGGGCGGCCGGGGTTGCGGGCGCGGGGCGGGGGCCGGCTGCGGGCGCGGCACGGCGGCCGGCACCTGCGCCCGCGCGACCGGCGCGGCCGGTGAGGCGGGCACGCCGGAGATCGGGTGCCCGGCACGAGCCGCCTGGGAGAGCGCGAGCTTGGCCTGCCGGGCGATGCTCGCCAGCGCGGCGGCACTGGGCCAGCGCGCGGCCGGATCCTTCGCCATGGACCGCTCGACGATCGCACGCACCTGCGGCGGGATGTCGGGCGGAAGCGCACGTGGAGCGTCCCGCACGTGCTTCATGGCGATTTCGAGGGGGTTGTCCCCCTCGAACGGGCGGCGGCCGGCCAGGCACTGGTACGCGACCACGCCCAGCGCGTAGACGTCCGAGGCGGGGGTGGCGACCGCACCGGTGGCCTGCTCCGGCGAGATGTACGACGCGGTGCCGAGCACCGACCCGGCGGCGGTGAGCTGGCCGATCAGGTCCGAGCGGGCGATGCCGAAGTCGGTGAGCACGAGCGTGCCGTTCGGCCGGACCAGCAGGTTGCCGGGCTTCACGTCGCGGTGCACGATGCCCTTCTCGTGCGCCGCGTGCAACGCGTCGGCGGCCTGCGCCAGCAGGGCCATCGTGCGGGCCGGGGTCAGCCGGCCGACCCGGCTGAGCGTGGCGGAGAGCGCGTCGCCCTCGACGTACTCCATCACCAGGAACGCGATGTGCTGGTCGCTGCCGAAGTCGTAGACGTCGACCACGCCGGGGTGGTTGATGGTGGCCATGGTCCGGGCCTCACCGCGGAACCGCTCGGCGAAGCCCGGTTCGTCGAGCAGCGCGGGGAGCAGGCTCTTGACCGCGACGGTACGGCCCAGCACCTGGTCGGTGCCGCGCCACACGTCACCCATGCCACCGCTGGCGATCCGCTCGTCGAGGCGGTAGCGGTTGCCCAGCTTCACTCCCGGGGCGAGCACGTCAGCGCCTCCCGGAGTCCGCGATGGCCGCCGCCATGATCCGGCCGGCGATGCGGGCCGCCTCGGCGCTGCCGCCGCTGCCCGCCTGCTCCAGCTCGACGCAGACCGCGGAGAGCGGCGTGCCGTCCTTGTCCAGCGCGAAGCCGATGAACCAGCCGTGGTCCGGGGTGTTCGGGCCGGACTCGGCGGTACCGGTCTTGCCGCCCACCACGAAGCCGTCGACGGCGGCCCGGCGGCCGGTGCCCTCCTTCACCACGTTCTGCATCATGTCGCGCAGGTCGGCGGCGACCTGGCCGCTGATCGGGCGGCGCAGCTCGCGCGGCTGGGCGGCGTCGTAGACGGTGGTGCGGTCCGGCCCGAGCAGCTGCTTGACCAGGTAGGGACGCATCTGCTTGCCGTCCTTGTTGGCCACCGCGGCGGCGATCAGCGCGCCCTGCAGCGGCGTCATCCGCACGTTGTTCTGGCCGATCGACGACTGCGCCAGCGCCGCCGGGTCGGTGCTGCCGTCCGGGTTCTGCATGTCGCCGGTGCGGCTGGCCGCCACCGGCAGGCCGCCCTCGCCGAGCTGGCCGACGTTGAGGTCCTCCTGCTCGAAGCCGAACTGCTTGGCCTTCTCCTTGACCTTGTCCGCGCCGAGGCGGACGCCGAGCTGGGCGAAGCCGGTGTTGCAGGACTCGGTGACCGCCTCGCGCAGCGTGACCTGGGACTCGGGGCAGATCGACGGCGCGGCGTTGCGGATCGGCTGGCCGGCGCCGGGCGCGGTGTAGCTGGAACCGGCCGGGATGCGGGTCTGCTGCCCGACGCCGTTCTCCAGCGCCGCCGCCGCCATGATGATCTTGAAGGTGGAGCCCGGCGGCAGCGTCTCGGACAGCGCCCGGTTCGCCAGCGGCCGGTCCTTGTCCTTCTCCAGCGTGTTGTACGCCCGGTCCGCCTCGGTGCTGTTGTGGCTGGCCAGCGGGTTCGGGTCGAAGCTCGGCATGGACACCAGCGCCTGCACCGCGCCGGTACGCGGGTCGATCGCGATGGCCGCGCCCTTCTTCGCGCCGACCTGGTTGTCGTTCAGTTGCTTGTACGCCGTCTCCTGGGCCCGCTTGGAGAGCGTCAGCAGCACGTTGCCGCCACCGGTCTCGTCCCCGGTGAACATGTCCTTGATCCGGCTGGCGATGAGCGCGTCGCTGGTGCCGGCCAGGAAGTCGTTCTCCACCCGCTCGATGCCGCTCGCGCTGCCGTTCACCGGCTTCCAGCCGAGCACGTGCGCGTACATCTCACCGCCCGGGTAGGTGCGCTGGTACTTCAGCTCACCGCCGGTCTCCTTGCTGAGCGCGTACGCGGTGCCGCCGACCTCGATGTTGCCGCGCTTGCGGTCGTACTCGGCGACCTGGACCCGGCCGTTGTAGTCGCTGTTGCGGTACTCGTCGGCCTTGTAGGCCTGGATCCAGTTCAGGTTCGCGAACAGCAGCCCGAACAGGACCATCACGACCACGCCGACGCGGCGCAGGGGGGCGTTCACGGCCGGATCACCTCCGTCGGGGCGCCGTGCAACTGCTCGGGCGGACCGCCGGCCGGCCGGGCTGCCGGACCGCCGCCACCGGTCACCGGACGGCGGGCACCGTCGGACACCCGCAGCAGCACGGCGATGAGCAGCCAGTTCGCCATCAGCGAGGAGCCACCGGCGGACAGGAACGGGGTGGTCTGACCGGTCAGCGGGATGAGCTTGCTGATGCCGCCGACGATCACGAAGACCTGGAGGCCCAGCGTGAACGCCAGACCACCGGCGAGCAGCTTGCCGAACGAGTCCCGCACCGCGAGCGCGGCCCGCAGGCCCCGCTCCACGATCAGCAGGTAGATCACCAGCAGCGCGGAGAGACCGAACAGGCCGATCTCCTCACCGATGCCGGCGAAGATGAAGTCCGTCTGCACCTCGGGCAGCAGCGCCGGCTGGCCCCCGCCCGGGCCGGCCCCGAACAGGCCGCCGGTGCCGAGCGTCAGCAGGCCCTGCACCAGCTGGTAGCCCCTGTCGTACGGCTCGGCGAACGGGTCCAGCCAGATCTGCGCCCGGTCGTAGAAGTTGGCGAACGGGCCGCCCACGGTGCTGCCCAGCACGTACGCCAGGTAGGCGCCGCCGAAGAACAGGATCAGGCCGATGAGCAGCCAGCTGACCCGCTCGGTGGCGATGTAGAGCGTCACCACGAACATGCCGAAGTAGAGCAGCGACGTGCCCAGGTCCTTCTCGAAGATCAGGACCAGGAGGCTGACCAGCCAGACCACGAGCACCGGGCCGAGGTCACGCCCGCGCGGGAAGTCGATGCCGAGCACCCGCCGGCTGGCGAGCGAGAGCACCTCGCGCTTGCGCACCAGGTAGTACGCGAAGAACGTGAGCAGGGCCAGCTTGGCGAACTCGCCGGGCTGGATGGAGAACCCGCCGAACTTGATCCACAGCTTGGCGCCGTTGATCTCGGAGAACCGGCTCGGCAGCACCGCCGGGATCATCACCAGCACGATGCCGGCCAGGCCCAGCGTGTACGCGTACCGGGACAGCGAACGGTGGTCGCGCAGGATCGCCAGCAGCCCGGCGGCGAGCACCACGGCGGCCAGCGTCCAGGCGAGCTGCCGGCCGCCGGTGCCGGCGAAGATGGCCAGGTCCTCCCGCTCCGCGGGGGTGGCCTTGGCCAGGTCGTACCGGCGCAGGAAGCCCACGCCGATGCCGTTGAGCAGGGCCACCGCCGGCAGCAGCGCCGGATCGGCGTACGGCGCGAGCCAGCGGATCACCAGGTGCAGGCCGAGGAAGACCAGCCCCAGCGCGGCGGCCGGGATCCAGAAGTCGGGCGTGATCGTGTCCAGCGCCTTCGCCTCGACCATCGCCGCGTACGCCGCCACGAGCACCATGGCGAGCAGGAGCAGGGACAGTTCGGCGTTACGCCGCGACCGGGCCAGGCGGTCGCCGGACTCCCCGCCCGTCGAAGCGGGCGAGGCGGCCGGTACGGCGGCTGCGGTCACGGATACGTCCTCGGGATCGAGCCGGCACTCACTCCGGCGACCGGCAACCCGCCGGGTCGGCCGGCGGAACGGTGTCGGAGGGTACGGCGTCGGGCGTGATGGTCGACGTCGGCGTGCCGGCGGGCGGCGCGGAGGGTACGGGGCTGCCGCTGAGCTGCGGGGTCAGCGCGTTCGGCGTCGCCGCCGTGCTCGGGCTGGTCAGGCCGGGCGACGGGTCGGGCGGACAGAGCGGCTTGAGGTTCGGGTTCGCCGGGTCCTCGCTGGTCAGCTCCGCCAGCCGACGCTCCGCGTCCGGCTCGTCGCGGGCCTGGATGCCCTGCTTCACCCGCTCCTGGGCGGCCAGGGTCAGGTCGTCGAGCCGGGCGTCGCTGCGCGCGTGCACGTCCGACAGGTCCAGCCCGGCGATCTGCCCGGGCACCCCGCGGAAGACCGCGAGCTGGCCGTCGTCGGTGGCGCCGACGTAGTACTGCCGCTGGGTGTACGTCCAGCCGCCCAACGCCGCGCCGCCGACGATCACCGCGAGCGCCAGCACCATCGCGACGGTGCGCAGCGGCCGGCGGCGACGCCGCTCGGGCTCGTCGTCGCGGTTGTCCACCGGTTCCTCGGGCGCGGGCGGCCGGGGTGCGGACAACGCCGAGGCGCGGGCCGCCGGGGTGGAGTCGTCGGCCGAGGTCGCCATGCCCCGGTCGCGGGCGGCGGCACCGCCGACGATCGGGGACGCCTCGACGATGTCCTGGTCGGTGGCGTCAGCGATGATCACGGTGATGTTGTCCGGGCCGCCGCCGCGCAGCGCGAGCTGCACCAGGCGTTCCACGCACCGCTGCGGGTCGGGGTACTCCCGCATGGTGTCCGCGATGGTCTCCGCGCTGACCACGCCGGAGAGCCCGTCGGAGCAGATCAGGTAGCGGTCACCGGGCAGCACCTGGCGGACGCTGTACTCCGGGTCGATGTCGCGGCCGTCGAGCGCCCGGGTGAGCAGCGAGCGCTGGGGGTGGCTGCTCGCCTCCTCCGCGCTGATCCGGCCCTCGTCGACGAGCATCTGGACGTACGTGTCGTCCTTGGTGATCTGCGCGAACTCGCCGTTGCGCAGGAGATAGGCCCGGGAGTCACCGATGTGGACCATGCCGAGCTTGCTGCCGGAGAAGAGGGTCGCGGTGAGCGTCGTGCCCATCCCCTCCAGCTGCGGGTTGGCGTCCACGGTGTCGCGGAGCTGCTGGTTGGCGGTGCCCACGGCGGAGCGGAGCGCGTCGACGAGGGCATCCCCGGGGACGTCCTCGTCGAGCGGCGCCATGGCACCGATGACGATGTTGCTGGCGACGTCACCGGCGGCCATGCCGCCCATGCCGTCGGCCACGGCGAGCAGCCGCGGTCCGGCGTAGACGGAATCCTGGTTACCGTCTCGGATCAGACCGCGGTCGCTGTGGGCCGCGTAGCGCAGGGTCAGAGTCATGGCCGTAATTCGAGGGAAGTGCGGCCGATCCGGATCGGCACGCCGAGGGGGACGGGGGTTGGTCCGGTGACCTTAGCGCGATCGAGATAGGTGCCGTTAGTCGATCCGAGGTCCTCGACGTACCACTGCCCGTCACGGGGCACCAGCCGGGCGTGTCGCGCCGAGGCGTAGTCGTCGGTGATCACCAGGGTCGAGTCCTCCGCCCGGCCGATGGTGATCTGGGCCTCTCCGAGCGTGATCCGGGTGCCGGCGAGCTGACCGGCGGTGACCACCAACTGGTGGGCGGCCCGGCCGCGCTTGGCCTTGGCCGGCTTCCCCGGCTGCCCGGTCGACGCGCCGATCCCCCGCGGCGCGGCCACCAGCTTGCCCGACCGGGCACCGGCGAAGAGGTCCCGGCGGATCACACCGACGACCGTGAACACGAAGATCCACAGCAGGATGAGGAACCCGAACCGGGCGACGGTGATGACGAGCTCCGGCAACGCGGATCAGCCGTCCACGCGGAAGGTCAGCGTCGTGGTGCCGAGCTGGATCATGTCGCCGGGGTTGAGGGCGACCGCCGACACCCGCTGGCCGTTGACCATGGTGCCGTTCGTGGAGCCCAGGTCGGTCAGCACCACCTGGCCGCCGTCGAAGTCGAGCCGGGCGTGGCGCCGGGAGATGCCGACGTCGGGCAGGCGCAGGTTGGCCTGGTCGCCGCGGCCGATCACGGTCGAGCCCATCTGGAGCGGGTAGGTGCGGCCGTCGCCGGAGACCAGGCGGACGTTGCGACCACCGCCGTGACCGGGCGGGGGGCCGTAGCCGCCACCCTGGTCGTACGCCGGGTAGGCCGGGCCGGCGTCGTAGCCGCCGGGCGCCGAGACGGGGGCGACGTCCCCGCCCGTGTAGACCTCGGCGGTGACCCGGAACATGCCGGTGTCCAGGCCCTCACCGCGTTCGACCTCGACGATCACGTCGCCGTAGACCGTCCACGCCTGCTCGCCGATGAACTCGGCCTGCGACTGGGCCAGCTCCTGGGCCAGCGCGGCAGCGTACGGCGCCAGCCGACTGTGGTCGTAGGGCGAGAGATCGATCACGTAGCGGTTGGGCACAAGGGTGCGCCCACCGGCCAGGATCGCCTTGTGCGCCTCGGCCTCCCGCTGCATGGCGTTGAGGATCTCCACGGGGTGGACCACCCCTTTGAAGACCTTGGCGAAGGCCCCCTCGACCAGGCCTTCCAGACGCTTCTCGAAGCGTTGCAGCACGCTCACCGGCTCCTCCTCGGGTCCCGAGGCAATGATGGTATCCGGACACCGCCTCCGCAGCTCACACGCCGCTCGGCCGGCTGCCGTCGGCCCGTTCGTGACCAGGCCCGCGGACGTGCTAAAGTTTCGCCCGCCACGAGCGGTGATCGTTCGTGGCGTGGCCAGTGGACAGCGTAATATGTCCCGGCACCCGCCGCAGATGGCGGGCGCGGGATGCGATATGGTGTTCCGGGTCGTGCCACGGGGATGTGGCGGAATGGCAGACGCGCACGGTTCAGGTCCGTGTGTCCGAAAGGACGTGGGGGTTCAACTCCCCCCATCCCCACCAGGACAAGGGCTCCGCATACAGCGGGGCCCTTGCTTCGTATCGGGGCGTTCCGGACGTCACGCTATGCTCCGATGGTTTCCCTGCCTCCCACGGACCAGGAGTGGCGTGTGACTGTCGCGTTGGTGACCGGTTCCGGCGGTCTGATCGGCTCCGAGGCGGCCCGGCACTTCGCCGGACTGGGTCTCGACGTGGTCGGCATCGACAACGACATGCGGCGGTACTTCTTCGGCGAGGACGGCTCCACAGCCTGGAGCCTCGACCGGCTCGCCGCCGACCTCGGCTCCGCGTACACCCACCACGCCGTCGACATCCGCGACCGCGACGGGCTGGAGCAGGTCTTCAAGCGGTACGGCAAGGACATCGCCGTGGTGATCCACAGCGCGGCCCAGCCGAGCCACGACTGGGCCGCCAAGGAGCCGTTCACCGACTTCGACGTGAACGCCGGCGGCACGCTCAACGTGCTGGAGAACACCCGGCGGCACGCGATCGAGGCGCCGTTCATCCACTGTTCCACCAACAAGGTTTACGGCGACCGGCCCAACTCGCTCCCGCTGATCGAACTGGACACGCGTTACGAGCTGCCCGAGGACCACCGCTGGTACGACGGCATCACCGAGGACATGTCGATCGACGAGTCGCTGCACTCGATCTTCGGCGCCTCGAAGGTCGCCGCCGACGTGATGGTCCAGGAGTACGGCCGCTACTTCGACATGAAGACCGCCTGCTTCCGGGGCGGCACGCTGACCGGCCCGGCGCACTCCGCCGCCGAGCTGCACGGCTTCCTGGCGTACCTGATGCGCTGCGTGATGGAGGGCCGGACGTACAACCTCTTCGGTTACAAGGGGAAGATGGTCCGGGACGCGATCCACTCGCACGACGTGCTGACCGCGTTCGAGGCGTTCTTCCGCGAACCGCGCTCGGCCCAGGTCTACAACCTCGGTGGCGGCCGGCACTCGAACACCTCGCACATCGAGGCGTTCCGGGTCGCCCAGGAGATCACCGGCCGCGAGGCCCGGATCAACTACGTCGAGCAGGCCCGCACCGGCGACCACCAGTGGTACGTCAGCAGCATGGCCCGGTTCGAGGAGCACTACCCGTCCTGGAAGATCACGTACGACGTGCCGATGATCCTCCGCGAGATCTACGAGGCGAACGCCGACAAGTGGGTACCGAAGGCATGACCACCGGGACCAAGCGCAACGTGCTCGGCGTGGGCGTCGACGCGACCGACTACGCCCGGGCCACCGAGGCGGTGGTGGCCGCCGCGCACGAGCGCCGCCCGCTGGCGCTCACCGCGCTGGCCGTGCACGGCGTGATGACAGGCGTGCTCGACCCGGCGCACAACGCCCGGCTCAACTCCTTCGACGTGGTCACCCCGGACGGGCAGCCGGTGCGCTGGGCGCTCAACCTGCTGCACGGCGCCGGGCTCACCGACCGCGTCTACGGCCCGGAGCTGACCCTGCGGGTGCTCGCCCGGTTCGCCGAGGAAGGGCTGCCGGTCTACCTCTACGGCTCCACCGAGGAGACGCTGTCCCGGCTGGTGCCGGCGCTGGAGCGCAAGTTCCCCGCGCTGAAGATCGCCGGGGTGGAGCCGTCCAAGTTCCGGGCCGTCGCACCGGGCGAGGACGCCGAGATCGCCGACCGGATCCGGGCCAGCGGCGCCCGCCTCGTCCTGGTCGGGCTGGGCTGCCCGCGCCAGGAGGTCTTCGCGTACGCCATGCGCCCGTTGCTGGACATGCCGCTGATGGCTGTCGGCGCGGCCTTCGACTACCACGCCGGCCTGCTGCGCAACCCGCCACCGTGGATGCAGCGCGCCGGACTGGAGTGGTTCTGGCGGCTCGGTCTGGAGCCCAAGCGCCTGTGGCGCCGGTACGTCATCCTCAACCCGGCCTACCTGGCCCGGCTCGCCGCCCAGAAGACCGGGCTGTGGAAGGCCACCCCGCCGGCGCCGGCCACCGGGCGTCCCACCACGTTCGACGTCTGAGCCCCCGACCCCTACGGGCCCGGGTACGGGACGAACCGGGGTGCCGTCCCGGATTCGGCGAGCGCCGGAACGGGCAAGGCTAGGGGGCATGGATGACCGTCTCGCCGTGCTGCTTCCCGTCGCCGCCGTCTGGCTCGCCGCCGGACTGGTCGCGGAGGGGCTGCCCGGGCTCGACCGCGCCCGGGCGCTGCGCCGGCGTACCGGATGGTTGTCCGCCCTGGTGCTGACCGGCCTCGCGCTCACCGCGGCGGTCCTCGCCGCGGGCCTGCAACGCGCCGACGGCACCACTGTCGACCGGGCCGCCGCCGCGCTCGGGGTCGCGGCGCTGCCGGCGGCCGTGGTGGCGGTCTGCACGGTACGGCGGGTCCGGCGGCTGCGGTCCGGCGCGGGCGCGTTCGCGGCGGCTCCGGGCACGCCCGCCCCGCACGGGCTGCGCGCGGCGGCGGCGCACCCGCTGATCGCGCTGCCGCTCCAGGCGACGGCGATCGCGGTGCTGGTGGCGGTGCTGCCGTCGGTCGGGATCGACCTGTTCGCCGCGCCGGGCGTCGCCGGACCGGTGATCACCGTCGGAGTGCTGGGCGTCTGCGCGATCGGGGTACGCCACGCGCTGCGGCACAACCGGCTCGCCGAGCGGGCGATGCCGGCCGCCGAGAGGGTGTCAGCGCGACCGGCTCGCGCCCTGCACGTATAGCAGTTCCAGGATCGCGCGGGTCGCCTCGAACCAGCGGTCCAGCCAGCCGGGCGGGGGCACGCTGCCCTTCGGGGGCAGCTCCATCAGCAGGCCGCGCAGCAGCGGGTGGTCCACCAGGGACTCCTGCTGCTCGACCGGCCAGCCGCTCGGTGGAAAGGACGGCTCGGTGAGCGGGTTCGGGTCCAGCGACGGCAGGGACAGCGGCGCCGCGGCCTGCTCCGGGACGCCACCCTCGCGCGCGTCGTCGCCGTCGCCGGAGACCACCTCGGTGAGGACGGTGTCCCGGCGGGCCCCCCGGTACTTGCCACCGAACCGCTCCGGCTTGCCCGGGCCGCTGGTGAGGTTCTCTGAACCGATCGTCGTCATCCGTCTCGCCTGCCTCGTTCGGTTGCCGATCTGTGCGGTTCAACGAGGCGGATCGGAACTGGCGACGGGTGCCCGCCACCGCGCGGGCCCGCGAACGCGAATGGTCCCGCCCGGCGGCGCTGCCGGGCGGGACCACACTTCGGTGCCGGTCAGCTCCGGCTGAACGCGCCGTTGCGCGCGCGGGCGACGAAGGCGTGCCAGTCACCCGGGGCGAAGACCAGGGCCGGGCCGGCCTTGTCCTTCGAGTCCCGCACTCCGACCGCCCCGGTCACGTACGCGACCTCGACGCAGTTGTCGCAGTTCGGCCCGCTCTTCGAGCTCTTGAACCACGTCGCCTGCGTCAGGTCCACGGGGAACTCCTTGGTCGCCATTTCCACAGTGGCTCCTCTGCCAGTCTCGCGATGTGTGCGACGGACTCCTCCGGGCGCATGGCCGCTGCTCGAATGTGATCGAAGATGAAGCTGTACTTCTGAAGTTCGTCGCTCTTCTCCAGGAAGAGCCCACCCGTGGCGTTCTCCGCGTACACGACATCGGGATCACTCGGCTCGGGGAAACTGAGAATGGTGAAGGTCCCGTCCATGCCGGCGTGCGCTCCCACCTCGAAGGGCAGGACCTGCACCGTCACGTTCGGCAGTTCGGCCACCTCCACCAACCGCTTGAGCTGACCACGCATCACCGCGTCGCCGCCAACCGGCCGGCTCAGCACCGCCTCATCGAGCACCACCCACAGATCGACCGGATCGTCCTGCGTCAACAACGACTGACGGCCCAGACGGACACGCACCCGTTGGTCGACCTGATCGTCGGTGATGTCCGGCCGGGCCGCGCGGATCATCGCGCTGGCGTACTCCTCGGTCTCCAGCAGCCCCGGCACCACCTGCTGCTCGTACGTGCGGATCGAGCCGGCCGCGGCCTCCAGGCCGACGTACGCGCCGACGAGCACCGTGCTGTACGGATGCCACCAGCCCTTCTGCCGGGCCTCCCGGGCGATCTGCACCAGCTCGTCGCTCTCCGCGCCGACGATGCCGTAGATCCGGAGCATGTCGCGCACGTCGCGCGGGGTCGCGGTGGTGTGGCCGGTCTCGATCCGGGAGATCTTGGACGCGGAGCACTCCAGCTGCTCGGCGACCACCTCTATGGTGATGCCCGCCGCCTCCCGCTGCCGGCGGAGTTCCGCACCCAGCCGCCGTCGCCGGATGGTGGGGCTACGCCGTTCCGTCACGGCGCCATATATCGGCTGGCGGGACCACGATTCACAGTCACCCGGCTACCTCCGGTCGGTCGCGCCCCGGTTCGGCACCCACCGCGGGCGCGACCGGGGGCGGCGGGCGAACGTTCGCGGCAGGGGTGGTGCCGGTCGTCGACCGGCCGCGACGGGCGAAACCGGCGTCCAGTGTGCCGTTCTGGTACCTGACGCTTCAAGTATCGCCGATTGCGTGTCCGACTCACCTATCGGCAAAACTCTACGTGCAACTTGCATGTCGCACGCCCCTGATGCAGGCTGTCCGTATGGCACGGGTTACTCACCGTCTTCGCTTGATCTCCGGGCGTGGTGGCACCACGGTCCGCGGGACAGCCGGAGGGGGGCCGTCCCGCGCCGTGCGACCTGCCCCGGAATGAAGACCCCGTCGCTGCACGCCAGCTTGGCTGCGGCGACGGGAGCGGTAACCGGGAGCAGCCGGGTGATGGTCGGGTGGCGGTCCGCCACCGCGGGTACGGCCCGACCACCACCGACCCACAGACCGCCGGTCCACGAGGCAGACCCCCGTCACCGGACCGCACCGACCCGATCCGCCTCGCCGGTCCCGGCCGGCCGACCCTCCCAGGAGCCCATGTGCTTCCCCGCTCCGGTGACGTACTGCACGTGACTCGCGCGGCGAGTGTCCAGTTCCTCAGACCGATCATGTTCCGGGTCATCCGGGTGCTCGACTGGCCGACCTACGACGGTTGGCTCTGGCTCGAAGGCTACGAGCTGAACGCGGCGGGGGACGCGGTCAGCCGGCGGTCGATCTTCGTACTCGGGGAGGGGTTGCGGCAGCTTCAGGCCGCGCCGGCTCCGCGTCAGCACACCGTGCGGACGGCCCGCCGCCCGGTGGTCCGGACTCCGGTCCGGGTCGGCTGACCTGACGATTCCCGGCCGGGAGGGCGTGCCGTCGCCATAGAATCGGTACGCCCACCCCGGCACGTTCCACCCCGCGCGCCATGGACCCCGAACCTGGGATGGTCATGGTCAATCTGCCCGCCGCGCGGCGGCATCACCGCTCCCGTGTCGGCTATGCCCTCGGGCTCTTCCTCTTCCTCGTCACCGCGACAGCACTAGCGCTCGCGGTACGCCACCCCGCCTTCTCCGCCACCCAGCAGCTCGCCGAGCCGGTGCCGGCCCCGGAGATCACCGTTGCCGGTGAGGGCGCCCGGACAGAGTCCGACACGGCCGGTTCCGACGCGGCCGACGACCCGGACGGCTGGGCCGCCACCGACACCTCGCAGGACGAGGACGATCCACCGGCGGGCACCGGAGGCGGCGAGGGCACGCTGGCCGAGCGGCCGGCCGCCGGCACCGACGACCTCAGCCGGTCGCTGTTCTACTCCGGGCTGCTCGGGCTCGCCATCTCGCTGGCCGGGCTGGGCCTGGTCGGCACCCGCAGACGCCAGTGGTGACCGCGCCGAGCCTCGGCGCCGTGGACGTCAGGGCGTCGTGGTCGTCGCCGGAGCGGAGCCCGGCGTGCTCGGGCCGCTCGTCGGCGGAGCGGGTACGGCCACCACGATGGTGACCCGATCGTCCTCACCCACCGGGTAACCGGCTTCCGGATCGGTGGCGATCACCGTGCCGGCCGGGCGGTCCGACGCCCGCCGCTGCACCCGGTAGTCCACGTCCAGCCGATCGAGCGCCGCGCGGGCGGCGGCCTCCGGCAGCCCCACGAGCGGCGGCATCGGCACCTCGACCGGCGCGGTGGTGGCCGGCGTGCTCGGCGGTGAACTGCTCGGCGCGGCACTCGTCGGGGCGGCGGTCGTCGGGGCGGCGCTCGTCTGCGCCGGAGGGCTCGGCAGCGGCGGCCCCGGATCGGAGTCCCGGTCGGCGGCGCGCAACGCCAGCCACACCCCCACCCCGATCAACGCGAGCAGCAGCAGCGCCAGGACGCCGAGCAGGATCGGCATCCACCAGCGGCGCCCGGCCTGTTCCTCGGCGTACCACTCGCTCCCGGGCTCGGGATAGCCCGCCGGCCGTGGTGGCGGCACCCCGGCCCGGCCGGACCAGGCACCCACCGGTTCCTGCGGAGTGGTGGCGTCGAGCGGACGGCCCGGCGCCGGTGGCCCGCCCGGTCCGGCCGGGCCGCCGGGCAGCGGGCGGGTGGCGTCGCCCGCGTCCCGGGGCAGCGGGCGGGTGGCGTCGCCCGCGTCCCGGGGCAGCGGGCGGGTGGCATCGCCCGCATCCCGGGGCAACGCCCGGGTCGCGTCGGCGTCCTCCCCCGCCGCGTTCCGGGGAAACGCCCGGGTCGCGTCCGCGTCACCGGCGGGTGGTTCCTGACGGTCGTCGCTCATGGCACGTCCTTTCCCCACCGGGACGGGGCGCACGGCCCTCGATCGTCCACCGTAGCGGGCCCCGGCCCGCCCGGCCGGGATCAGCGCGCCACGCTCGTCAGGGAGTCGGCGACGGGGACGCCGTCGGCGACGTGGACGCCGTGCCGCCGCAGGTGAGCGTGACCTGCTCGTTCCACCGGGCGGCACCGCCCGCCACCGGATCCTGGGCCGTGACCGGACCCTCGCGGCCGGTGGCGTACCGGGGATAGAGCCCGGCGTCCACCAGATCGTCTGCGGCGTCGGAGCAGGACAGCGCGCCCACGTCGGGCACGGCGACAGCCGGCGCCGGGCCGGAGACCCACACGGTGACGGTGATGCCGCGCTTCACCGGGGTGCCGGGCGCCGGTGAGGCGCGCTCCACCGTGCGTCCGGTGCCCGTACCGAAGACCAGTCGCCAGCCGAGCCGGCGCTCGCGCAGGTCCCGGCGGGCCTGCGCGAAGTCGGCACCCACCACCTCGGGCACCGTGAGCCCGGCCGGTGCGCTCGTGCGCGTACCGGTGGGCGAGGCGGTGGCGGTCGGCGACGCTGAGGCCGACGTGGGCGTGGCACCGACCGGTGGTGTGGTGCCGGGCGCGGCCTGGCGCTCCGGTTCGCCGGCCAGGATCCACCCGACGCTGGCGCCGATCACCGCCAGCAGGACCACGGCCAGGCCACCGCCGAGGAGCAGCCTGGGCCGCCCCGGCCGGGTGCCGTCGTCTGCCGGTTGCCGCTCGTCCGTCATGTTCCCCCGCCCGATCATCGACGACCGTATCCGTTGCCGCCAAGCGGTCACGGTCCGTCGCTACGACTCGCCGCGCCGACCTCGGGACGTTACGCTCCCCGGCATGGTCAGACGGGGCTGGGGAGGATCGACAGCCGCCGCGCTCGGCGTCGCCGCCGGCGCGGGCGCCGCGCAGCTCGGTTTCGGGTACGGGCTGGGCATCATCGACTGGTCGCCGGCCGGTGCGGTACGGGACGAGGCGGCGTGGGTGGCGAGCCTCGCGTGGGCGACCTGGATCGCGGCGACCTCGGTCATCGTCGGTGCGGTCTGCGCCCAGCGCCTGCGCGGCCACGACGAGGAGCCCCAGGGCGCGCTGCCCCGGCTCGGCCTGGCGCTCGCCGCGGGTGCCGGCGCGCTCGTCACCGTACTGCTGGTGGCGGTTCCGGCGCGGGCGGCCCGGGTGCCGGACGTCTCCTCGCCGCAGGCCGTCGCCGCCGCGTACGCGGGCGCCGGGCTGGTGCTCGGCGTGCTGCTGGCCGTCTGGGCACTGCACACCCGTGCCGCCGCCACCAACCTGATCGCCACCACCGGCTGGCTCTGGCTGCTCGCCGTGGTGTCCGTGGTGGACGGTGTGGTGGCCGGCCGTGGCCTGACCACCGCCCAGCTCGGCATCTGGCAGATCAGCGCGGACCGTGGCGCGTTCTGGATCCGCGACTACTTCTACTGGCCCGGTGCGCTGCTGTCGGTGCTCTCCGCCCTGGTGATCGGCCTCGTGGCGGCGCGGCGAGCCGCCCGCGCGCCGGAGATCCGGGTCGGCGCGGCGGCCTCCGGGGCGGCCGGACCACTGCTCGTCGCGCTGGCGTACCTGCTTGCCGTACCGCGCCTGGCCGGGATCGCCGCGGAGCAGTTGTCGGCCCATCTGATCGCACCGTACGCGGTGATCGCCGGTGTCGGCGGCTCGATGGTGATGGCCGCGCTGGCCCAGCGCTCCGAGCGTCGTGGCACCGAGCGGACGGCCGTGCCCCGCCAGCGCACCGGCGAGCCGGACCCGATCAGCGCGGAGGCCGAGCCGGTCGCCGCGGACCCGGCCGCGCCGGACGCGCCGTCGGACAGGTCGGCATTGGCGTCGGCCAGGTCGGCACCGGACCGCTCAACGTCGGCCACGTTGACGTCGGACCGGTCGACGTCGCCGCCCTCGGACGAGGCGGCCGGGCCGGCACCCGACCCGTCGCCCGTTCCGAGCCGGGATGCGGCGGCGCAGGACGGACCGGACGTGACGTCCGCCCGGACCGAGTCGGAGCGGGGTCGCGTGACCCGGTCCACCAGCACCGGCCGCCGCAGCCAAGCCGTCCCGCCGCAACGGCAACCCGAGACACCGCTCGGCCCCACCCGGTCACGCGACGAACCGTCCACCGACGAGCCGGACCCGACCGACCCGTCCCCGTCGGCCTCACCCGGCCCGACCGACCCACCCCCTGCCACCGGAACCCCCCGCCGCCGGGGCCGTTGACCCTCACCGCGATCTTGGAGTTGTGGCACCTCACAGACCTCGCATTCGGGAGGTTCGAGGCGTCACAAGTCCAAGATCGACGCACCCAGTCCCCGCCCGCCGAGATCTTGGTATAAACGGCCCCCATAGGGCGCTCTTCTACCAAGATCTCCACCGATCCCAGCCGCACCGACGTCACCCCCACCACTCCCGGCGATCTTGCAGTTTCGGCCCTCGTCAACTGCGCGAATCGGGCACCACGAGGGCCGCAAGTGCAACATCGCGGGCTGCGGGGGACGCGCGGCGGGGCGGGGGCAGTCAGTCGACCGGCCAGGTGTGGACGGGCTCGTTGCCGCGCTGGAGTTCGGCGTACCGCTTGACCATGTGGTGCAGCGCGGCCTCCCGGTCCAGGCCCCGGTGCCGCTCGGCCGTCCACACCGTCTCGGTCTGCCAGACCGCACCGTTGCGGCCGGTACGGCAGCGGCCCTCGATCACGCCGAGCAGGCGGTCCCGCTCGGCCGGGGCGACACCGAACCGGTCCAGCCCTTCGGCGGCCACCGGGAGCAGCGTGTCCAGGACGAGCTTGGTGACCGGCACGTCGCCGAGCCGGGGCCAGTGCAGGACCGCCTCGATGCCGCGCCGGGCGGCGGCGTGGAAGTTCTCCTCCGCCGAGCTGAACGTCAACTGGCTCCAGATCGGACGGTCCGACTCGGCGAGGCCCCGGGCCAGCCCGAAGTAGAACGCCGCGTTGGCGAGCATGTCGACAACTGTCGGCCCGGCGGGCAGCACCCGGTTCTCCACCCGCAGGTGCGGGCGGTCGTTCATGATGTCGTACACCGGGCGGTTCCAGCGGTAGACGGTGCCGTTGTGCAGTCTCAGCTCACCGAGCTGGGGCACGCCACCGGCGTGCAGCACCTCGACCGGGTCCTCCTCCTCGCAGATGGGCAGCAGCGGGGGGAAGTAACGGACGTTCTCCTCGAACAGGTCGAAGATCGAGGTGATCCAGCGCTCGCCGAACCACACCCGGGGGCGTACGCCCTGGGCCTTCAGCTCGTCCGGGCGGGTGTCGGTGGCCTGCT
This sequence comes from Micromonospora sp. NPDC049151, assembly GCF_040648395.1. Taxonomy (NCBI): domain Bacteria; kingdom Bacillati; phylum Actinomycetota; class Actinomycetes; order Micromonosporales; family Micromonosporaceae; genus Micromonospora; species Micromonospora sp. NPDC049151. The sequence goes on from NZ_JBEZDP010000003.1 coordinate 262,795, forward strand.
GGAACAGCGCGATCCGGGTTTCCGCCCAGAGCTGCCGGCCGTAGAGGAACGGCGAGTTGGCGCCGACGGCGACCTGCACGCCGGCGATGGCCTGGGACGCGTTCCAGTAGTCGGCGAAGCTGTCCGGCGCGACCTGGAGGTGGAACTGGAGACTGGTGCAGGCGGCCTCCGGCGCGATCGAGTCGGTGTGCGTACGCAGCCGCTCGACGCCGTTGATGTCCAGCTCGATGTCCTCGCCCCGGGCGCCGACGATCTGGTCGTTGAGGACGTGGTACCGCTCGTTCGTGGAGAGGTTGTCGGCGACCAGGTGGCGCTCGGTCAGCGTGGGGAGGATGCCGACCATCATGATCGTCGCGTCGGACTTGGCGGCCCGCTCGTCGGCGCGGCTGAGGCTGCTGCGCAGGTCCTGCTCGTAGTCGGCGAAGCCACTGCCCTCGATCAGCCGGGGCGAGGCGTTCAGTTCGAGGTTGAACTGTCCCAGCTCCGTCTGGAACAGCGGGTCGGCGATGTCGGCCAGGATCTGGTCGTTGCGCATGGCCGGTTCGGCGGCGGCGTCGATGAGGTTCAGCTCGATCTCCAGCCCGGTCATCGGGCGGTCGGCGTCGAAGCCGAAGTCGTCGAGCATCAGCGCGAAGACGTCCAGGCACCGCCGCACCTTCTGCCGGTAGCGGACCCGATCCTCGCGGGAGAAGGCGCCCTGCTCGACGTCTCTGCCCATGTGTCCTCCCGGCGCCGGTGCGACGGAACCGTACCGTTCCGCAACGCATTGTGAACCATTCGCGTGATGGGCGTAAGTGCGCCCGTGCCGTCGTCCTGCTGGACGGGCGACAGGTCTGCACCTGTACCCCGTCAACGCCGTCACCAGCACATCCGTCCGGAGAACTTCACGTGACGATTCGCACCGCCGGGGCGTACGCGGGAAGGGCCCGCACCGTCGGCGGACGGTGCGGGCCCCACGGGCCGGTGCCGGGCTCAGCCCTGGCGGATGGCCTCGCCCTCGATCTCGATCTTGATCTTGCGGCCGACCAGGACGCCGCCGGTCTCCAGCGCCACGTTCCAGGTCAGACCGAAGTCCTCCCGGTCGATCTCGGTGGAGGCGGAGAAGCCGAAGATGTCCTGCCCGAAGGGGCTGCGGCCGACGCCCTCGAACTCCACCTCCAGCTCGACCTGGCGGGTCACGCCCTTGATGGTCAGCTCGCCGGCGAGCACGAACTCGTTGCCCTCGCGGGACTTCACAGCGGTGCTGCGGAACTCGAGCGTCGGGTACTGCTCGGCGTCGAGGAACTCCGGGCTGCGCAGGTGCGCGTCACGGTCCGCCTGGGCGGTGTTGATGCTGGCCGCCTGGATGCTGGCGGTGACCGAGGACTGCATCGGGTCGTCGGCGACGGTGATGGTGGCGGTGGCGTCCGCGAACTCACCGCGTACCTTGCTGACCATCATGTGCCGCGCGACGAAGCCGACGCGCTTGTGCGCGGCGTCCAGCACGTAGGTGCCGGGGGTGGGGATGGTGAGACCTTCCCAGTCGCGGGTAGTCGCCTCGGTGCTGCTGGTCATGATGCTCTCCTCCGGAGAAGAATGTTTAGGTGCCCAACGACTGACTAAGCAACTATAGTCTAGACAATATTCCCTGTGTCAAGTGTTGCTAGGATGGTGGCGTGGACCAGAACGTGTTCGACGACCCCCGGATCACTGCCGTCGGCCTGCTCGTCGAGGCGCACGCCGGGCTCGCCGCCCGGTTCGCCGCCCAGTTCGAGGAGCACGGCCTCTCACCGGTCGAGTTCGAGGTGCTGACCCGACTCGCCCGCTCACCAAACAACCAGTTGCGGATGACCGACCTGGCCGCACAGACCTCGCTCTCCACCAGCGGTGTCACCCGCGTGGTGGACCGGATGGAACGGGACGGGCTGATCCGCCGACGGGCCTGCCCGTCGGACCGGCGCAGCTCCTTCGCGGTGGTGACCGCCGCGGGGCTGAGCCGGCTGGACGCCGTCCTTCCCGGCCATCTGCGGATCATCGAGCAGTGGTTCACCAGCCAGCTCGATCCGGAGCAGCTCGACGGGCTGCTGGACGGGCTGCGCCGGGTACGCGACGCCGTCCATCCGGGCGCCACCGCCGGCAGCACCGAGCTCGCCCAGGACGTCGCCTGACCGCCTGCGGCCGTTCGACGGCTACCCGCCGGTCACCGGCAGAATGACCGGCAGAATCAGCCGAGCGGACGGACAAAGCAGCACAAGGTATCGCGAATCGGCGGTCAGACCTCGATAGTCTTCCCGCAGCGCGGGGGGCACCGGGGGGTGCTGGCGCGAGCGTGGAGCGAGGGGCAGCACCAGGGGGCTACTTCGCTCGTGCCACCCCCGCGCCCTCCACCGCCCCACGCCGGCGGCGCTCATCGCCCCCGGCGGGCCATCAGGGAGAACAGCAACTCCTCCTCCTGCGGCAGCAGGCTCACGCCGGTGACCCGCCGCGCCGCGTCCAACCGGTCAAGCACACCAGGGTCGGCGGTGCTGACCGCCAGCCCCACGAGCGCCTCGACCAGATCCCGCCGGTCGGCGACGCCCTCGGCCGCGTCGGCCGCCGCGGCGAACCACTCCGCCGCCAGCTCCCGATCCCCCCGGCGCAACGCCACATGTCCCTCGATCAACCCGCGCAGCGCGTCGCCGGTGCGGGCGTCCCCGGCCGAGCCGGGCGCGTCGAGTGTCTCCACCGCCGGTGGCCGGCGGCGGTCCGGCACCGCGCCCGACGGCCACAGCTCGGCCACGGTGGCCAGCGCCTCGTCCGCGCGCCCGGCATGGGCCAGGGCCAACCCGACCGCGCCGATCGTCCGGCGCCGCCGCCCGGGATCGCCCAGCTCCGCGAGCGCGGTAGCCACCCGGCGCCCCTGCTCGACCGCCTCGGCGTACCGGCCCTCCAGGCGGGTCAGCTCGGCCTGATCGGCCCGCGCCAGCACCCGCAGGCGCTGGTCACCGCACTGCGCCGCCAGGCGGTCCACGGTGGCCAGCCGCCGCCGGGCGCCGGCCAGCCTCGCTTCGCGTACGTCGTGCCAGGTGAGGTGCGCCTGGGCCACAGCCATCTCGCGTACCCGGTGGTGCCGGGTGGCCGCCGCCAGCGCGGCCTCGGCCTGCGCGCGGGCCTCGTCGTGCGCGCCGAGCCGGGGCAGGAGCGCGCAGAGCACCGACCGGGCGGACAGCTCGCCGGTCACGTCGCCCGCCTCGGTGAAGATGACCAGGGCGGCCCGGGTCGCGGCCAGTTCCTCCGCGCCCGCGCCGTGCTCGACTGCGAGCCGGGCCGCGCCGAGCATGGCCCAGGCCCGCAGCGTGGGCCGGGCGTCAGCGGTACGCGGATCGGCGAGCAGCCCGCGCAGCCGCTGCCGGCCGGCGACGTCCCGCCCGCGCAGCCGCCACCATCGCGGCAGTGAGGCGGCGAGCAGGAGAGCCGTCTCCGGCGCGTGCTCCGCGGCGTACGCCAGCGCGGCGGTGATGTCGCTCGTCGCCTCGTCGAGGACGTGCACCGCGCCGGCCATCCGTGGGCCCACCAGCCCCGGCGCGGTGCGGTTGACCAGACCGGCGATCACCGAGGCGTGGCGCGACCGGATGCGGTGGGTCTCACCCTCGACGTCGGCCTGCTCGGCGGCGAAGTCACGGACGGCGTCCAGCAGACGGAACCGGAACCGGCCGGCGCCCCGGACGCTCAGCAGGCCCAGCTCGCGCAGCCGGTCCAGCATGGGCGCGGCGTCCCACCGCCGGCCGCCGTCGGCGAGCAGTTCCTCGGCCAGCTCGACCGACCAGCGGTTACGGAACGCGGACAGCCGCCGCAGCGCCGCCCGGTCGGCGGACGCGAGCAGGTGATAGCTGGTCGCCACCGCGTCGCGCAGCGTCACCGTGCCGGTGGACGGGCCGGCGGGCTCCCAGCCGGGGCGCACGCCGGTCAGGTCCAGGACGCGGTCGCCGTAGCGGTCGAGCAGCTCGATGACGTCGAGGATGCGTCCCCGTGCCGCCATCAGCTCGATGGCCAGCGGCAGTCCGCCGAGCCGGCGCACGAGCGCGGCGAGCGCCGGCAGCTCGGCGGCTGTGGGTGGTTCCCGGCGGACCTGGGCGAGCCGGGCGGCGAACAGCGCCGCCGCCGGCCAGCGGTCCAGGTCGGTGGCGTACTCGGGATCCACGCCGGTCGGCGGCACGTCGAGCGGCGCGACCGGCCGGACCAGCTCGCCGGGCAGGCCGACCGGGCGGCGGCCGGTCGCCAGCACCCGCAGCGTCGGCGCGGCGGCGGTCAGCGCGCGCAGTGCCCCGGCCACCGCAGCCGGCGCCCGGTCCACCGCGTCGACGACCAGCAACGCCGGCCGGTCGCCGATCCGGCAGGCGAGGTCGGCCAGCCGGTTCACGCCGAACATCGAGGTCGACGCGGCGAGCACGTCGGCGGTGTCCGAGCCCTCGCCCACGAGCACTCCGGCCACGCCCGCCGGATGCCGGGCCGCCACCGCGTGCGCGACCGAGACGGCCAGCGCGGTCTTGCCCACCCCGGCGAGCCCCACCAGGCTCACCACCGGGTACGCGTCGAGCAGGCCGGACACCTCCGCCGCGTCCCGCTCGCGTCCCAGCAGGGGTACGGGTTGGGGCAGCGCGACCGGCGGATCGTCCGAGGCACCGGTGGCGGGTGGGCGGGACGCCGCGGGCCGGGCGGTGTCCACGAACTCCCGCCGCCGCTCACCGGTCAGACCGAGCGCGTCGGCCAGCAGGTCGACTGTGGTGCGCTGCGGCCGGGTGGCGCGGCCCCGTTCCAGATCGCGGACCGTCCGTACGCCGACGCCGGCCCGGTCCGCCAGCTCGGCCTGGGTCAGGCCGACGGCGAGCCGGTGCCCGCGTAACAGTTCGGACAGACCGGCGCGACCGCCCGGGCCCCGCGCACGGTCATGATCCGGAGTCATGGGCACGAAGAGTACGGATGGACTCCGACGCTCCACAGCCCATCGTCAACCACCCGACCGTCCACCGCCGTTATCCGACAGGACGAGGACGCGGGTGAATGTCACATGCCGAGGTCGCGCGCGATGATCATGCGCTGCACCTCGCTGGTGCCCTCACCGATCTCCAGGATCTTGGAGTCGCGCCAGAAGCGGGCCACCGGGTACTCGTTCATGAAGCCGTACCCGCCGTGGATCTGCGTCGCCTCGCGGGCGTTGTCCACCGCCACGGTGCTGGCGTGCAGCTTGGCGATGGCCGCCTGGCGCTTGAACGGCTCACCGGCGAGCATCCGGGCCGCCGCGTCGTAGTAGGCCAGCCGGGCCGTGTGCGCCTTCATCTCCATGTCCGCGATCTTGAACTGGATGGCCTGGTAGTTGCCGATCGGCTGACCGAACGCCTGGCGCTCCTTGGCGTACTTGATCGACTCGTCGACGCAGCCCTGGGCCAGGCCGACGGCGAGCGCCGCGATGGCGATCCGGCCCTCGTCCAGGATGCGCAGGAACTGGGCGAAGCCCCGGCCGCGCTCGCCGAGCAGGTTGGCCGCCGGCACCCGGCAGTCGTCGAACGTCAGCTCGTGGGTGTCCGAGGCGTTCCAGCCGACCTTCGAGTAGCCGGGCGCGACGGTGAAGCCGGGCGTACCCGACGGCACGATGATCGTGGACAGCTCCTTGCCGCCGTCGGGCCGCGTACCGGTGACGGCGGTGACGGTGACCAGCGCGGTGATGTCGGTGCCGGAGTTGGTGATGAACGCCTTCGAGCCGTTTATGACCCACTCGTCGCCGTCCAGGACCGCGCGCGTCCGGGTGCCGCCCGCGTCCGAGCCGGTGCCCGGCTCGGTGAGCCCGAACCCGGCCAGCGCCTCACCGCTGAGCAGCCTCGGCAACCACTGTGCCTTCTGCTCCTCGGTGCCGAACCGGTAGATCGGCATCGCGCCGAGCGACACCGCCGCCTCCAGCGTGATCGCCACGCTGGAGTCCACCCGGGCCAGCTCCTCCAGCGCCAGGCAGAGCGCGAAGTAGTCGCCGCCCATGCCGCCGTGCTCCTCCGCGAAGGGCAGCCCGAACAGGCCCATCTTCCCCATCTGACGGACGATCTCGTACGGGAAGGTGTGCCGCTCGTAGTGCTCGGCGATGGTGGGCGCGACCACCTCGCGGGCGAATTCCCGGACGCTCTCCCGCAGCGCCTGCTGCTCCTCGTCGAGCCGGAAGTCCATGTCGATCCTCCTGGAAAGGGCGGGCCGCCGGGCGCTCGTGACGCCGGGAGCGGCTGAAGCGTTAGGAGGGGCCCCTTTACATGCACCAGGCGTTAAGAGGGGGCCCTTCCTTGCCGGGTCAGACGGGGGTGACGCCGTGGCGGCGCCGGGAGAAGTGCCGCTCCTTGCCGCGCGCGGCGGCGAACCGGCGTACCAGCTCGGCGCGCAGCTCGTGCGGCTCGACGATCGCGTCCACCACCAGCTCGCTGGCGAGGCGGACCACGTCGATGTCGCGCTCGTACTCCTCGCGCTTCGCGGCCACGAAGGCGGCCCGCTCGGCCTCGTCGGAGATGGCGGCGATCTTGTTGGCGTAGACCGCGTTGACGGCGGCCTCCGCGCCCATCACCGCGATCTTCGCGGTGGGCAGCGCGATAGTGGCGTCCGGCTCGAAGCCGGGACCGGCCATCGCGTAGAGACCCGCGCCGTACGCCTTGCGGACCACCACACAGATCTTGGGTACGGTCGCCTCGGAGATCGCCGTGATCATCTTCGCGCCGTGCCGGATGATGCCCTGCTTCTCCACCGCGCTGCCGACCATGAAGCCGGGCACGTCGGACAGGAACAGCAGCGGCACGTTGAACGCGTCGCAGAGCTGCACGAACCGGGTCGCCTTGTCGGCCGAGTCGACGAAGAGCACGCCGCCCTTGAACATCGAGTTGTTGCCGACCACGCCGACGACCTCGCCGTTGAGCCGGCCGAACCCGATGGTCAGCTCCTTGGCCCACAGCGCCTGGATCTCGAAGAAGCTGCCGGAGTCGAGCAGGCCCTTGACGTACCGGCGCATGTCGAACGCCTGCCGCTCGCTGGCCGGCACCAGCGCGGCCAGGTCGGCCTTCTCCGGCGCGGCCACCGCCTCGGCGGCGGGCGGGTCCTGCTTCCAGTTCGACGGCAGGTACGACAGGTAGGTCCGCACCACGTCGAGCGCGTCGTTCTCGGTCTTGCAGAGGAAGTGACCGACGCCGGACTCGGCGCAGTGCACCTTCGCGCCGCCCATCGCCTCCAGCGTGGTCTTCTCACCGGTGACCATCTCGACCATCCGGTCGGAGCCGAGGTACATGCTGGCGTTGCCGTCCACCATGGCCACCACGTCGCAGAACGCCGGGATGTACGCCCCGCCGGCCGCGCTCGGCCCGAACAGCGCGCACACCTGCGGGATCGAGCCGGAGGCGCGGACCTGGTTCCAGAAGATCTTGCCGGCGCCGCGCCGGCCCGGGAACAGGTCGACCTGGTCGGTGATCCGGGCACCGGCCGAGTCGACCAGGTAGACCATCGGGACGCCGGTCGCGTACGCCCGCTCGATGATCCGGATGATCTTCTCGACGGTACGCGCGCCCCAGCTGCCGGCCTTGACCGTGGAGTCGTTCGCCATAAGGCAGACCTGGCGGCCGTCGATGGTGGCGGTGCCGGTGACCACGCCGTCGGCGGGCAGCCCGTCGACCATGGCGTTCGCGTAGAGCCCGTCCTCGACGAAGGAGCCCTCGTCGACCAGGTAGGCCACACGCTCGCGGGCGAACAGCTTGCCCTTGGCGGCGTTTGCCGCGTGGTACTTGTCCGCGCCGCCGGCGCGGGCGCGCTTGCGTAGCTGCTCCAGAGCCTCACCGTCGAGCGTCACGCCGACTCCCCGTTGCCACCGCCCGCGCAGGGCGCCACCGACCTGAACGATCGTTAGGCTACCCCACCGGCCCGGCTCCCGGCGACCCTGCCACGCCCCCGACGTTCCCCCGTGATCAAGGAGTTCGTGTCCTCATCCGGGCTCCCGGAGGACGCGAACTCCTTGATCAACGAGAGGCAGGGGCAGGGTCGGGGTCAGGTGGGGAGGGGGGTCAGGCGGGAGCGAGGACCGGCTCGGAGGACTCCGGACGGGAGCTGCTTGCCCACCAGGGCCTCGGCCAGCTCGGCGGCCTCGATCAGGGCGTCCAGGTCGATGCCGGTGTCGATGCCCATGTCGTGCAGCATGTGCACCGCCTCCTCGGTGGCCAGGTTGCCGCTGGCACCCGGGGCGTACGGGCAGCCGCCCAGGCCGCCGACGCTGGCGTCGAACTCGGTGACGCCCAACTCCATCGCGGTGAGCATGTTCGCCAGCGCGGTACCCCGGGTGTTGTGGAAGTGCAGCAGCACCGGCAGGTGGGCGTTACGGTCCCGGACCGCCGTGACCAGTTCGCGGACGCGCCGGGGCGTACCCATGCCGGTGGTGTCGCCGAAGGCGACGCGGTCCGCGCCGTCGCGGGCGACGCGGTCGACGATCGCGGCGACCCGGCGGGGGTCCACGTCGCCCTCGTAGGGGCAGCCGAAGCTGGTCGCCACGATCACCTCGGCGGTGGCGCCCGCGCCGTGCAGCAGGTCGATCAGCTCGGCGATGTCGTCGAGCGACTCGTCGGTGGAGCGGTTCACGTTGCGGCGGTTGTGCGTGTCGCTGGCCGAGACCACCACCTCGATCTCGGTGAAGCCGGCCGCCAGCGCCCGCTGCGCGCCACGGGTGTTCGGCACCAGCGCGGAGTAACGCACGCCGTCGGCCTTCTCCGCCCGCTGCCACACCTCGTCGGCGTCGGCCATCTGCGGGATCGCCTTCGGGTGGACGAAGGAGACGGCCTCGATGCGCCGCACGCCGGTGCGGGACAACGCGTCGAGCAGCCGCACCTTGGCGTCGGTGGGAATGGGCTCCTCGTTCTGGAGGCCGTCGCGGGGGCCGACCTCACGGATGCTGACGGAGTCCGGAAGTTGCGCCATCAGGTTCACCTCACTTCAGTCGAGCGTGACACCGAGATGGCGTCAGCGCATCCGGGAGACGATGCCGGTGTCGTAGTCGCCGGAGAGGAACTCCGGGTTCTCCAGCAGCTCGGCGAAGAACGGCAGGTTGCACTTCGGGCCGGCGATCTCGAACTGGGCGACCGCCGCCCGGGCCCGCTCGACCGCCTCCTCGCGGGTAGCGCCACTGACGATCAGCTTGGCCATCAGGCTGTCGTAGAACGGCGTGACGGTGTTGCCGGCGACGTAGCCGGAGTCGACACGTACGCCGGTGCCGGCCGGCTCGTTCCAGGTGGTGATCGCGCCCGGGCCGGGCAGGAACCGCTTCGGGTCCTCGGCGTTGATCCGCAGCTCGATGGCGTGGCCGCGCGGGGTGAGCGCGTCCGGGTCGAACGTCGGCGCCAGGCCGGACGCCACCCGCAACTGCTCCTCGACCAGGTCGACGCCGTAGACGTACTCGGTGACCGGGTGCTCGACCTGAAGCCGCGTGTTCATCTCCAGGAAGAAAAATTCTTCGGAGAGGGGGCTGCCGTCCTTGAGATCCCGCTGACGCGGGACCAGCAAGCACTCGACGGTGCCGGCGTTGCGGTAGCCCACCGCCTCGCCCGCCCGTACCGCCGCGGCCAGGAACCGCTCGCGCAACTCGGGCGAGACCGCCGGGGACGGCGACTCCTCGACCAGCTTCTGGTTGCGCCGCTGCACCGAGCACTCCCGCTCGCCGAGCGCCACCACCCGGCCGTCGGCCAGGCCGAGGATCTGCACCTCGACGTGGCGCACCCGGGGGAAGTACCGCTCGATCAGCACCGACCCGTCGCCGAACATCCGCTCGGCGAACGCACGGACCTTGTCGTACTCGGTGCGCAGCGCCGTCTCGTCGGCGGCCACGCCCATGCCCATGCCGCCGCCACCGGCGGCGGCCTTGACCATCACCGGGTAGCCGATCTCCGCGGCGGCCACCGCCGCGGCCAGGTCGGTCGCCGGTTCGGTGGTGCCGGGCGCGACCGGGACCCCGGCCGCCGCCATCAGGTTCCGAGCGTTGATCTTGTCGCCCATCGCGCTGATCGCGTCCGCGCCGGGCCCGACCCAGATCAGGCCGGCCCCTTCGACGGTACGGGCGAAGTCCGCGTTCTCGGACAGGAAGCCGTAGCCGGGGTGGATCGCCTGCGCGCCGGTGCTACGGGCGGCGTCGAGGATCGCCTCCACGTTGCGGTAGCTCTGCGCCGGGTTCGCCGGGCCGACACAGACCGCCTCGTCCGCCTCGGTCACGAACGGCAGCCCGCCGTCGGCCTCCGAGTGGACGGCGATCGTCCGGATCCCGAGCCGCCTGCCGGTACGGATGATCCGCCGCGCGATCTCCCCCCGATTCGCGACCAACAACGATTCGATCATCTTCTGCACGGACGTGACCCCTTCTCGACGCAAAGCCGGGGTCTCTTCTTAACACGCGTTAAGGTGCGCGCGGCGTGTCAGGCCGGATCGGTGGGCGCGAGCAGGGCCGCGAGGGTCGCGCCGCGCAGCAGTTCGGCCCGGCGCCGGCGGTCCACCTCGCCGCCGAGGAACGGCGTCGAGTTCATCAGGCCGAACGCCGCGTGGGCGAGCACCCGGGCCGCCCCGTCGGGCAGGCCGGGGTGCAGCGCGGTCAGCACGGTCACCCACTCCTCGACGTACATCCGCTGGAGCCGGCGGATCCGGCGGCGCGGCTCGTCCGGCAGGCGGTCCAGCTCGTGCAGGTGCAACGCGATCACCGCCGGATGGGCCAGCGCGAACTCGACATGGAAGTCGATCAGCGACTCCAGCGCGGCACGCGGATCACCCGGGTGGCCGGCGGCGCGGTCCCGCCCGCCCGCGAGCAACCCCTCGCTCACCGGGATCAGCGCGGCGGCGAGCATCGCCTCCTTGCCGGCGAAGTGGTGGTAGAGCGCCGGCCCGGTGACCCCGGCCGCCGCGCCGATGTCGTCCATCGACACCCCGTGGTAGCCGCGCGCCGCGAAGAGGCCGACCGCGATCTCCAGGATCTCGTCCCGCCGGGACCGCCGCCGGGCCGCACCCGCCGCCCCCCGTGCCTGCTGTTCCACCGCCACCGGCCCAGCCTAGACCTCGCGTACGAGCCGGGGCAGCCGCGGTTGACCCACCGTTGCCCCGGCTCGCCGTCTCAGTCCTCCTCGATGCCGTGGTCGGCGCGGACCTTCGCCGCCTCGGCCTCCCGGCCCTGCTCGTCGAGCGCGCGGGCCAGCAGCCAGGCGGCCTGCGTGGCCGGGCGGGAACCGGCGGGCAGCCCGGCGAGGACCGGGCGCAGCAGCCCCTCGGCCTGCTCCGGCCGCCCGTCGCGCAGCAGCAGCTCACCGGTCAGCACCTCGACCTGCGCCGCCTCGCCGAACGCCTCGATCGACCGCAGGCGCTCCGGCACGCCGTCCACCCGGTCCAGCGCGGCGGTGAGGCGGTCCTCGCCGATCAGCACCCGGGCCACCGCGTCGGCGGCCATCGCCCGCTCGTACGTGACCACCGGCGGCTCGTCGGCCTCGCCCTGGAGCGCGGCCACCGCCTCGTCCACCCGCTCGATCGCGGCCACCGCCGCCGGCAGGTCGCCGGACCAGTGCAGGGCGAGCAGTTCCCGCCGCCGGGCCCGCAGCTCGTCCACCTGATACCCGGCCAGCCGCCAGGCGGTCGCCGCCGCCGCGAACCGCTGCGCGGCCAGGGCGTCCCGGTCGGCGTCGTAGAGCAGGCCACCGGATTCCTCCAGCACCTGCGCCCGATGGGGGAGATTGTCCGGCCCGTCCAGGTTCTCGGCCAGCTTGTCGAGCACCGTGAGCGCCAGGTCCGTCTCGCCCAGCCCCGCGTAGATGCCGGCCAGCAGGTGCCGGCACCGGTCCGCCTCGGCCTGCGCGCCGGCCCGGTCCAGCCCGAGCACCGCCTCCTCGGCCACCTCGGCGGCCTCGGCCAGCCGCCCGGCCGCCCGGTACGCGTCGGCCAGCTCCCAGCGCAGCAGCGCGTCGCCGTCGAGCCCCTGCTCGACGCAGAGGGTGACCGCCTCGGCCAGATCCTCCACCGCCTCGGCGGCCCGGTCGGCGGCCATCAGCGCCCGGCCCCGGGTCACCCGCAGCGGCAGGTGGACGCCGGGCGGGGCGACCGACAGCGCCTCGTCACAGGCGGCCACCGCGTCGGCCGGGTCGTCGGTGGCACGCGCGTACGCCAGGCAGGCGCCGATGAGCATGTCGGCGTCGCCCAGCTCGCCCGCCAGCCGGCGGGACCGCGCCGCCGCGTCCCGGAACTCGTCGGCCCGCTCCAACTGTTCCAGCACGTGCGTGCGGTGCAGCGCGACCCGGCCGGCCAGCCACGGATCGGCGTCGGCGTCCGGCTCGGCCCGGTCGAGCGCGTCGAGCGCCTCCGCCCACCGCCCGCGGTGCACATGGGCCAGGGCGAGCCGGTCCCAGCCCGCGGCCCGGTCACGCGGCTCGCCGTTCTCGGCCAGGTAGTCGGCCGACTCCCGGGCCAGGGCCAGCCCTTCGTCCGCGCTCTCGTCGACCATGCTGAGCAGCACACCGAGCCGCCCCGCCACCACCTGCGCGCGCAGCGGATCCGGCACCTCCCGCCACGCGGCGAGCGCCTCCTGGTTGACGGCGATCGCCGCCGGCACGCCGTCGTCGTCCTGGGACAGCTCACCGGCTCGCAGTTCCAGCCGCCAGGCCCGGGTGTTCGCGGGCACGTCGGCGTCACCGAACCGCTCGTCGTACGCGCGCAGCGCCGCCGCCAGGCCGTCCCGGCGGTTGGTGCGCCAGGACTCCTCGGCCAGCCCCAGCAGCTCGTCGGTACCGGCGTCGGCGGGCACGGTGACCGGCTGCGCGGCGGCCACCGGAGCATCCGGGCCGGTACGCGGCGCGGGCACCGCCGGGCGGCGCAGGCTCGCGGAGAGCGGCAGGTGCTCGCCGACCGGCCCGGCCGCCAGCTTGCGGGCGATCAACCCGGACTGGTGCGTGGTGCCGTTGCGCGCGTCGAAGCGTTCGGCCAGGGCGGTCGCCGTACCGGCCAGCTCGTCGGCGAGCGCGCCCGCCGGCACGTCCGCGGCCGGCCGGTCGCCTGCGGCGCGGCGGTGCACTGTCAGCTCGGCCGGCACCTGACGCAGCGCCGCCGAGGCGGCGGCCGCGAAGTGCATCGCGGCGGCCGGCGTGGGTGCCCGGTCCAGCCAGTCCAGATGCCGCTCGACCAGCTCCAACGCGCGCGCCTCGTTGCCGGTGACGGTGCAGAAGTCGACGTGGTCGGCGATGTCCCACAGGTCGGCGAGGTGCCCGCGCACCCGCCGGTACGCCTCCCGGTGCGCGTCCCGCGCGGCGTCGGTCCGGCCGGTCTCCCGGTAGGGCGTGAGCAGCGCGGTGAGGATCCCCTGTGGCTGCTCGCTACAGGTCAGCCGGCCGGCGAGCACCGGCTCGGCCAGCGCCACCGCCTCCTCGTGGCGACCAAGCCGCACCAGGTGCGTGACCTGCGTGGTCGGGTCGCAGCCTGCGCAGTCGGAGAGCGTGTCGCGGGGCGTTGTCATCCACTTGCGGTACCACCCGTCCGCCGCCTCCTCGTCACCCAGGTGCGCGGCCACCAGGTAGCGGTGCTTGTAGACCGCCTGGAGCGAGTGCCCGGAATCGCGGTAGCGCCGTTCCATGTCGTCGAGGACCGCGTACGTCCGGTCCAGCGGCAGCTCCGGGAACTTCACCATGGCGTTGACCATGTACTTGAAGAACCACAGCAGCTGGTGCGTGTAGCGCTGGTGGTAGGGCTGCGGATCCTTGTCGTACTCGGACAGGCACCAGGAGAACGTGACGAAGGACTTCGCCGGCTCGCCGCCGTAGACGTACGCGGTGGTGCCGATGATCCGGGCGGCGAAGGCGAGGTGCCGGTCGTCGCCCGCGTCGGCGCGGCGCAGCAGCTGCTCCAGCGCGGCGATCTGCCCCGGGCCGTACGGCATGGATTCGATCTCGCGGTGCATGCGCCAGAGGTCGTCGTCAGTCACGGATCTCTCCCGGTACGGCCCGGCCGAGCAGGCCGAGGAAGGAACTGTTCAGCAGTGCGGCGTCGGCCGCCCGGATGGGGTGGTGCCCGAGCAGCAGCGCCTGCCCGTAGAGCGCCTCGACGGCCAGGCCGACCAGCTCCGGGTCGGCGAGCGTGGTGACCCGGCGGACCAGCGGGTTGCGGTGGTTGAGCACCAGTTGCGGGCGGTCCGGCGGGGCGGTGGCGGCGAGCGCGTCGAGCACGCCGCCCCACAGCTCGTCGGCCTTGTCCCGGCTGGCGGCGAGCTGGTCGTGGAACGCCGCCGAGCGGGACAGCAGGTAGAGCGCGGGGAGCGAGACCGGGTCGTACGCCCGGATCACCACCTCGCAGCCGAGCCGTTCCAGGGCCCGCTGCGCGGCGGTGCGGAACGGCCGCAGGGCCAGCTCGGTCGCCGGGTCGAGGATCTCGAACCGGGTGGTCAGGTCGCTCGGCTCCAGCCGCTCGATCAGCACCGACCGATCCACACTGGGCATGCGTTCGATCAGCTCGGTGTCGTACGTGTAGCCGCCGTTGACCACGGCCAGATCCTGCGCGGCGGCCACGGCGGCGAGCTGGCGGAACTCGTCCAGGCTGGCGGCGTACCGGAGCACGCCGTGGCGCTCCCGGAACTCGGCGAGCGTCATCGTGCCGACGTTTGTGTCCATCGGCCACCACTGGTCGACCAGCCGCAGCATCTCGTCGTCGTGCATGGCGAGCGCCTTGACCCCCAGGTGGTGCACCTGGAGGAACTCGCCGAGCCGGCGCGGATCGTGCTTCGCGAGCCGGACCAGCCAGCCCCGGATCTGGTCGCCGAGCGCCTCCCGGACGGAGGTGAGCAGCGCGTCCTCGTAGAGCGCCTCGCGGCTGGCGGTGGGACGCAGCTCGCCGGCGTCGACCACGCAGTGGGCGAAGAAGGCCCACTCGGGCAGCAGCCCGTCGGCGTGCTCGCTGAGCAGCATCCGCTTCAGGTAGACCCGGTGCCCGGCCCGGGCGGCCGGGTTCACCGCTGTGGGCAGGATGAACGCCACGCCGGTCAGGCCGGCCTCCGGCACCGACAGCGGCACCACGTCGAACGGGACGACCCCGAGCAGGTCCTGCGCGTACCGCTGGAGGGCGGCGCGGTCGACCGGCGCTCCCGGCGTGGTCGGCCACGGCGGCGGGCCGGCGGTGGTCGGCGTGTCACCGACCCGGACGTCGACCGGCAGCAGGCTGCCGTAGAGGCGGGCCAGCTCGGTGACTGTGGGTACGCCGAGCCACTGGTCGGCGTCGCGCCGGGGCACCAGCGTGACTGTGGTGCCGGGCTCGTCCCGGGCCTGCTCCGGATCGGCGAGGCGCACCGCGTACCGCCCGTCGGACCAGCCCGTCCAGAGCACAGTGGGCTCGTCGGCGTGCCGGGTGACCACCCGGATCTCGTCCGCGACCAGGAAGCAGGAGAGCAGGCCGATGCCGAACTGGCCGAGGAACTCGTGCCGGGAGAAGCCCAGCTCGTCGCGCTTGGAGCTGCGGCCGATGGTGGCGAGCAGCTCGTGCACCTGCGCCTCGGTCAGCCCGATGCCGGTGTCGTGCACGCGCAGTGTGCCGTCGCCGGTCAGCTCCGGCGGCTCGATGCGGACCCGCGCCGGGGCTTTCGGCTCGGCGGCCCGCCGCGCGGTGATCGCGTCGACGGCGTTCTGGAGCAGCTCGCGCACGTACACCCGCGGACTGCCGTAGAGGTGATGACTGAGCAGGTCGACCACGCCACGGAGGTCGACCTGGAAGGTGCGGTCCAATCGCGCTCCCGGTTCGGATTTTCGGCGCTCACCGTACCGGTCAGCGCCGACAGTGTCCGTCCCGTCAACCCCGCCAACCTTTTGCGTGTGCGGGGGCGTCTGGGGGGTGGAACGCGCGGGAGAGGGAGGCCGGATGGACGACGGGCGGGCGGACTACCTCGCCTTCGTCGAGTCGCACCAGCACCGGCTGCTGCGCGCCGCGTACCTGATCTGCGGGAACCGCCACCAGGCCGAGGACCTGCTCCAGGACGCGCTGCTCAAGCTGGCGCTGCGCTGGTCGTCGGTGCGTGACGGCGACCCGGCCGCGTACGTGCGCGCCATCCTCTACCGCGACGCCGTCTCGTGGTGGCGACGCCGACGGCGGGAATGGCTCAGCGCGTATCCGCCGGACCGGCCGGGCGCGGACGCCGACGCCGCGCTGCGGCTCACCGTGCGCGCGGCGCTGGACCGGCTGCCGCCACGCCAGCGGGCGGTCGTGGTGCTGCGCTACTTCGAGGACCTGACCGAGGTCGCCACCGCCGAGGCGCTCGGCGTCACCGTCGGCACTGTCAAGAATCGTTAGAAGCTAGGGTCGATGTTGCCGACACGGACGTCGATCTAGGGGGACGGTTCTGATGGTACGGCGGAAGACCCGGTCCGGAAATCGGGGCCGGTTCGAGAGCAAGGACGCGCTGCTGGCCGGTGGCGTAGAGGTGCGGGCGTTGCGGTATCAGCGCGCGAGTCAGGACAAGAAGGAGCAGGGCAAGAGCGTCCACGACCAGGGTGTGCTCAACCTGGCGGAGATCACGAAGCGGTCGTGGACGGACGCGGGGTCGTTCACGGACAACCACCGCTCGGCGAGCCGGCGTGCGACGAGGGAGCGTGAGCAGTTCGAGTCGCTGATCGAGCAGATCCGCGCGGGCAAGGGCGATGTGCTGGTGGTCTGGGAAATCTCCCGCAAGGAACGCGACTTGGCCGTGTTCGTGAAGATCCGGGACATGTGTCACGAGGTCGGCCTGTACTTCTGGCTGGTCGGTGGGGTGTTGTATGACCTGCGGGACAAGAACGACCGGATGATGCTCGGTTTCCAGGCGGTGCAGGCCGAGTGGATGGCCGAGGCGATCCGCGACAACGTGTTGCGCGGCATCGTCGGCGCCGCCGAAGCGGGTCGCCCGCACGGAAAGATCACCTACGGGTATCGGCGGATCTACGACCAGCGCACCCGAGCGTTGCTGCGTCAGGAGCCCGACGACGAGATCCGCACCGCCGTGGCCGCCGACGGGACGGTGACGGAGTATTCCCACGCTCAGGTGGTGCGGGACAACTTCCGGCTCATCGCCGCCGGGATGCCGTTGACGGCGCGGGAAGCCGAGTTGAACCGGCTCGGGATCCCCGCCTCCCAGGGCGGGATTTGGCGGCGGGGGATCCTGCGCAAGCAGGTGATGAACCCGGCCTACATCGGTAAGCGGGTCCTGCGCGGGGAGATCGTCGGCGACGGGATCTGGCCCGCCCTGGTGAGCGAGGAGACCTACTGGGCGGTGGTGCGCATGCTCGGCGACCCCGCGCGCACCACGACGCGTCCGGGCCGGGCGGTGCACCTGCTGTCCTACATCGTGCGGTGCGGCGTGTGCGACGGGCCGCTGTCCTCGCAGCGGCAGAACCGGCACGGCTGGACCGGACAGGTGTACTCCTGCCTGCACAAGCGGCACGTCGGAGTGAAAGCACCGATCCTCGACGAGTACGTGCAGCGCGCCGTAGTGGCGTGGCTGTCCCGCCCCGACGTCCACGACATCCTCACCGCCGCCGCCGGCAGCGACGAAGACGTCACCCACGCCCGCGCCGAAGCCCAACGCCTGCGCGGAGAACTCGAAGACTGGCGCCGCCTCGCCGAAGACGGCGACGTCACCGCCATCGCCTACGCCCGCGCCGAGAAAGGCCTCCTCGCCCAGATCGCCGAGCACGAACAACGCGCCGCCGACGCCGGCATCCCCGCCGTGCTGCGCGGACGCATCGGCGACCACGCCGTACAGGCATGGCAAGAACTCGACGGCAACACCCCCGTCAAACGAGAGATCATCCGCCTCGTCGCCGACATCAAACTCCTACCCGCCGCCTACAAAGGCGACCGCAGCCCCTTCGGCCGCCACCGCCTCCACTGGAACTGGAACTTCGACCCCCACCACCACCCGAAGGCCTGACTCGCGCGTTCCAAAATCGAGAAGGTCCTCCCGGCAACCAGCGGTTCGATCAGCAAATTACTCGCGTGCGATTGAAGCAGAGGCAAGAAGGCTGTATCGCAGTTGCGCCGCCGTCGCATTGTCGTGGTTCGGTAGCGCCCGTTCGAATAGGTGTATGTCGACGGCGGTGTCGATGCCATCGGAACTGCTGTTCAAGCCCGATAGAAATTCTCGGCGGCGCGGAGCAGCGCGAGGTCCGATCCAGGATTTGCACTCAAGGCTGGCCGTGACGACGTCGTGAAGTTCGCCGACCCGGTCCCGCGTCGCTTCGAGGGTGAAGACGTCTGCGCCGTTCGGTCCGGCCTCATCCTCGTCATGTTTCCGAGGACGGCCGAGGAGTGCCAGGTTGGCGTACAGGATCGGCGGCGTTGGCACGTTGGCACCCAAACTCATGCCGGAAGCAGAGAATCGCGTACGGCTGCGAGCCTGGACCGAGGCTGGCAGCCATGTTCCCCAGTGGACAATGACGGAGGCCCGCCGCCACCGCGAGTCAGGGCAGGCCACGAGGCTGTTGAGAATGGGTAAAGGCAACGACGTCTGCCGTTCTCCGAAGTCTTGTGGCGGTGAAGCGACTCTTGCTACCTTCCGTGAACCATCGATCACGCTACCTGGGAGGACCGGTGCGACGTCGCACAGCTCACAAGGCTGCCGCGCTCTCGGCGGCGACTCTGCTCGCCCTGGCCGCAACGCCGACAGCGCAGGCTGTGGCCTCTTCCGCTCCAGCCGATGCGACCACTGCCGCCACCGAGGACTATGCGCGGCTCAACAACGTGGGCATCGACAAGGCCACTGACGCAATCCATGACCAGAAGAACGTCGTGGAGTTAATCTCCCGCACCGGCGTCACACTCGGGGTCGACGCCGACGTCTGGATCGAGCAGGACTCCGGTGGCCAGATACTGCGGGTGCGCACCGTGCGGAAAGATGTCGCATCCGCCTTCGCCGAACTGCGGCTGTCCAGCCTGACCACCGTCTCGGTGGTCGATGGAACACCGATCAGCAGCAGGCGACCCGAGCTGACGGCACAGGTCGAGGCTGCAGTACGCCAGGTTTCCCCGGGGGTGCAGGGCATGTACGTCCGGACGGCAGACGGAGCACTGGTCATCGAAACCACAGACAGCGGCAGTGGGTCAGTAGCTCAGGCGGTGAAGGACCGTACCGGTTTTCCCGAGGTCGTGCTCAAGCACCTGCAGGACGCCGGCGGTGACTCTGCGCTGACGGTCCGGGGCGGGGTAGCGCTGACCAGCTGTACCGCAGGCTTCTCCGCGAAGAACGGTTCCGCCATCGGATACTTCTCCGCCGCCCACTGTGGTCAGACGCAGAACATCTACCCCAACACCGCAGGCACCGGCGTCTGGGAAACCAGCACCAGACAGGCCCAGAACTACGGCGCCAACGCGGACATCGCGTTCTACAGCGTCGCCGTCGGCACCGGGAACTCCATCTCCAACACGTTCTACGGGTCATCCTCATCAAGTCCGACGATCGTCGGGGGACCGCAAGACGTGCCGGAAGGCATTACGGCATGTCATCGGGGCAAGACGACCGGTTGGAAGTGCGGCACGATCACCTCGATCGCCTACAAGCCGACCTGGTCCGGCGCCTGCCCCGGCACGACATGCAATTCGGTCTTCGTCAGGGTGAGCGCCGACCAGGCCGGAGGCGACAGCGGCGGGCCGTGGGTGAACGGAAGTAACGCGATCGGGATCCATAAGGGCGGGGGTAGCGGGTGGAGCGTATACTCCAAGATCTACCGAATCCCGTCAGGCACAACCCTCTACTACTAGCAGAGTTGGTGACGGATGAATCGTGCTGTTCTGCGCCCCCTGCTCGCAGCCTGCCTGATCATGGCTTGCATGAACGGCTGCTCCCGTTCGCCCGACGATGCCTTTGACCCCAACTCGGCGACGTTTGCCCAATATCGAGACGAGGAGCCAGGCGTCGGCGACAGCGCGCTACTGGAGGGCACCGTCTCGAAAAGAGATGAGTGCCTGAGCGTCACCGATTCCACATCAGGCACGGTCTACGTGCCGATCTTTCCTACCTCCTCACTGAGTCAGCCCCAGTCGCTCAAGACCGGCGACAAGGTCTCTTTGCGAGGAGGATCAGTGGAGGCAGCAGCCCCAGAGGGTGCCCAGTTGCCGACCCGATGTCCAACGGCCGGACCGTTTTGGGTCGTCGTGGCTTCCTGAGCGCCCGCCTGTAACGGCAAGAGACGTGGGCCGAACCGACCGGTCCGGCCCACCGTCTGGGTGTACTGCCCAGGCAGGCTGGTTGAGGTCGTGTGACGACACGGCGTAGATAGACGTGATGACGAAGGCCTCCGGTTGTGGAGTGGAGCTGTGTAGGAACCGCTCCGGCAACCAGGAGGCCTTCGTGTCCCACGCTAACGCCGCTTTGACCCCTCGTGCACGTCTTCGCCTGGCGCGTTTGATCGTGGATCACGGGCGGCGCATTAATGCCGAGCTCGGCGCTGACGCGATGGCCGACCGGTCGTCCGGCCGTGCTCGGCCGCCACCGCCTCGACTGGCGGTGGAAGTTCGTCCGCAGGACCAGCGGGTGATCTGACGACTTGACCTTCAGGCAGAGATGAGCGTCGATCGTGTCCGTCGTCCCGCCGTGATCGGGCGGGGCGGCGTGACCCGTCGACGGAAGGTTCTCGCAGTGCCCCGCGAACGACTCAGTGTTCTCGCCGCCCTGCCCGATGATGTGATCGATCCGCTGTTGTGGCGGCTTGCCTTCGATGTCGTCGCCGCGCACCAACCGAATGAGCGTGGTAACTGCCGGAATCTGCAGTGTGTCGGGCAGCGGGGCATGTGCGCCGCCGCGCGCGCTGCCCGCCGCGCGATGGCCCTCGCTCGGTCTTCCAGAACGACCGCCTCACGTACCCAACCAGCCCGGGGGCGCGCGACGGTGGTAAAACCTTCCCAGCGCGATTTCGCCGGTTGGTTCGCGACGCGGTCACCACTTGAGGTGACGCGTCCCGTCAGCCGTTCGGCTACCCTCCCGCGTTGGTCACCGGTGAGGAGC
This sequence comes from Micromonospora sp. NPDC049151, assembly GCF_040648395.1. Lineage (NCBI taxonomy): Bacteria > Bacillati > Actinomycetota > Actinomycetes > Micromonosporales > Micromonosporaceae > Micromonospora > Micromonospora sp. NPDC049151. Next base: position 283,778 of record NZ_JBEZDP010000003.1, read on the forward strand.
GCCGTCGCGTAGTGGGGCCAGCATCAGTGGCATGCCCCGCGCGAGCGCTCATGTGTACCCGAGCGATGTCACGGCGGCCGTCCGGACAGGCCCGCAAGGCCGGGCGGTCACAGTCGAGCGGGCACACCAGGTGCGAGCGGCTGGGTACGTGGTTCGGCCCCCCAGACGTTCCAGGCGTCGATCTCGCTGCACTCCAGGTCAATGTCGTAGTGCTGCCCCGGCGCATCGGATATCCGCCGTCGGGGGCCATGTCCGGGTCGTGCAGGCGTGCGGTGATGACGCCGTCGCACGGCAGCCAAAAGTCGCAGACGAGCTCACCATCGTGTTCGGAGGCGTCGTTCGCGACCGTGGCGGGCATCCGCATCGGCGCGGCCACCACCCCTTGGCGGCAGTCTGGGCACGTGGTGAGGTGCGCCTGCCGGGCCTGCTGGCACGCGATGCTGAAGGGCACGTCGCGGAAGTACTCGCGGCCCGCCGGCGTGCGTCTGCCGATCTTGGCGCAGACGGCGATCAGCTGGCGCTCCGCCCACTGGGCGCCCTGCCATTTCTCCGAGACTCAGCGACGCTTGATGGTGAGACCGTAGCGACCGCAATCTCGCTCGTGACGCTCGTGGCGCATGCGGGGGTCGCCGGTGCGGCCCACCGTGATGACCCCGTTGTCAAACTGCAGGACGTAGAGGTGTTCTCCGCCCGGGCGCATTGATGTCGACTGACCTCTTGCCACGGCCGGGGAGTGTAGCGGCTGTCTCTGACAGCGGCCGGCAAGGATTGACTACCATCGCCATCTAACGATCTTCGCCACGGCACTCACACTCCGTGGCGCCACCACAGCCGTAGGACAACAGAAGGCCACGAACCAGCGGCTGAGGGCAGGATGTGACCACCCGATTCGCCGCTTACGGAGATCGACATCCCAGCATGCGAGACGTCACAGAAAGATTCTCGACCGCGAATCGCGTGGACGGACAGGGACCGTCACGGACGTGGGCGACATCTATAGCACTCAGGCGGAATGGCGACAAGACTTGGCGGCTGATCTGTTGGAAATCGGTGGTTGACTGCATCGGGTTTCCGGGGCGTAATGGAGAGACGTTCCCGCAGCGCCGGCTGGCGCCGTCGGCCACAGACGCAGCGGGCAGGCACCCCCGAGCGGGGGTGCCTGCCGTTGCCGGTGCCGACCCTGTCGGGGTACGTCGAGTGATGGGAGGACCCCATGAAGGATCGTCTGTCGGCGAGTTGAGCCGCCGCACCACCTGAGCGCCTGCGCGCTATCGGTGGTGGGTCCTGATCATCTGTGGCTCGGCTTGGCCGTTCGCCCTGTGTCCACGCTGTTGACCGCAGCCTGCTGAGCGGGCCGCGGCGACACCTGCTTGCCCTGCTGCCTGCCCTTGCGTGGGTCTGGCGTGTTCCTTGACTCGACCATAGTGACTTCGCCGTCCCCCGCCCCACGTGAGGGGTCCGCTCGGCCGGGCGTCACCCGGCAGGGTCGCGCCTGCCCGTACCCGGCAGGCAGGCGCGACCCGCGGGCGATCCCGCCCTCGTGCCGCACCTGGAACCCACGACCCCAAGTTTGGAGAAGATCGTGACTTCACTCGACAACATCGTCTCTTCTGGCACGGCCGTCACGGCCGTCCTCCCGGTCGTCCACGTCTGGGCGACGACGCCTCACCGGGTGTCATCCGGGCCAGCCGGCCACAGGTGGTGGGCCTTTGGCGACACATGACCAGCGACGCCGCGACCCGCCCGCTGCGGCGGGGCGGGGGCGGCAGCGGCTGGAGGACCGCGCCCAGGTGGCGATCATGCTGCTGATCGGCGGGGCGGCCGGCGCGGCGTCGTTCACCCACGTGCATGACGTCGCCGCTGCGCACGGCCAGCCGGGCTGGCTGGCCTGGGCCGACGCGATCGTCCTGGAGCTGACCTCGATCGCCGCCGGTCTGGAGCTGCGCCGCAACCGGCGACTGGGCAAAAGCATCGTCTTCCCGGCCACCATGCTGACCGCGGCGGTGCTGCTGTCCCTGGCCGCGCAGGTCGTCGAGGCCGAGGCCTCGGTGATCGGCTGGATCGCCGCCGCCCTACCCGCCCTGGGTTTCCTGGCGATGGTGAAGATCGCCCTCGGCCGCGCCGACCCCACCCCACCCACCTCCACCGCCCAGCCCGCGCCGACGGAGCTCGAACCGCCGCGGACCGTCGACACGTCGGTCCCGGACAACCGCCCGCCGGTCCCCGTCACCGCCGCCGCGGTCCCGGACTCCGCGACAGCGGTCCCCGCCGTCGCGGACCAACCATCGGCGGTCCCGGACCACCCGGACCACGAGGCATCGACCGACGACGGCGCTCCGGAGGTCACCGCGCTGGTCCCGGCCGCCCGGACCGCCGCCCACACCCTCACCGCCGAAGGGACACCGCTGTCCCGCAAGGCCCTCGCCCACCGGCTACGCGCGGACGGGCACCAGTTGTCCAACGCCACCGCCTCAGCCCTCGTGCGCGTCCTGCGCGCCGAGACCACCCCGCCGGCACCGGATCCGTCAGCAATGGAGGTCGCGTGACAGAAACCGAACCAATGGCTTCTGTCAGGCCGAGCCGACGCTGTCAGACCAGCGTGCGCGCCTGTCAGCACGCCCGCGAGCTGACAGAAGTCGACCGGACCTGCCCACCCGCTCTCGCCCGCTGCGGCGGCAGGCGCACCAACGTCACACCCACTCGCACCCTCTGACCATGGAGCAAGAACGATGATCACCCCGCACCGCGAAGCGCACCAGCGTCACTGGCCCGACCCACACCCACTCCTACCGATCCGTCATGCCAGACCCGGTGTGCCCGGCCGTTCAGCAGTCAGCGCGGATCTCCGTTCTACCGTCCGTCTTGATCCTGACCCCCAACCTGACCCCTCACGGCCGCTCACAGCCCAGGTCAACCCCGCTCTCAGCGCTCCGATGCCGCTCCAGACAGACCCTCAACTCTGGGGTCTCCCCCCTGGGGCTGCCCATGCGTAAACCCATACAGAGCGCAGATCCGCTGCTGCGGCTTCAAGCCAGCATCACCGCCCGCGACGACCGGCTCCTGGGCTGGCTCTACGACCACGGCGTACTCACCACCGATCAGATCGCCGCCGCCCTATTCCCGTCCCTGGACTTCACTCAACGCCGGCTGCGCCGCCTCACCGCCCTGCGGGCAGTGGACCGGTTCCGACCTAACAAGGCCGACGGCGGCTCCTACCCCTACCACTACGTCCTGGACCAACTCGGCTACGACCACGTCCACGCCCAACGCGGACTCCCACGAGGCCGCCGGGACCAAGCCCGTCGCCGCAAACAATCGCTGACCTCCCGGCCGGACCTGCTGCACCTGCTCGGCGGCAACCAGGTCTTCATCGACCTCGCCGCCCACGCCCGCAACCACCCCGACACCGAGTTGGCCCGCTGGCAGCCCGCATCGGCCTACCACGAACCCGGCGCCCTCTACCGCAAAGGCGGGGACCCGCAGATCATGCTCACCGGAGCGACCGGCTTCCCCCGCCCGGACGGCGCCGGGGTGTGGATCGAGCACGGACGGTCCGTGCCGTTCTTCCTCGAATACGACACCAGCGGGGAAAATCTGCAGGTCCTCATCGACAAAGTGATCAAGTACGAGCGGCTATACATGATGAGCACCTGGGCATGGCCGGTGCTGTTCCACCTCCCCTCCGCACGACGGGAGGCGAACCTGCACCACCGCCTCGCCGCCGTCCCTGACCCGACAAAGGTCATCGCCACCACCAGCGCTGAACTACGCACCGCCCTCGCCGTCAGCCCCGCCCACCAGATCTGGCAGCTACCCGGCCGCGCGAGCCGTCACCGCCTCATCGACCTGCCCTATAGCGACACTCGCCACGACGACGAATACCCCGTCCACGACCAGCCCGCCCCAGATGAGCGGGACGCCTCATGAGGTCAGGCGGGACAGGCGGCGCGGACGGCCGCCCTGAACGCCCTACACACCGCCGGACATACCCATGCCCGCCATACCGAGCCGTTCTTCGCGTGTGGGCGCGCACCGAGGGCGACGAGAACGGACCGCCCGCATCGGACGGGCCCCGTCAGACTCTGTCAGCAGCGCAGTTCGGCGGCAGACCCGCGCCCGTCCGAGTACTCACACCCGACGGCACGTCGCGGTGAGTCGCTGTGAGTGGCGCACCCCTTCACTTTCGTGGCCCCCGGAGGTACCGTCCGCGGCCCTCCACCCGCTGCTCCCCGCAATCGAAGTCACCCGACCGGCGACTACGTCGACCCGCCGGCCCAGTCCGGGTGGCGGAAGCCGGCGATCGATTTTCAGAACTCCCTGGTGAACCGAGAGAGGAGATGCCCATGGCCCCACACCTCGCCCCCACGCCGCGAGTCGTCCTGGGAGGGACATGGCCGCACGCCGTGACCAGCAATCACGTGCGAACACACCACACCCGTCGCCGCCGGCCCCGCCCACGCGGACAGCCGGCTGCGAGGCCCCGACCGCGCGTCCCGAGGCGGACGCTCCACTCCTGCCAGGGACGTTGTCGATGGCCCGCTACCTGACCGACCCCGCAACCGAGACCGAGATCCAAGCCTTGGCCGCCGAAGCCGGCCTCCCGACCGTCGACCAAGCCGCGACCCTCGCCCGCCTGCTCCGCCTACACCAACCTGCACCGCCACGCGCCGCGTGACCTGCGCCCGCCATGCCTTGGGGCGGGCGCAGCCTCCTTCACCCGAACGCCGGCCGAGTGAGCACCCTTGGAAGCCGGCGACCTCTGCAGCCCCTGACGAGGTGCCGAGCAAGGAAACATGGGCCTGGCGATCACCCCAGGTGACATGGCGGAGGTTGAACAGGATTCAGGAACCGAGTTCTACCGTGGCGTACGGTTCCCACACGTACATGCCCTCGTCCCGGTTGAGGACGATGAGCTGGCACGAGGCGATCAGCGCGTCCGCGCTGATCTTCGGGGCGGAGGAGAGTGCCTCGATGAGCGGCGCTGCCGGACCGTCGGTGTTGGTGTAGGCCAGGCTGAGGTGAGGGTTGTAGGGCTCGGCGGCCTCGGGCACGCGGTCCTGGCCCCAGACGTCGGCGATGGCGGCACGGATGGCGACGCGGAGTTGCCGCACCGGCTCGATCGGGTCGACAGCGATCTGGATGGACTCGGGATCGACGTGCGGGGTGCCGATGGTGAGCTCGAATGGTGACAGGCGCGAGCACCGGTCGGTGGCGGCTGCCACGATGGCGTCGACGTCGTCGGTGGCGACGTCTTGGACGAAGCCGATGCCCTGCATGGTGAGGTGAAGCCATCGGTTCGGGATGACGTCGAGGCTGGGCTGCGAGGACAGTAGGGACCGGTACTGGTCAGCGAGCTTCTCGACCTCGGGCTGTCCGTCAAAGGTGATGTGCCAGGTGTAGAAGCGGGAGCCGATGCCCCAACCCGGTCGCCAGTACCAGTGATCACGGATATCGGTGGCGTGCGGGACTGCCATGGGTTCTCCAGGTTCAGGGAAGTTGCCGGGCGGCGCCGGTGGCGCAGAACTCGGTGATGGCTGCTTGGACGTTGCGGGCCTCGATGCTCGCGCGCAGTGACGGGTTGCCGGCGATGTTGCGCCCGACGCCGCGCAGGCGGTGCACTAGCGGGTCGAGCCGCTGTTCGGGTGGTAGAGCGAGCACTGGTGACAGGACCGAGACCGCGCCGTCGAGGCTGCCGGCTTTGAGATGTGCCGCAGCCGCCCAGATGCGAATCTGGGCGAGTGTGCCGTAGGCGACCGAAGGATCTGCGGCGGCTTCCGTAAGTGCGTGCTCGGCGTGCTGGATGGCGTTGGCGGCCTCGCCGATGCGGAGCAGCACCGACCCAGCGTAGTTGTGTTGGCGCACCGTGCCGCAGGCCAGAAGGCCCCCCACGGGGTCGCGGCTGGCACGTTGGCGGGCCTCTTCGGCCCGTTGCAGTGCTGCCCGTGCCGGCTCGACGGCGCCGATCTCGGCCCACGCGTCCGCTTCCTGGCACGCCAGCATGACCGCCGCGCTGCCCTCGGCGGCATGGCCGTAGCCGCGCACGGCGGTGTTGGCCGCGTCTTCGAACCGCCGCTCCCACAGGTGGGTCTTGCTGATCGTCGAGAGAACCCAGGCGCGGAGGGTGTTGTCGCGTACGGTCTCGGCGCACATCCAGGCGGTGCGCGCCTGGGACTCAGCCGCGGCCGGGTGGCCGAGATCGCCGGCCATCCAGGCGAGCAGTGTGCAGAGGTAGCCCGCCCAGGTGTAGAGCTCCCGAGACTGATCAGGGTTCTGACGCCCGGTCTGCAGAAGGCGGAAGACACGGTCGGCCAGGAGCCCGGCCCGCGCGTAGACGACGACGGGCGGCTCGGTCAGGTAGTCGACGGCGATCCTGCGGGTGGAGGCAGCGACATCGTCAAGGGTGAAGGGCCCGACGTTGGAGGCTTGCGCCCATGTGCCGAAGCTCGCCGTACGTTCTGCCACCGCTATCACCAGTTCCGTCTCGTCCTGCAGAGCGCCGAGGTCCCACCGCAGAGGCTCAGCCATCGCGCCAGGCGGTGCTGAGGATGCGACCGATGGCGCAGGCATCGGGGCAGCGTTTCTGCCGCTCAGCGCCCCTCGGTCTGCTTCCGGCATAGCGGTCAGGTCGTCGAGGTCGACCAGACTGCTCGGTTCGGTGCCGAAGACCTGCGCCAGTGCGTTCAAGGCGGCCAAGGTGGGCCGACGACCACCGAAGGGCCACCGCTCGTAGTCGCTGATCCGCGCCCCGGTGAACGTCGCCGAACCGTTTCCCTTGGCGTTCAGCCTCTCGGCTACCGCGTCCTGGGTCCAACCATGGGCCTGGCGGAAGGCATCCCGGGGGCGTAGCCCGAAGCGGCGCTGCAACTCGGCGGCGATGGCGGCCGGGGTCACTCCGAAACCGGCCAGGGTCTGGCGCACGTGATCACGCTGCGCCTTAGTGCCCGTCGTCCTCGCCATCGCGGTCACCCCCTACGTGCGGCCTCCTGTCGCACGGTATCGCCCCTCTCATCGGAATCGGTACGGCGCGCGACGAGGGCAGCGGCCCCAGGGTGGGTAGCTCGCCGGTAATTGATCAAAGTATCCGCAGGTCTTGGGCGTGCGCGGGTGGGGAAAAATCTCACCACCACTGGGGATCCACTCACGTAGATGCGCTTGGCAAGCTTGCTGAGCCGGATCACCGTCGGTCCGGATGTAGCCACCACCAGTGACGAGTGGAGTGGCTGCCATAGCAACGTCAACCGCAGATACCCGTTTGCCGTCGGGTCGTTGACGACGACCACCAGGCAGGCCCCTCTCCGCGCCCTGCTCGCGCTTCTCATCCTCGTGAGGATTACCGATGACAACCTCGAACGACCTGGCCCGCTACGGCTATCGGCAGGAACTCAGCCGCCAGCTGCGGTTTCGGGACCTGTTGGCGTACGGCCTGGTGTACATGGTGCCGATCGCGCCCATGGCGATCTTCGGCAGCGTCTACGCGGGCTCCGGTGGCATGGTGGCCCTCGCCTACGCCGTCGGTGTGGTGGCGTTGGTGTTCACCGCATTCTCGTACGCGCAGATGGTGAAGGCGTTCCCGATGTCGGGCAGCGTCTACAACTACGCCGGTCGGGGCATCAGCCCGCCGGTCGGTTTCCTCGCCGGCTGGGTGATCCTCCTCGATTACGTTCTCGTGCCCGGCCTGCTGTACCTGGTGGCGTCGGTGGCGATGCACTCCACGGTGCCGGCGGTGCCGGTGTGGCTGTGGCTGCTCGGGTTCGTCGCGGTCAACACCGTCGTCAATTCTGTCGGCATCCGCATGACGGCGGTGGTCACTCGGGTGATGCTCATCGGCGAGCTGATCGTCCTGGCGTTGTTCCTGGTTGTCGCCGGTTGGGCCCTCGCGACGGGTATGGGCCGCTTCAGCTGGGACGCGTTCTACAACGCTGACACCTTCACCTGGTCCCTCGTGGCGGGGGCGGTGTCAATCGCGGTGCTGTCGTTCCTGGGCTTTGACGGCATCTCCATGTTGGCGGAGGAGACCCGTGACGGCGCCCGGCAGATCGGCCGGGCGATGGCGGCCGTGCTCGTCCTGGCGGGGGTGCTGTTCATCGCGCAGACGTGGCTGGCGGCGATGCTCGTGCCCAATCCCGGCGGGTTGCTGACCGAGGGCGATGTGAACGGCACCGCCTTCTACGACGCCGCCGCGGTGGCCGGCGGGAGTTGGCTGGCGACGGTGTGCGCGGTGGCGACCGCGATCGCTTGGGGTTTGCCGAACTCGATGGTCGCGCAGGTCGCCACGTCCCGGCTGCTGTACGCGATGGCCCGTGATCGGCAGCTCCCCGCGTTCCTGGCCAAGGTGTCGGTGCGCCGCAGCGTGCCGATCAACGCGACCCTGCTCACCGGCGTTGTGTCCCTCGCCCTGGGCTTGTACATGGCGACGCGGGCGGACGGGATCACGCTGTTGTCGTCGCTGATCAACTTCGGGGCGATGGTGGCGTTCCTGGTCCTGCACGTCTCCGTGGCCGTGCACCACCTGATCCGCCGTCGCAGCGGCAACTGGTTCGCGCACCTGCTCATGCCCGGAATCGGGTTCGTGATCCTCGCCTACGTGGTGGTGAACGCCAACATCGCCGCCCAGCGCCTCGGCCTGGCCTGGCTGGCCCTCGGCATGGTCGTACTGGCCGGTCTCTACCTGACCGGCCGCCGGCCGGTGCTGTCCGGCCTGGCCCCCACCCAGGCCGCTGGGCGTGACATGGAGCGGGTGTGATCGCGATGAGCCACTTCACCTACCGTCCCGCCCGCGACGAGTTGGCCTACACCTTCGGCGGCCGTCTCCCGGTGGCCCACCTCCGCTCCGGCGACGTCATCACCGTGCACACCGAGGACTGCTTCGGCGGCCTCGTGCGAGGACCGGCGGACCTGCCCTCGCAGGTGTGCCAGATGCCGTACCTGAACCCGGTGTCGGGGCCGTTCTTCGTCGAGGACGCCGAGCCGGGCGACACCCTCGCCGTGCACCTCCTGTCGATCGAACCGGCCCACGACTGGGGCGTGTCGGCGACGTTCCCATACTTCGGTGCACTCACGTCGACATCGCACACGGCCACGTTGCAGCCGCCGCTGGAAGAGCGGGTGTGGGTGTACGGCATCGACCGGCACGCGGGCGTCGTCCGGTACCGGGCAACCGCCAGCGACCACATGGTCGAGCTGCCGCTGGATCCGATGATCGGCACCATCGGCGTCGCCCCAGGTGGCATGGAGTCCCGGTCCACGATCGTCCCGGACTACTACGGCGGGAACCTCGACACCCCGGAACTACGCGCCGGGGCCACCCTGTATCTCGGGGTGAACGTGCACGGGGCGCTGCTCGCCCTCGGCGACGGACACGCCCGCCAAGGCCACGGTGAAGCCTGCGGCGTCGGCGTGGAGATCGCCACCGTCACCACCCTCGCCATCGAGGTCGTCAAGGGCGCCGCCACCGCTTGGCCGCGCCTGGAAACCGACACGACGATCATGTCGGTCGGCTGCGCCCGCCCCTTGGAGGACGCCTACCGCATGGCCCACCAGGATCTCACCGCCTGGACCGTCGACCTGTGCGGCCTACAAGTGCTCGACGCCTATCAGCTCATCTCCCAGGCTGGGCGAGCGCCCATCGGCAACGTCTGCGACCCCAACTACACGGTCCTGGCCGCCATCGACAAAGCCCTGCTCCCGCCGCCGCAGCCCGCCTACCGCGACGCGCACGCCCGGCTGCGGGCCCTTGCCGCAGTTCAGGAATAGAGGTCTGGGATGACCGCGTCGATACCCCAGCTCCCGCTGCGCGACGAGCTGTTCCTGCTCGGGCACCACGACGACACCGGCCAGCCGCACCTGCATCGTCGAGCCTTGGCCCTCGGCATGGCCGGCGCAGTGCTGATCGAACTGTTCCTCGCCGGACGGCTCACCCTCGACTCCTACGACGACCACCCGGCTGCGGACCGGTGGCTACGCCTGAACTCCGACCAGCCGGTCGGTGACCTGATCGCCGACACCGCCCTCGCCGCGATCCACCACGCCCGCGCCACCCCGACCGTGAAGGCGTTCCTGCGTAGCTTCGCCGACGACCTGTACGAGCGCACCCGCGCCGGACTCGTCGCCGCCGGCATCCTGCGCCACACCGCCCGCCGCCGCCTCGGCGGCCTGGTCCGCGCCGACGCCTACCTCGCCACCGACACCAAATGGGCCGTCATCGCCCGCGCCCGCCTGCGCTACCTCGCCGCCGGCCGCGAACAACCGGACAACCACACCGCCGCCCTCGCCGGACTCGTCGCCGTCCTCGGCCTCGCCGACCACCTCTACCTCGACGACGACACCGCCACCCTCACCGCCCATCTGAAGACCATCGCCGCCCAGCACCACCGCCCCGTCCGGGAAATCACCGCCGCCGTCGACGCCGCGATCGGTGACCTCGCCACCGCCACCTACCGATAATCCGCCGCGAGGGACGACAACACCGTGGACTCCAGCATTCGTATCCGCGCAGCCCGCTGGACAGACAGACAGACCGTCGCCGCGTTGATCACCGACACGCTGCACCCCAGCCCGCTCGCCGGCTGGCTCGTACCGGACGCGGCGCAGCGCCGCCGGGTGCTGACCGACGTCGTGGCGGTGTGGGTGGAACACGCGATGGTCTTCGGCGACGTACACCTCACTGACGACCTCACCGCCGCCATCGTCGGCTTTCACCGCTACCGACCGATCCCACCACCGGCCAACTACCCGACCCGCCTCGTGGAGGCCGCCGGAGCACACGCTGAGCGCTTCACCGCCCTTGAGGGCCTGATCGCACAGCAGCAGCCCACCGAACCGCACTACCACCTGGCGCTGCTCGCCGTATCCCCAACGCGGCAGAAGACCGGCTGCGGCAGCGCCCTGCTCAGCCATCACCGCGCCCGCCTCGACCGCATCGACCTGCCCTCCTGGACCACCGTCCCCGCCGAAGCGGAACGCCTGCTCACCCGCTACGGGTACACGCTTCGCCCGCCCCTCACCGTGCCGAACGGGCCGAGCCTGCACCCCATGCGCCGCAACCCACACCACGCCAGCAGAACCATGCCGACCAACTCCGCGCGCCCGATCGGTGACCGCTGGCATGACCAGCACGCCTAACCCGTCCACCGCATAGGACAGATCATGGCCTTCCCCAGCAGATACCCGCCCGACCTCGTTGACGCTGTCGTCCAGCGCGTCGCCGACGCCCGCATCGTCAAGGCCTACGGCGCCGTCACCACCGTCGCCCGCCAGATGGACCTCGATCCCCGCATCGTGCAGAAATGGGTCACCAAAGCCACGGCTCCGCAGGCGCAGCAGGCGGACCGAGGGGCGCACGGCACCGGACCGCGGCACGAATACCTGGTCCCCGGACTCCTGCGCTGCAAGTTCTGCCATCAAGCGGCGGCTCTGGCTGAGACGGCCGCCGCCGCACCGGCGTACCTCTGCGGAAACGACTGCTGGCCCAGGCCACTCGACGCCGTCGTCATCGCCGATCATGTCGGTCGAGCGATCCTGCGACACGCGCCACGGATCGTCCCTTCCCCCGCAGGGACACCGGCACGCCCACACCTGGCCGCCATGCACGCTCACCGCATTCTGACCCGTGTCACCGTCGGCGCCGCCGCTCACGATATGACTTTGACCTGGCGCGCGGCACCGTTGGCCAGCCCAAACCGCTGGGAGACCGAACGCGCGAAGCGTGTCGCCGCTGCCCGCGACCTCGCCGCCCGCGATCCCCTACGTGCCCGGCAACACCTGCACGGCAGCCTCACTGGCATCGACCCCGCGACCGCCGCACCCCACGCGGTGCACGCCGAAGCCGGCACTCTTCTGGCCGCACTGCACCTGCGGCTCGGTGAGCTCGATACCGCCATTCGCTGGGCCGGGTACGCCCACCACAGCGCCCACCACCTTTACGGCCCTACGCACCGGCGCAGTCTGCACGCCCTGCACCTGTTCGCCGCCGCTCACCGCAGTGCCGGTCACCATCAACGCGCATACCACCTCTATCGGCAGCTCGGCGAGCACCTCGCGAGCAGCGACGGCCCACGCGGCCACCGCACCCTCGCCGTTCACGCCACAACAGCCCTCGTCCTGCACGACCTCGGCCACTGCCAAGCCGCCCAGGACCTCCTCGCCGACACCATCGCCACGCAGCGCCGCGAGCACCCCGGAAACCCCGCCACCCCCGCATGACCCGCCACCTCGCCCGCATCCGACAGGACTGCGCCACCAAGAGTCACCACCACGAGGACGGTGAGCGTTGAGCACCGCCCTCGCCACCGTGCTCACCAACGCCAGCACTGCCGTCGCCGCCGACTGCTCAGTGCCAGGAAGGAACCCCGACGCCGTGATGCCCACCCCGACTGCTCCCGCCCGCCGCCTGGCCGTCAGCCTGCTCGGCAGCGTCCTCCTCAGCGGCTGCCACACCACCACCCCGGCCCACCAGACGCCCGCCTCGCCGGCGCCCGCAATCACCGAAAGCCGGGTCGTCGCCTCGCAGCCGGCTGCCACCGGGCCGGGCCTCACCCCGCCACAGCGGTTGAACGCCCTCGCCGACACCATCACCGCCACGCCCGGCGACGCCACCACCGCTATTCCTTATACCTACCTGCGCACCCAGTCCTGGACCCGCGCAACCAACGCCATCACCCGCGCCGAGCTGCGCCAATGGCGCCGCGACAGCAACGGCTCGGGCCAGGAGAAGATTCGACGCCTCCCCGACCTGCCGGGACTGAACCACCAACCCGAACGCCACGAGCCGGCCCTGCTCGCGCAGGCGCCTGAGACAACGACCGAACACCTGTCAGGCGGCCTGCATCCGTACCTGCCCGAGCCGTTGCCTGATGATGCGCCCGCCCTCGCCGACATGCTCGCCCCCGTGGAACTGGCCGACGAACCCGCCTACCCGCGGCTACTCGCCAACGGCGTCGTCACACTCGCGAGCACCCAGTACCTCAACCAAGCTCAACGGGCCACAAGCCTGCGCGTCCTTGCGGCCATCCCCGGCATCACCTACCGCGGACAGAGCGCCGACATTGTCGGCCGCACCGGCCTGACCTTCACGATCGCCGCTGACGGATCCATTTCCCAGTTGCTGGTCAATCCGGGCAGTGGCGAGATCCTCGCTGCGCACGAGCGGCTGAGCGGGCGCCGGACGGGCCTGTTCTCCGCTGTCCTCATCCTCGAACGCGGCCACACCACCGACACCGGCACCACCCTCCGGCCCTGACAGGCCGTGCACCGGCCGCCGCCCTACCTAGGACCAAGGAGGCCCACCCATGCCCCTCCGTTCCGTCGGTGACCCACCACTCGCCCTCGACCCGCAGCGTTATCCACCGCTGCCCAGCTCAGAGTTGGTCACCAGTACGTTCGGCGGCCGTCCGCGGGTTCTGCCAGAGGTTTGGGCGGTGCCCCTTCATACGGCGTCCCGGCTCGCCTCGCACCACCGCGAACAATGGGCGGCGGAGACCATCTCCCGTGACCCGTCCGCTGACGACCATGTGGTGGCTGCTGCCAAGAGATCGATCGATCGTCTCAACGCCACTCGCGTCGCTCTCATCGGGGAGATCGACTCTTGGGTTGAGCATGTGATCCGGCCTCCGGGCGGGGCGCCGTTGCACACCGAGACGATCGGCTCCGTGATTGACCGCCTGGCCATCGCGTGGGTTCGGTGGAGGCGATTCTTGGAGACCGCCCAACTGGACCTGAGCGAAGTCGATCCCTCGGTGGCGCTTCAGCAGTTCACCGAACTCACCGAAGCCTTCGACACCCTTGTGCTCGACATTCATGAAGGTCGCCGCCGCATTCCTTACTGGCGCACGCTCAAGAGCTATCGGGAGCCGCGATGAGGGCCGCCATTACCCTCAACGGCGCCGACAACGTCGGCAAGACCACGAACGCCCGCTGGCTGGCGTCGGCGATGCCGGATGTCGAGTTCACCGGGACAGTCGATCGGTGGGACCGGCGATGGGCCGAGGTGTCGCGACGAGACTTCAGTCAGTGGTGGTTCGTCGACAGCACCACCGATGAACACATCGACCTCGTTTTCCGCTCCCACGCCGCGCGGTGTGCCGGCGGCGGCTCCTTGGCTTTGGAGGACCGCGGTTGGCCGATGCTTGTGGCGACCTGCGCGGCGACAGCAGCGGTCAAGGACGGCACATCCACCGCCGAGGCGCTCGCCCACGTTGAAGCGAGAGCACGCCGCTATGCCCCCGCGCCGCGCCGTGAGCTGCACCTACTGCTGCGCCATAGCGACCAGCCGGTAGCGGAGGCGCACCACGCCGTGGCACGTGAGCCGGTGCCGACCACCGAGCGCTACGTCGAGTACCAGCGACGACTGGCCGAGGCGATCGATCTTCAAGTCGATGGCGGGGAGTACCGGGCCATCGTGGTGCGCGGGGACCGCCCACTCCTTGATGTGCAGCGTGAAATCCGTGAGGTCCTGACGCGGCTCGACGTGCCGGTCGTTCCGCTGCCGCCGGACCAGGTCCAGCACCTGTGGGTGCTTGCTGGTATGTCGGAGAGCGGCAAGAGCACGGTCGGCGAGTTGCTTCGTACGGAGCACACCGCTACCCGGCTGAAGATCGGCTACCTCATGCAGCTTGCCGCCGATCGGCTCGGGGTGGCCGATCCGTATCGCGAATGGGACGAGGAGACCCAGGCGCAGGTGCTCACGGAGGAGGTCCTTCGGTTCGCCGTGCTGAACCCGGGCTCGCACCGGATCAGCCTGGAGAGCGCGCACCGCTTCGACGCCACAGCGCATCTCCGCAGGATCTGGGGTGAGCGCTGCGAGATTGTGTTTCTCCGCCTTTCGGACAGGCTTCGCGCGCGGCGCGCCACCGAGGCCACGGAGTCACTCTCCGCCCGCGACGCGATCAAGCGAAGCCGGGGCGCAGACCGCATCGCGTCAATCGCCGACACCGTCATCGACAACGGCCACAGCCTCGCCGCCCTGGAGAGGGCGGTCACGGAAGTGGTTCACCGCAGGTCCGGAGCAAGGATTCCACCGCACGTGGACACGGCCATCCCAGAGGCTCTGCAACCGGTACTCGCCGACTGCGTCGCCAGATTGACCGATTCTGAGACCGCGCTCGTCGCCGCCACGGGGAGCCTCGCCCATCAGGGCTGGCAATCGGGATGGAGTGACATCGACCTCCTTGTCGTACGCGACACGCTGCCGCTGCGCTGGCTTCAGACCAGGCGTGTACCTCAGAGCGGACCGGCGGGGGAGAAGATCGCACTGTCGTCGTTCACCACCCGGGAGATGCTCGCCGGGTTGGTCCCGCCCCGGGTACTGCACGCGGTGCGGCAGATAGCCCGCGATGGCTGCGGCCTGCTCTACCGCCGAAGCGACCTCGTCCTCAACGTCTTCGACGCACCAGCCGACGACCGCGCCTCACGCGGCGAGCTGCCGCTCGTGGCGATGGTGTTGCGGCGACTCGCCGCGAACCCTGAGCCCGATGTCCGCGCTGTCTACAAGCACGTGGTGCTGATCATGAAGATCGTCCTGCGCGCCGACGGGGTGGACCTCGACGCCAGCGAGGAGGTTCGTCTCGCCTTCACCGCCAGCCATCCGGACGCCGACGTCGACCTCCCGGCGGTGGCCGAGGTCAGTGGCGACCGGTGGCGGCAGGACGAAATTCTCTCCCATCGGGTCTGCGGAGCCGCCGCCAAAATCCTCGCCTACCACGACGTGCTCGGCTGCTCGGTCGCGTCCAACACGCTCCAGACGGAAGGATCAGATCTTCGATGACCACCGCCTTTGACGAGGTTCTGCACGCCGATCGGGTGACCCGGCTCGGGGTGGGAGACACCGCTCGTCCGATTCGCGTCGTCCATAGCCTTGATGGCATTCGCACCGACGTGGGCGCGGAACAGGTCCTGGCGACGGGACGCAGCTTGTGGAAGCGGTGGTGCGAGCACTCGGCGTATCGGCCGCACGATGTTCTCCTGGGCCTGGACGCCGGCGGCATCGTGCCGACGATCGCGGTGGCCTGGGCCAGTGGTAGCCAGTATCGGCTCGCCTGGAAGGTCAACCTCGACCTACCCGGGAAGCTCGTGTTCCACGAGCCGCATGCCCGGCGTCTCGAGGTCTTCGCCTACGGCGACTTCGAAGGACTGCGCGTCCTCATCGTGGACGACGAGATCACCACCGGACTGACTCTGGCCAATCTCGTCGAGGCGCTTCGCGCGGCCGGCGCCGACATCACCGGCGCGCTCTGCCTCGTCGAAGACACCGCTGGCGAGGGCCGACAGCTACTCGAACGCAATGGGGTCCCGCTGTGCGTACTGACCACGCTGTGACCCTCGTCGAGGACCCGGTGTGCCACCGCGGCGGACGGTACCTCGTCCGACGTGGACAGGCGCCGCTCGGCCGGCTCCTGCCGTATCGCCGGGCCAACGGAGAGACCCCACCCCGGCGGGCACGCCTCGACGCGGTGCGTGAGACCGGGTGGCGCGTCGACTTCGGCTCTCGCGGACTCGGCGACCTGCTGCTCGGCCTCGCCATGGCACAGGCACTTCACGACGCCACACACGCTCAGTTCGAAACCCTGGAGTACGCCGGCAGCCGGGCGGACCTGATCGCCCGGTGCACCCTTCCAGTCACGGTCACGGTCACGGGCGGCGACGGGCACCAGCTGGGCACGCTCGGCAGCGAAGACGCCTTGGAATTTGACGCGGTACCGGAAGCCCCGCCGACGCTTCTCGACCTCATCGACGCCGACATCGTCGAGGTTCATGCTGCGCTGCCGATGCGCTACTACCTCGACGTCGAGCAAGCCCTCGGCGTCAGGCTTCCCGCATCCGCTGACCCGTCCCCCAGGTTCCGGTCGTCGGTCGTAGCGCCGAAGCCACTCCACGTGATTTTCGTGGCCACGACGAGTCGCCCCGACCGCAAGGACTACGGCATCGACAACTTCGGCGCACTCGCCGAACACCTGTCGGCCCGCCACTCGGGTGCCTGGCGCTTCAGCCTGGTGACACCACCGGGCCACCAGCCTCCGGCATCCGTAGGGCGGATTGAGGTACTTCACGGACCAACGGCGGTCGAGTGCGTTGACCTGTTCGCCGACGCCGAGCTGGTCATCGGCAACGACACCGGCCTGACCCATCTCGCCGCGCTCACCATCCGAGCGGACGGCACCCAGCCGCATGTGGTCGGCCTCTACGGACGGCACGGCTACGCCAAGTGGATCACCGGATCAGCCGGCCACCACGCGGTGGCCACCCCGTTCTCGCACTTGATGTCGGTCGCCGACGCGTGTCCCGTGCGGGACCGCTACGACGACACGGTCTGGTCCACCGCGAGCGACCTTCGCGCCATCCCCGCCAAGGTCATAGCCGACTTCGCGGGGCAGTGCGCGGGCTGGTGGCCTCGATGATCCGCGTCGGCCGCTACCGCCGATTCACCATGAACCGCACCTTCCACCTCGACATCGGCGCACACCGCCTCTTCGCCAAGGTGAATCCGAACCCCGTGGAGGCTGCGGCCGAAGTCGCCGGGCACCACCGAATCCGCCACCACTACCGGCTACCGAAGCTGCATTCCCACCACCGCGTCGGGCACTGGACCCTCACCCTCTACGACCGCCACCGACCCGATCTTCCGGACACCGGCCTGCTCCTAGACGCTCTCACGTCCACCGGCCCCGGCAGCGCGGCCAAGCTCGATCGCGGGCTCGAGGCGATCCTCCAGCACTACCGCCGAACCATCGACGCGACCATCTGCCGCGTCCCCGCCTCACGCGCCAACAGCAAGCTCTACCGCGACCGGGCCCAGCCTGGCGGCAGGCTGGACCACTACTACGGCCACAACCCGATCGTGCTCAAACTTGCCGCCGCCGACGGTCTCCGGCCCTCTGAGCTGCGGGAGACCACCCTCATAGTCAACGGAAAGCCCCGACGGCTCGACCTTCCTGCCCTCGTCAGCGAGCTACGCGACGCCTTCCACCCGGACGAGCAGGTCTGGGCCGCGATGACCCAGGGCGACCCCACCGACTTCAACATCGGCCTCGACACCGACAACCAGCCCGTCTGGTTCGACTACGACACCGCAGGCCTCAACGCCCTCCCCGGCGAGATCGCCTGCTTCCTCTGGTACCAGAGACTGCACGGCGCCTGGCTCGTCCCTCACTACAACACCGACGCCTACGCCGATCACAGGAAGGCACTCGCCGAAGCTGTCGAACCCACCGTACGGCTCAAGAGACTTTCCCACCGAGCCGTCGGCATCGACTACCAGCACCAACCATCGCCGGCCCGGCAGCAAGCCATCACCCGATACCTCACGACGCTCGCCCGGCCGCTCGCACTCTCCGCCGCCACGGATCTACTCACCTGGATACGCCCGTACCTCGCCATGCGGATCCTCGCGGTATATCCACTACAGCTCCTGGAACCCCGCGACGCCGCTCTGTCGCTGGGCCTACTCGCCGACCTCTACGCACCCGACGCCCACCTGGAGCAGATCCTCGGACTCACCACTCAGACGCCAGCGGAGCCGCCCTCATGAGCCGCCCCATCGCCGTCATCACCGGAGCAGGCACAGGCATCGGAGCGGCCATCGCCGCCCGGCTCTCAGCCGCCTTCGACCTCGTCCTGACCCACCGATACGACGACACCAGCCTCGACGCGGTCGTCGAGGCCGCCCGCCGCCATGGCGCACAGACCCACACCGTCACCGGCGACCTGACCGCCGCTGGCACCCAGACCGCACTCCGCGCCACCATCGAGCAACACGCCACCCACCTCGCAGTCCTGGTCAGCAATGCCGGCGCGTACCCCCGCATCCCCTGGAGCCAGACGGACCTCAACGTCCTTCGCGACCAGCTCGAACTCAACCTCGTCACGCACGCCGCCGCGATCCGCGCCGCCACACCAGCCTTCATCAGCAACAACTACGGCCGCATCGTCGCTGTCTCCTCAGTCATGACCCAGCTTGGACGCGTCGACCTCGCCGGCTACATCGCCGCGAAAAGCGGCCTGGAAGGACTCGTCCGCGCGCTCGCCCGTGAACTTGGCCCCCACAACATCACCGTCAACGCGGTGCGGCCCGGCTCGATCGAGGTCCCCGCAGAGCACAGCGTCGTACCCGATCACCAAGCCATGGTCCGACGCCAGCTCGACCGACAGTGCATCAAACGACGGGGTCAGCCCTCGGACGTCGCCGCCGCCATCGCCTTCCTCGCCACCCCGGAAGCGGGATTCATCACCGGCCAAGCGATCAACGTCGACGGCGGCTGGCACCTGTCATGACGACCCTCTGGATCCGCCACGGAACCAGCCTCGACGGGATCACCCGCCCGCACGCCCATGCCCGCCCCGACACGCCCCTCACCGCGCGCGGCGCGGCACAGATCGCCGCCACCGCCCACGCACTTCATGACTGCGGTGTCTGGCCTGCAATCGTGTTGACCAGCCCGCATCCGCGCGCCGCCACAAGCGCGGAGATCCTGGCTGCGCTGCTCGGCGTGCCGCTCGCCGCTCCCAGCCCGCTGTACGCCGAGTGGCGCGCCCCCGACTGCGTCCTCGGCAAAGGACCTGACGAGTACCCATCTGAGTACCAGACCTGGCGCACGGACCGACTCCGCGACCCGGACTCGGCCCTGGCCGGGGGCGAAAGCCTCTCAGCGCTTCACGAACGGGCGATGGCCGCCGCGACGGTCCCCGAAAACCCAGGCGAAGAAAACACCGCCCTGATCGTCTCGCATCGAGTGCTCATCGGCGCCGTCGCAGCGATCACCGCCGGAGCGAGCAGCCCCCAGGACGTGTTCCAAGCCGCGCGCCGCTTCACGCTCGCACCGGCAGGGATCTGGCCCGCCTTAGCTGAACTCCGATAGCAAGGCATCGGCGTTCGCGAGGATGAACTCCTTCAGGGCCTCAGGCTTCAGGTCCACCTCATGAAGGCGGTCGACGGCCACCCGATCCAGGTCATAGCCACCACGGCCCGGATCAGTGAACTCCGCACCCGTACGGGCGCTCTCGTCTACCCGGGTGAGCCGGCAGGAGACGAAGTGTTGTACAGACACTCCCTCGCCCGACGGCGAGCTGAACAAGAACACCTGGCTAAGCCGCTCTGCTTCTGCCCCCAACTCCTCCCGCAGCTCACGTCGCAGGGCTGCATCGAGGGATGCGTCAGTCGGTTCAAGGCCGCCACCGGGCGCAGTCCAGTAAGGGGCTTGGCCAGGCTTCGTCCTCTTGATCAACACCAGCTGACCGCGTTCGTCCCACAGGATCGCCCGTACCGACCGACGTACGACCTCACGCACGTAGACCTCCATCGACATCACGCCTGGCACAGACAGTAGAAGTTACACCCCGGTTGCCCTACTACCCTTGAGCGTGGGGTATGGCGGCTGGGCCTGCTGCTTTAGCCTGCTGATCTATCGAGCCGCCCCGCCAGCGTCGCCTGAGCTCAGCCAGCTTGAGCTACTCGAGAGAACCAAGCGGAGGACGCCCCCAGCATGCTGGGGGCGTCCTCCGCGCCGCTCCGCAAAGCAATCAGAGACAGCCAGCGGTGCTGCCCTGAACCGCCCCGGTGCTGGTGGAGACCTCTTTGCTTGAGAGGATCTGACCATGCCGAAGCAGTACCCGAGGGATCTACGTGATCGTGCGGTGCGCCTGGTTCGTGAGCATCGTGCCGATTACGGGACAGAGTGGGAGGCGATCGGGTCGATCGCGGCGAAGCTCGGGATCGGGTCGGCCGAGACGCTGCGTAAGTGGGTCCGCCAAGCCGAGGTCGACCAGGGCACCCGCCCGGGCGTGACGAGCGAGGAGTCAACCGAGTTGCGCCGGTTGAAGCGGGAGAACGCCGAACTACGCCGGGCAAATGAGATCTTGAAAGCCGCGTCGGCTTTCTTCGCGGCCGAGCTCGACCGGCCACACACACGCTCGTGAGGTTCATCGACGAGCATAAGGCCCGCTTCGGCGGAGTCGAGCCGATCTGCCGTGCCCTCACCGGACACGGCGTGCAGATCGCGGCCTCCACCTACTACAAGGCCAAGGCGGTGCCGCCCTCGGCGCGGGCCGTGGCCGACGCGCAACTGACCGAGCAGATCCGCCGGGTCCACGCGGACAACTACGGCGTCTACGGCGCCCGCAAAGTGTGGCAGCAGCTGCGCCGCGACGGCGTCGAGGTGGCCCGGTGCACGGTCGAGCGGCTGATGCGTGACGCCGGCCTACGCGGGATCGTGCGGGGCAAGAAGATCCGCACCACCGTGGCCGACTCTGGCCACGACCGCGCCGCTGATCTGGTCGCCCGGGACTTTACCGCCGCAGCCCCGAACCGCTGCTGGGTCGCCGACTTCACCCACGTGGCCACCTTCGCCGGCGTCGTCTACGTCGCATTCGTCGTCGACGTCTACTCCCGGGCGATCGTGGGCTGGTCCGCCGCCACCAACAAGCGCACACCCCTCGTCCTCGACGCCCTCGACATGGGCCTGTGGCGCCGCGACCGCGACGGCCGGACCGTGCAACGCGGCCTGATCCACCACAGCGACGCCGGATCCCAATACACGTCGTTCCGGTTCACCACCCACCTCGTCGCCACCGGCATCGACGCCTCCATCGGCACCGTCGGCGATGCCCTGGACAACGCGCTCATGGAATCCACGATCGGCCTCTACAAGACCGAACTGATCAAACCCAGGCGGCCGTGGCGCAGCCTCGCCCACGTCGAGCTGGCCACCGCCGAATGGGTCGACTGGTACAACCACCACCGCCTGCACTCAGCCATCGGACACCGGCCACCCGCCGAACACGAATCGATGTCCTACGCTCAACACCAGCCCGACCAGCCGCAGCTGGTCACAGTCTGAGGAATCCACCAGACTCGGGGCGGTTCAGCCCTAATAGTAGTGCTTTGTTAGGTTGGGACGAGTTGGCGGCAGAGGGGGCAGAACCCGAGCCAGGTCGCGAGTAGGTACTGCAGTTCGCGGAGGATGGCGTACAGGCTCAGGTCTGCCCCACTGCTTTTGGGCGTGACAGCCGTAGTTGGGTGAGGAACAGTTGGGCGGCCGCGGTGAGGGTGACGTGGCGGTGCCAGCCGACCCAGGAGCGGCCTTCGAAGTGGTCCAGCCCCAGGGCGGTCTTGAGTTCGCGGTAGTCGTGCTCGACGCGCCAGCGGCTCTTGGCCAGGCGGACCAGCTCGGTTAGGGGTGTGTCGGTGGGCAGGTCGGACAGCCAGTAGTCGCTGGGTTCGTCCTGGCCGGGAGGCCATTGCACGAGCAGCCAGCATTCGGGCAGGACACCGTCATCGCCGCACTGGGGTCCGCGTCGGATCACTCGGCCGGCGGGGCGCACCCGCAGGGCGAAGAAGTGCCCGGACAGTTCACCGACGGGCCGGTCCGGGGCGCGGTCGGGTGTGGGTAGCCGGGCACGCCAGCGCACCAACGTCGTGGCGTCGGCGCCGTGGGCGAGGGCGAGGTCTTTCAGGCTGCGGGCCGGCTGGGGGTAGCGCGGTGTGGGGTGCTTGCCGACTCCGGCGTAGGGCACCTGCACGGGTTGGGCGTCGCCGGGTTGCGCGGTGGTGGACGACGTGGTCGCCACGATGTAGGCGATGCCGCGTTCGGTCAGGCCTTGGCGGAACTCGGCGACCTGGCCGTAGCCGGCGTCGGCGGTCGACAGCGGCGGACGCAGCCCCCATACGGCCAGTTCGTCGAGCACTTCCAGGGCCATCATCCATTTCGGCCGGTACCGCTCGGTGTCGGGGACCTTCGGTGCCGCCCGCCGCCGGCGGATCTGCTCGATCTGCTCGGCGGGCGGCACCTGCACACGCACATGTGGCTTCTTCGCCCCGGCCTGATCCAGGGTGACCGGCTGCTGGCGCAGCCTATGGGCATGCGGGTTCGCGGGATTGCCGTCCGGGCCGGGCACGCAGCTCTCGTCCCAGGACTCCGGCACGAACAGCCGCCAGTTCAGCACCGCCGACGCCGTGTCGGTCGCCGCATGGACGCTGACGGCGATCTGGCAGTTGGCGACCTTGCCGAGGGTGCCGGAGTACTGCCGGGCCACGCACGCCGAGGCTTTGCCGTCCTTGGGAAATCCGGTGTCGTCGACCACCCACACCTGGGGTGTCACCACGTCGACCGCCGCGGTGGCCAGCCGCCGCCGCACGCCAGTGACGTCCCAGGTGGACGAGGTCAGGAACTGCTGCAACTGCTGGTGATCGACCCCGAGCCGCTCGGCCATCGGCTGCATCGACTTACGCCGGCCCTCCAGCATCAGCCCACGCAGATACCGCAGACCGGTCGCCCGCTGATCCGAGCGCCGCAACCCCGCGAAGATCCCGGCCGCGAAGTCCTCCAACTGCGCCCGCAACCGAACGAGTTCCTGCTCATCCACGCACCGCAGCCAAACACCGCCCCCACGCCCGTTCAAGCGACACGCCACAACGACCTAACAAAGCACTACTAAGCTGCCTGAAATTAGGAAAAGACTATCGCAGTGATATTCATCAATTGACTGCTTCCACGGCAGGCCCACTTGACCTGCGGAACAACAGCCCGGCGCTCGCCTCTAACGCCTACTCGACCAAGCTTTCACACAACAGCACTGCCTTTGCCGGACCTCGCGAGGTGGTAGGGCCTGTCTCACAGTGCGCCACCAGCCATCCGGATAAGCGGAGCGCTCCGGCACCGTGAGGTGTCCGGAGCGCTTCGCTGTGGGTGGTCAGACCTCGACGCCCACCTTCCGCCGTAGCCGGCTCGCCCCGATGAGGAGGACGCCCGCGGCCAGCAGGCCGCCTCCGACGGAGAGAGTTCCGACGGAGCTGGCTCCAGTCACCGGTAGCTCGGGCTTGCCGCCGTGGCCGGTCCAGTCGCCCTTGTCGTCCCAGCCGCCCTTGCGGTGGTCGAACTTGCCGTCGCGGATACAGACGGTGACGGTGGCCGGGTCGGACACCACGGGCTTGCCGTAGTACGTGCCCTTCGCGGTCGCGGTGTTGACGACCTTGCCCTTCTTCGCGTCGGACCAGGTCACCACGTGCGGGTTCACGGCGTGGCAGTCGGTGCTGGTGCCCGGTGCCAGCGTGGTGCTGTTGCAGACCACCGGCCCGGCGGTCGGGTCATCCACCGTGATATTGGTGATGGTCACGGTGCCGGTGTTGGTTACCCGGTAGGTGTAATGGATCTTGTCGCCCTTGGCAGCGAAGCCGTCGTTCTCACACTCGTACTTGCAGTCCGACTCGACCCGGGCCTTCTTGTCGATCGACAGGCTGGCCTGTACGACCTGGGTGGTGACGGTGAAGGTGGCCTTGTTGGATGGCACGGTCTGCTCGCCGAATGTCCCGGACGCTTGCGCGGTGTTGACGATCTTGCCGTTCTTCACGTCCTGGTCGGTCACGGTGTAGGTGCCGGTGCAGGTCGTGCTCTGCCCCGGGTTGAGGGAGGTGGCCAGGCAGGTGATCCCGGTGACCTTGTCGTCTGTGACGGTGATGCCCGTGATCGGCGCGGTCGTACCGGTGGACTCGTTCTTTACCGTGTACGTGTAGGTGACCTTGTCACCGGCTTGCAGACCACTGGTCGGCGAACCCGTCTTGGTCAACGTCAACTTCGGCGCCGGAACCACGGTGGTGACGGTGAAGGTGGCCTTGTTGGATGGCACGGTCTGCTCGCCGAATGTCCCGGACGCTTGCGCGGTGTTGACGATCTTGCCGTTCTTCACGTCCTGGTCGGTCACGGTGTAGGTGCCGGTGCAGGTCGTGCTCTGCCCCGGGTTGAGGGAGGTGGCCAGGCAGGTGATCCCGGTGACCTTGTCGTCTGTGACGGTGATGCCCGTGATCGGCGCGGTCGTACCGGTGGACTCGTTCTTTACCGTGTACGTGTAGGTGACCTTGTCACCGGCTTGCAGACCACTGGTCGGCGAACCCGTCTTGGTCAACGTCAACTTCGGGTTCACCTCCGGGTTCGAGGCGGCACAGGTGTGGGTGAGGACGAAGAAGTTGGCGGTGCCGGAGATCACCGCGGTCGCACCGAGGAGGGTCCAGCCGGCGGGTAGCCGGATCCATGCCTTGCTGGTGCCGAGGTTGTTGACGATGGCACTGTTCGGGTCGGTGGGGATGGTCCGGGTGACGTTGCCGCTGGGGGTGCTGAACGTCGCCGTGATCGACTGGAAGGTTCCACTGGTCTGCGGGTTGCCAGGGAGGTTGAACACCCAGACGTCTTCGTTCGCGTACGGACCGCCGCCGAGGTTCGGGTCGCAATTCTGGGTGAAGTTCGCTGCCGTGGTCGGCACGTTGCCCGGGTTGATGGCGATGGTGGAATCGGCGACAGCCGGCGAGGCGGCGACCAATAGTACGGCGCTGACCAGCATCGCGAAGGCGGCTAGCCGCGCGCCGATGCCCAGCCGCCTGCGTGGCGCAGAGGTCTTGCTCATGTAGTTCCCCCGTGTCGTGGATGGTTGACACGAAGGAAAACGCCCGGTGAGGAGCCGAGTTGCGCATACCGCCTCCAATCACCCGATTGGCGCAATCCCGTCCATAGCCTTAGGCGTCGCCCGTCCCGTCCGCCGGGTCTGACCATCGAGTTCCGACGCCAAGAGACGATCACGGGCAAGGCCCCCACCGACCCCGCTGATGAGTCGTCAGGCGACCGGGGGATGTGCCCAAAAACTCCAAAAGGGGAATTTCTGTGCTCTATCATCTCAGTCTAGCGCTAAGTGCCGATCGTGATAGCCCAGGTATCAACGTGCAACGAACGCCCTCACCCACGTCTGCAGGTTCAGCGGCCTCCCACCGCTGCACCCCACACCCCCACCAGCTCGGGGACTCCGACGATCACACCGATCGGTCGGCCGACGACCTCAGCCCCGGAACTGCCCATCACTGGCCCCCTCGGCATGGCCGCCGCCGGCATCCGGATGACCCTCGCCGGCACCGTTCTCATGCTGGCACTGGACCGACGCCGCGACTTGCGCGGCTGACACGTCGCCGCCTAACAGGCGACGAACCGGGTGACTAATGCGGTCACCCACCCGGGGCCGGCGGGGAGACCATCATCCTCCTACGGTGGTCGCCCGCCGGCCCGCCACCCTCGCACGGTGGCCCGTGTCGGACCACTGCCGGCACCAACTGTCACACCACAGGGCACCGCCGCCCCCGCCGCACCCGAGCACCTTGATGGAAGGAGCACACCGTTGTGGCGTCACATGACTCTTCCTGAACAGGACCTGTGGTACGCCGTCATGGCCGGCGTCCGTGCGTTCGACGCCCATGACCAGCGCGCTTTCGATGCCGCCACGAGGCGACTCCTACATCACCCCCGCGCCTGGCGTCACGCCGTGCTCGAGCACACCGCCGTGCTGTTGATCGACGAGATCGGCCTACCAGCGCAGCACGTGACGCGGCTGGTGCGCCACCTCCTCACCAACATGCCCGCCTGGCAGGTAAGTGTGGACCTCGGCCTGCTGACCCGCCTTGCCGCCGCGAACCCCGGCTCTGCGGAGTCCGGCGGACCGACGGGCACCACACACCGGCTGTTGCTCGTAGCGTGCCTGACGCACCTGGCCGACACCGCCGCCGCCGCGTTCGTCGATACCGCCCTCACCCTCACCCGGCCGAGTCCGCCCGCCGACGTACCCACCCTGGTACTGCCCCGCGCCCGGACGAGCCGGTGAACCGGTTCTTTACCCGCATGGTGAGCGCTGGGCGTCCTCACGGGACGCCAGGGCCTGAGGGCGCCGACGCGCAGTGCGACCTGCTGCTGACTCGGTACACCGGGATAGCCAGCCGAAGCTACGGTACCGCGACGGCCTGCCACGAGGGGTGACCGTCCCAGCGAACCCACAGCTCGTTGGGCTTTGGCGCCCCGAACATCGGAATGAGGGCGACTTCCACCGAGGCGTTGGGATCGACTTCATCGGCCTGGGTCGCGCCTCTCAGCATGCATTGGATGCGCGACTGGTCAATCTCTACGTTGCGTGCGGCTGTGGTGCCAATGTTGCGCAGGACGTATGTGTTTTTTGACCGCTGGTCGATCCACCAGGCGACGTAGGGAAGCTCTTGCGTCAGGGCCTCCTGCAGCGAGTCTTGAAGGCCTGGGGTGCCGGCCGTAAGTGCCTGTTGCTCCGCCAACTCCAAGGCTCTCTTCGCGATCGTGACCTGTTCTTCTGCAGCAGCCGCCTGCCGCACCCCGGTCTGAGCGGAGGTCTGTGAAGCCTGGGCCGCCGTTCGGGATGACCGCGCGGAGTGGACGGCGGCAACGGTACCCAGAATCGAGATGCCGAAGGCGGCCCACGCAGGCGCAACTCCCCAGTCGACGCCTGTGCGGGAGGCTGCGATGACTGCTATAGAGATCAAGATCAGCGCGGAACTCACGACCATCCAGGTCATCAGCCGAGGTGCGATCCAGTCGAGGAGTCTGACCACGTCGGCATCATGCCAGGCTGCGGGGGGACGTTGATGCCTGCAATGCCCGTCTACAACCGCTGGCTTCTTCCGACGCTTGACTACCGTCAAGAGCCAGTGCCACGACGCGCTGCGCAAGCTGCGCGACGTCGTACCCGCCCCGGGCGCGCCCGGAGACGGCCTGATGACCGGGATGGAGGCGAACCCGTGACCGAGACCGAGCTGACCCGGCTGCTGACCCGGGCCGCCGAGGAGATCCGGCCGGCTCGTCCGGCCGCCGCCGGATGGGACCGGGCCCGCCGGGTCCGTCGCGCCCGCCGGGCCGCCGGCGCCGCGGCCGTCGCCGTGGTCCTGCTCGGCGGCGGTACGACGGCGCTCCTGCACCGCTCCGGCCCGCCACCGGCCGCACCGCCCCGCCCGACTGTGACGTCGGCACCGAGCGCGCCGGTGGTGCAGCGGCCCCCGGATCGGCTCGGACAGGCCGGCGGCCCGCTGGCCCGGCTCGGCGACCGGGTCGCCTCCGGCCTCTCCGAACGCCCGGTGCGCCGGGCGCAGGTGCTCTACCAGCCGGTCGACCCGGAGACCGGCGAGGCCGGCCCGGTCCGGGTGCTCGGTGACGACGGCATCGTCCGGGAACTCGACGTCGTCACGCTCGCGCCCACCCGCGACGCCGGGGGCAACCAGGCCGCTCCGCTCAAGCCGGGCAGTCTGTCGCCGGACGGCCGGATCGCCGCGTTCGCGCAGACCGGCGAGGTGGTCGTGGTCGGCCTGACCGACGGCGCGGTCCGCCGCTACCCGCTCGCCGGCTACCTGGAACACGTGCTCTGGGCCGGGGACCGGCTGCTGGTCGGGGACAACGACACCGCGTACGAGCTGGACCGGCGCACCGGAGCGGCACGGAAGCTGCCGGTCGATCCCTGGACGCTCGTCGTGCCCGAGCCGGCCCGTTCCGGTGACCTGTTCACAGTCGGCGGCTGGTCCGGGGACGGCGGCCTGGCCGTACGCCGGTTCCCCGCCTCCGGTGGCGAGCCGGAGCGGCGGCCGGTGACCACCGGGGAACTGCCGCCCGGCTACCGGCTGGACGAGGTCTACGGACGGGGCTGGCAGCGCGGCGACCGGATCGGCCAGGCCGGGTGGACCACCACAGCGGGCGCCGCCGGCACGACGAGCGGCGCCGAGGGCGTGGCGGTGCTCGACGCCCGTACCGGCGCGGTGACCCGCCTGCTCGACCTCGGACGCGAGGGCCGGTCCAAGGGCTGCTGCGAGGTGTACGGCTGGACCGCCGACGGCGCGCTGCTGTTCCGCTACGACGCCGGGCTGGCCCGGTGGCGACCGGAGACCGGCGGAGTCGACTGGGTGGCGGGCGACGTCCCCGGCCTGCTGTCGATCGCCGCCCGCTGACCGGTACAAAACCGGCCGGTCCCGCCGCGACCACGGCGGGACCGGCCGGGACGGCTCAGCGGATCAGGCCGCCGGGCTGGTCGCCCTTCACGACGGGGGCCCGGACCAGGTTGCCCCACTCGGTCCACGAGCCGTCGTAGTTGCGCACCTGCGGGAAGCCGAGCAGGTGGTGCAGCACGAACCAGGTGTGGCTGGACCGCTCACCGATCCGGCAGTAGGCCACCACGTCGTCGGACGGGCTCAGCCCGAGCTGGTCGGCGTAGATGGCGCGCAGCTCGTCGGCGGACTTGAACGTGCCGTCGTCGTTCGCGGCGGACTTCCACGGCTTGCTCACCGCGCCCGGGATGTGCCCGCCGCGCAGCGCGCCCTCCTGCGGGTAGTCCGGCATGTGCAGCATCTCGCCGGTGTACTCGCCCGGCGAACGCACGTCCACCAGCGGCCGGCCGGCCGCCACGTGGTCCATGACCTGCTCCCGGTACGCGCGGATCGGCGCGTCGTCGCGTTCCGGCACCGGGTACGAGGCGCGGGGCCGGCTCACCCTGTCCCGGGTCAGTTCCCGTCCCTCGGCGACCCACTTCTGCCGGCCGCCGTCGAGCAGCCGCACGTCCTGGTGACCGAAGAGGGAGAAGACCCAGAGGGCGTACGCGGCCCACCAGTTGAAGTTGTCGCCGTAGAAGACGACTGTGTCGTCCCGCCCGATGCCCTTGGCGGCGCACAGCTCGGCGAAGCTCGCGGCGTCCAGGTAGTCGCGGGTGACCTGGTCGTTGAGTTCGGTGTGCCAGTCGACCTTGACGGCGCCGGGGATGTGGCCGGTGTCGTAGAGGAGCACGTCCTCGTCGGACTCGACCACCACGAGCCCTTCGTCGCCCAGGTGCTCGGCCAGCCACTCGGTGGTGACCAGGCGCTGCGGGTCGGCGTACGACTGGAGGTGTGGATGCGGATCACTCGGCACAGGCATGAGCCCCAAGGTACGCCCGATCCGGAGCCGCGGATGTGACACCGGCCCCACCACCTCGGAAAGGTGGTGGGGCCGGTGCGATCAGACGATCAGCCCTCGACGATGAACCACTGGTACGCGAGGTCCGACCGGTTGCCGGCCTTGTCGATCGCGTACACCGTCACGGTGTGCCAGCCGGCCTCGGCCGGCGTGAGGGTGACCGAGGCGGAGCCGTCCGCGCCGGCCGGCACGGTGACCTCAGGGGCGTAGTCGAACTGGTAGACGTACCTGTCGACGTCGGGCATCCCGGGGGTGAACGTGAAGACACCGGGCACGCCCGGACCGCCGCCCGACCCGCCGAGCGGGTAGGTGGTCGAGCTGACGCCCGGCACGCTGCTGACCAGGAACGAGTAGCTGGTCTCCGGGGACAGCTCGCCGGACGACGAGCGGGCCCGGACGGTGAGCGTGTTCCGGAAGGCCCGGTCCGGGGTGACCGTCAGCTCGGCGGCGGTGTCGTCGGTGACGTCGACGGTCTGCTCCGGCCCGTCGTTGAGCCGGTAGACGAACGCCACCGTGTCCGGCAGGTCGGAGTCGAAGCGGAAGCCACCGGGTACGCCGATGCCACCGCTCGAACCCCACTCGCTGTACAGGTACGAGATGACCCGCGGCTTGGGATCGCGGACGGTGAACTGGTACTCGCGCTGCCCGGTGCGCGTGCCGTCAGCGGTCTCCGCGATCACCGTCAACTGGTGCCAGCCGGCCTGCTCCGGGGTCCAGGTGACGGTGGCGGTGCCGTCGGCCGCCGCGTCGACTGTCGTCGGCTCCGCGCCCTGGAACGAGTAGTGGTACCGGACCACGTTCGACCGCTGCGGCGTGAAGGCGAAGGTCCCGGCGACTCCGGGCAGGCCGCTGCTGCCGCCCTCCGGATATTCCGCCGACCGGACCAGCGGGGCGTCGTCGACCAGGAACGTCCAGACGGTCTCGGGCGAGCGGGTGCCGTCCGCGGTGACCCCGCGAACGGTGACCGTGTGCTGCCCGCCCTCGGTGGGCGTCCAGCTCACCGTCGCCCGGGCGCCGCTCTCGACGCGCTGTTCGGTGCCGTCGTCGAACCGGTAGAGGAAGGCCACCGTCTCCGGGACCTCCGAGGTGAACCGGAACTCGCCCGGCTGGCCCGGACCACCGGCGGGCCAGTCGGCCCGGTAGGGGTCGGCGGAGACGGCGGGACGCAGGTCCCACACCCGGAAGAACCAGGTCGCCGGCTCGGACTCGGTGCCGTCCCGGCTCACGCTCCACACGGCCAGGTTGACCCATCCCTCACCGGTCGGCGTCCAGGTCACCGACGCGGTGCCGTCGGCCTTCGCGGCCACCGTGCCCGGCTCGTCGTCGAAGCGGTAGCGGTAGCTGACCGTGTCCGGCATACGCGGGGTGAAGGTGAAGACACCCGGTATGCCCTGTCCGCCGCCGCCGGTCCACTCCTCGTAGACGGTGGCCGAGATCATCGGCTCGGTCGGCAGGTGGAACTCCCGGATGCCGCTGACCTCCACGCCGCCCGCCGTGACGCTGGTGACGGTGAGGGTGCGGAAGCCACCACGAGTCGCGGTGACGGTGATCGCGGCGGAGCCGTCGGCGGCGGCGTCGACCGTCCGCTCCGGGTCGCCGTCCAGGGCGTAGCGGTAGCGCACCACCCCGTCCATCTGCGGACGGAGCTGGAACGTCGCCGGCACGCCGATCTCGTTCAGCCGTCCCTCGATGACCGGCGACACGTCCTCGGCGAGGAACTCGTACGCGGTGGTCGTCGAGCGGTTGCCGACCGCGTCCAGGCTCCACACCCGCAGCGTGTTCAGGCCGCGGTCCGGCGTGAGCGTGACGGTGGCCGCACCGCCCGTCCGGTCGGCGTCGACCGTCTTCTCGACGCCGGAGTCCAACGAGTAGCCGTACCGCACCACGTCGGCGGCGCCGTTGGCGGTGAAGGTGAACTCGCCGGGCAGAGCCGGGTGCCACTCACGGTCGTCCGGGAAGTCGGTGGACGTGACGGTGGGCGGGGTGGCCGGGCCACGGATGTCGAGGCGGAAGTAGCAGACCGGGCTCCACTCGCCGGTGGCCCGGCTGTCCGCCGCCCGCATCTGCCAGGCGTACGTCCGGTCGTGCTCGAACGGCGATGGATAGATGTGGTCGAAGCGGCCGACGACGCGCTGGCCGTCGCGCGCGTTGTTGGTCTGCTCGATGCGCGCCTCCGGCTCGTCGACCGGCCAGACCGCGAAGGAGACGGTGAGATGGTCCGTGCCGCCGCCGTCGTTGCGGTCCCGGTCGTGCACCACCCCGGAGAGGGCGGGGAAGCGGATCACCTGGTACGGCTCGGCCGTGGTGCACGCCGTTCCGTCGGTGGTCCGCAGGTCGGTCGGCACGCCGGGGCGGAAGTTGTAGTCGATCGAGATGCCGACCTTGGTGGCGTACTTCCGGGCCAGCGCCGGATCCCGCTCGACGTCGGCGGGCAGCCGAAGCGAGAGGGTCAGCGTCGACCGGCCCTCGGCGAGCGCCTGGCGCAGCCCCTCGACCGCGTCGAACTCCACCCGGGGCGCCGGGCAGACGGTCCGGTCGGTGAGCTGGCGGCTGTCGACGAGGGCCAGGTCGGCCGGTGGCTTGAGCCAGCTCGACCGGGCGGTGTAGGCGGCGGTGCGCCACAGCTCGATCTTCGGGCGCTTGGTGCAGTCCGCCCCGGCCGTCTCCGTGACGTCGAGCTTGGCCGTCTCGATCTCCGCTCCCCGGTACCGGGAGATGTCGAACGTGAAGTAGGCACGCGACGTGTGCGGGCGACCCTTCGCGTCCGTCCAGATGCCGACCGGCACGTCGCCGGGCTGATCGATATTGATCTTGGCGGGTGAGCGCGAGTCGGTCCAGGCCCAGGAGGTGTTCGTCTCGTAGCGGATGTCGTACGCGGCGGCCGGCGCCGCGGTGGCGGTCACCGTCCCGGCCACGACCACTGTCGCCAGCGCGGCGGCGAGCAGACCTCGCCGGCCGGTCCGACGT
This sequence comes from Micromonospora sp. NPDC049151, assembly GCF_040648395.1. NCBI lineage: Bacteria > Bacillati > Actinomycetota > Actinomycetes > Micromonosporales > Micromonosporaceae > Micromonospora > Micromonospora sp. NPDC049151. The sequence goes on from NZ_JBEZDP010000003.1 coordinate 316,492, forward strand.
GGATTTCTGTCAGGCATGAGGGTCAAACCCCATCCACCTTTCCCCTGTGTCACCCCGTACTTGATCGACGGGGGCAGCGGATGCTACCCAGGCGGGCGGACATCGGGCGATCCCAATAGGCGAAGCACGGGACACATAGGACGTCCGGTGGACGCCGTCGAGCCGTCCGGCTGGGTCAGGCGCGGCGGTGCACCAGCCGCCCGGCGACCACAGTGGCGCGGCAGGAGCCGTCCGGATCGAAGACGGCGAGGTCGGCCCGCCCGCCGGCCACCAGCGCGGGCGGCCTGGCGGCGGGCAGCACCGCCACGTCGTTGCGGGCCGCGGCGGACCGCAGCGCCGGATCGGTGACGTGTTCCCCGACCACGGCGGCGACGCCGAGCCGGAACAACGCGTGCACCCGCTCGCGGGGCGTGGGCGCGGGAGGCAGCGGGCCGTCGTGCACCAGCGCCGGCCCGAGCGTGCCGGCCCACCGCCGCACCCGCACACCGGGGTACGCGCCGGGCAGCTCGGCCGTCGGCACGATCGCCTCGACCCGGTCACCGGCGACCACGACGGCCAACCCCGCGCGGGGCGGGTCGTCGGGTGTCAGCCGCAGCAGGTCGGCGGCGTGGACGGTACGCACGCTCAGTCGGCGTCGACCGGGCCGAGCACCGGCCGTTTGGCGGTGACGAAGTCCCCGGAGGACCGCCCGGTCAACCGGCGCTTGATCCACGGCGCGAGGTGCTTGCCCGCCCAGCGCAGATCGGCGGCGCGGGCTGCCAGCCACGGGCTGGGTGCCGGGTGCGGCGGAACCAGCAGCCACTCCTCGTCGCAGCCGACGCCGAGCGCGGCGAGCACCTGGGCGGCGACCCGGCGGTGCCCGGCGGCCGACAGGTGCAGCCGGTCGGTGCTCCACAGCAGCGGGTTGAGGTAGGTGTCGTCGGCGTACAGGTCGACCAGGATCGCGCCGTGCCGCTCGGCCACCTCGCCGACCGCGCGGTTGAGCACTGCCACCCGGGGGGCCACCAGTCGCTGGCCGGGCAGCCGGGCCATCACGTCGGCGAACCGGAACAGCACCACGTCGCTGCCGCCGCCCCGGAGCCGCTGGACCACGGCGTCGTAGCGCGGCACGAACACGTCCGGGTCGAAGCTGCGGCGCAGCACGTCGTTGCCGCCGGCCGCGAAGCTGATCAGGTCGGGCTTCATGGCCAGCGCGGACGGCACCTGCTCGGCCACCACGTTCGGGAACAGGCGGCCCCGGATGGCCAGGTTGGCATAGCCGAAGTCCGGACCGGCCTCGGCGGCGAGGCGGGTGGCGACCAGGTCGGCCCAGCCCCGGTAGCTGCCGTCCGGATACGCGTCGTCCATGCCCTCGGTGAAGCTGTCGCCCACCGCCACGTAGCTGCGCCAGCGCACGGCGCCTCCCTCAGAGAGTGTTGTGATACCTGGACGTGGGGTTGTGGGGGGGGGTGTGGGGGGATGAAATCAGTGTTGGGGTGTGTGTATTTAAGCGG